>CAZXAS010000070.1:0-13148 GCA_964638185.1 uncultured Steroidobacteraceae bacterium | reverse complement strand
GCGCCCGGGTCGATGCGCATCCCGCGACCGTCCCGTGCGGCAGTGTCGAGCAGCAGCCGCAGCAGCTCCGGATCGCCGCGGCTGGTGGCGACGGCCAGCGCCGTCGTGCCGTTCGGCAACACCGTGTCGATGCGCGCGCCGGCAGCCAGTGCAGCGGCGACAGCGTCGCGATCGACGACCGCCGAGCCGAGTACCTCGACGAGCGCCATGTCCGCGGCATGCGTCTGGTGCATCCATGCCGTCCGGATGACGCGCGGGAGATCGTTGGCCCAGGCAATGTAGGCCAGGTGGACGAGCGTGAACGCGGCGAAGTAGCCGAAGACGGCGATACGCAGCACGCTTCCAGGCACACGCCATGCCGCGACCATGGCAGGAATGCCGAACAGCACGTGGGCACCGATCATCAACGCCCAGGGCAGGATGATGACCAGCGCCTCCATGCCGGACTGCGGCCCGAAGACGAGCGTGGCCACGAACGGAAGCACGCTCAGCAGCGCCAGTCGCGTGCAGCGCCCGGCGCGTTGCCGCGATGCCGCGGTCGAAGTCGCGGTCATGGAACTCGTCGCCTCGCCACCCGGTCAACTCGATGACGCACAGCCTGTCCGAACTGCCCGCCGCCGTCGACCGGGCCGTCCGCGATCTGCCAGCGCGTTCTCAGTTTGGCGGCTCGTCCCCATGGCGCAACCAGTGGCCGAGCCCGGCGAGCGGCCGGCTCGCCCGACGATCGTCGAGCCAGCGCAGCGACACCGCTTCCGCCGCCGCCTCGCGCGCGCCGACCGTGGCGAATACCGGGATCTCGAGCGCCCGCGCGTCCACGATCCGCCGCGCCAGCGTCTCGTCGCGGTCGTCGACGACGGCGCGGATCCCGTCCGCCACGAGCTCCGCGGCAACCTCACGCGCATAGCCGGCCTGCACTGCCGACACCGGGGCGACCACGACCTGATCGGGCGCCAGCCAGAACGGCAGTCGCCCGCCGTGATGCTCCAGCAGGATCGCAATGAACCGCTCCAGGCTCCCGAGCACGGCATGGTGGATGATGACCGGCCGCACCCGCGCATCCCGTTCGTCGACGTACTCCGCACCGAGCCTCGCCGGCAGCACGAGGTCGAGCTGGATCGTGCCACACTGCCATTCACGGCCATGACGATCGGCGAGGATGAATTCGAGTTTCGGCCCGTAGAAGGCGCCCTCACCCGGCTGCAGCCGCGCATCGAGGCCGGCGCGAACCGCCGCCCGCGCCAGCAGCGCCTCCGCCCGGTCCCAGTCCTCGTCGGAGCCGGCACGCGTCGGCGGTCGCGTCGAGAAAGCGACCACGAAGCGCTCGAAGCCGAGCTCGGCGTACACACGCCCGAGCATGGCGCAGAAGCGCGCGACCTCCGCGTCGACCTGTTCCTCGCGACAGAACACGTGGGCGTCGTCCTGCGTGAACGCGCGCGCCCGCATCAATCCGTGCAGTGAACCCGAGGGTTCGTAGCGATGACAGGCGCCGAACTCGGCGAAGCGCAATGGCAGCTCGCGGTACGAGCGCACCCGCTGGTTGAAGACCTGCACGTGACCGGGGCAGTTCATGGGCTTCAACGCCAGCGAACGGTCGCCGTCGGCAAAGGCAAACATGTTCGCGCCGAACTTGTCCCAGTGGCCGCTCCGTTCCCACAGCGAGCGCGCCATCAGCTGCGGCGTGCGGATCTCGCTGAAACCGGCACCGCGCATGGCCGCGTGGATGTACTGCTCCAGCTGTCGGTAGAGCGCCGCGCCGCGCGGGTGCCAGAAGACAGTCCCGGGCGCGTCGTCCTGCTGGTGGAACAGGTCGAGCCTGGGACCGATGACACGATGATCGTTGCTGTCCATGACTGCCTCCGTCTGTCCGCCTGACGCAGGAGCCCCGAAAAGCCGAGGGCCCCGTCCGTCGCCGGCGGGGCCCTCGTTGAGTTCGTGATGTGACCGGGATCAGTCCATGCACGAGCGCCACGGCCCGCCGTCGGGGGTCGTGGTGGTGGTCGTGCGCGCGATCACGGCAAGGACGTTCATGGCATGAGCCTATCAACGGCCTGCCGGCCGCGTCAATCTCGCCGGTCATCCATCGCGGCCGCGCTCGCGCCGCCGGTCGCGCTGGATGCCCTTGTACAGGCGGCCCTGCCGGCGCGACTCCTCGTGACGCTCGTGCAGCGTCTGGCCGGCCCGGATCGCCTCGCGTCGCAGCTTGAGGAAGCTTGCCAGTCGCCGCGCGTCGAGCCGTCCTTCCGCGACCGCCTGGGTCAGCGCGCAGCCGGCGTCATCCACGTGCCCGCAGTCGCGGTAGCGGCAGTCCTGCGACAGCGCCTCGATGTCGTCGAATGCCGCACTGATACCCTCGTGCACCGGCCCGATGCGCAGCTCGCGCATCCCGGGTACGTCGATCAGCCACGCACCCCCCGGCACCGGCACCAGCTGGCGCGAGGTCGTGGTGTGACGCCCCTTCGCATCGGCTTCACGGATGCCGGCAACCGCGCGGCTGTCCGTTCCGGTGAGCGAGTTGATCAGCGTCGACTTGCCGACGCCCGACGATCCGACGCAGGCCACGGTCTGGCCGGGCCCGAGCCAGTCGCCGAGCGCATGCACCGACTCCGGCGACGTGGCGTCGACCGCCACGGCCTCGATTCGCGACGAGAGCGCACGCGCGCGATCGACGAACGCCGCCGGGTCCTCGCACAGGTCGGCGCGCGTGATCACGATCACCGGCTGCACGCCGGCATCGAAGGCCAGGGACAGGTAGCGCTCCAGGCGCGAAGGATTGAAGTCCTGGTTGCAGGACGTCACCACGAACAGGGTATCGAGGTTGGCCGCGATTGGCTGCAGGTGCTGCTCCGTGCCGGCCGCGATGCGCCTGACCAGCGTCTGGCGTTCCAGCACCCGCTGCACCCGGAGCGACCCCGATTCCACCAACAGCCAGTCCCCGACGGTCACGGGCAGCCCGGCGGGGCCGGCGTGAACCCGCGGCAGGACGTCGATCGCGCCCGACTCGCCGAGCGCCTCGAGTCGGCCGCGGTGCACGGCGGCGACGCGCGCGACCAGGCCCGTCTCGAGGTCATCGAGAGACAGCTGGGTTGAGAAGAACGGCCGCCAGCCAAGCTGGTCGAGAGTCAACACAGGCCCGGTCATCGGCAACGACGCCCCGCGCTCAGAGCCGGGCGCAGCGTAGCGCCGGCCGACACTCCGGCGCAATGCGCATTGTGCAGGGCCTCAGGCGGTGAACATCTCCGGCGACGCACGGCGGCTGCCGTAGCCGAGGTCGCCGATCGCCGCGGCGATCACGTCGTCGACGCGCTCGGCGAAGATGAACTCGAGCTTCGACTTCGCGCTCTCCGGAATCTCCTCCAGGTCCTTGCGGTTGCGCTCCGGCAGGATGACCTTGGTGAGCCCGGCGCGCGCCGCGGCCACCACCTTCTCCTTGATGCCGCCCACCGGCAGCACCAGTCCGCGCAGGCTGATCTCTCCGGTCATGGCAACGTCGTTGGCGACGGTGCGACCGGTGAACAGCGACACCAGCGCGGTGTAGAGCGCCACCCCGGCGCTCGGGCCGTCCTTCGGGATGGCGCCGGCGGGCAGGTGCACGTGCACGTCGCTCTTCTCGAAGATCGCCGGGTCGAGCGAGAACTGGCCGGCGCGCGACTTCACCAGCGACAGTGCCGCCTGCGCGCTCTCCTTCATCACGTCACCAAGCTGCCCGGTGAGGATCAGCTTGCCGCTGCCGGGCAGGCGTGTTGCCTCGATGAACAGGATGTCACCGCCCACCGGGGTCCAGGCGAGCCCCGTGGCGACACCCGGCACGCTCACCCGGAGCGCCACCTCGCTCTCGAACTTGCGGGCGCCTAGGATCGCCGGCACGTCGCCGGCGTCGATCGTGACCGTCTCGGCCTCGCCACTCGCGATGCGCACCGCCGCGTTGCGCAACACCGCCCCGATCTCGCGTTCGAGGCTGCGGCAGCCGGCCTCGCGGGTATAGCCGCGGATGAGGGCGGCGATGGCGTCAGCGGTCAGCACGACCTGGCCGGGCTGCAGGCCGTTGGCCTTGAGCTGTCGCGCCAGCAGGTAGCGCCTGGCGATCTCGAGCTTCTCGTCCTCCGTGTAGCCGGTGAGGTCGATCATCTCCATGCGGTCGCGCAGCGGCCCGGGAATGGTGTCGAGCACGTTGGCGGTGGCGATGAACAGCACCTTCGACAGGTCGAACGGCGAACCGAGGTAGTTGTCGCGGAAGCTGCCGTTCTGTTCCGGGTCGAGCACCTCGAGCATGGCGGCCGACGGGTCGCCCTGGATGCCGCGGCCGAGCTTGTCGATCTCGTCGAGCATCAGCACCGGGTTGCGGGTGCCCGCCTTGCGCAGCGACTGCAGGATGTTGCCGGGCAGCGCGCCGACGTAGGTGCGGCGATGGCCACGGATCTCGGCCTCGTCGTGCACGCCGCCGAGGCTGACGCGCTGGAACTTGAGGCCGAGTGCGCGCGCGATGCTCTGCCCGAGCGACGTCTTGCCCACGCCCGGCGGACCGACGAAGCACAGGATCGGGCTCCTGCCCTCGGGATTGAGCTTGCGCACCGCCAGGAACTCCAGGATGCGCCGCTTGATGCGGTCCAGGCCGTAGTGATCGGCCTCGAGCACCTCGCGCGCCCGGCCCATGTCGTGCTGCTCGCTGTCGAGTTTCGCCCACGGCAGCTCGACGACCAGCTCGAGCCAGTTGCGCAGCATGGAGTTCTCGGCACCGGCCTCGGGCATGCGCTCGAGCCGCTTGAGCTCCTTGAGCGCCTGCTCGCGCATCTCGTCCGGCATCCCGGCGGCCTCGATCTTCTCGCGCAGCTCGGACAGCTCCACGTCGCCCTCGCCGTCCTCGCCGAGCTCCTTGCGGATCTGGTTCATCTGCTCGCGCAGCATGAACTCGCGCTGGCGGTCGTCGATCGCCTCACGGGTCTGGTCCTGGATGCGCTTCTGCATGCGCAGCACCTCGACCCGGTGGCCGAGCATGCCGGCGACGAGCTCGAGCCGCGGCCCGAGGTCGATGGTCTCGAGCACCTGCTGCTTTTCCGACGGCTTGATGTCGAGGAAGCTCGACACCGTGTCGGCGAGCTTGCCGGGAGCGTCGATGGCGCGCACCGCCGCCCCGAGCTCGGCGGGCGCCTGCGGCAGGAGCTCGATGCCCTCGACCGCGAGGCGCTTGAGGTTGAGCGCGCGCGCCTCGACCTCGATGCTGGTGCGCGCAGGCTCCGGCAGGTACTCCACGCGCGCCACCATGAACGGGAAGCCGTGCTGGAAGTCGATGACACGAAAGCGCTGCTCGCCTTCGGCGACGATGTGCTGCGTGCCGTCGGGCGCGGTCATGTGGCGCAGGATCCTGCCCACCGTGCCGATGCGATGCAGGCCGTCGTCGTCGGGCTCGTCCGCGGTCGGGTCCCGCTGCAGCAGGAAGCCCACGTTGCGACCGGTGCGCACCGCTTCCTGCGCGGCCGCGATGCTCTTCGGCCGGCCGAGCGACACGGGCAGGACGACGCCGGGGAACAGCACGAGATTGCGCACCGGCAGGACGATGAGCACATCCTCCGGCAGCGTCGGTGTCAGCGCGGCTTGGGGCGTCTCGTGTTCACTCATGGCGGCTCCTCGAACGGCGGTGGCGACCCCGGGGACGGCTCCTTGGCCCGCCCGGCGGTGGTCCTGGTGTTTGGACATGGGGGCGGCAGCCGGGGTTGCAAGCGAGACCGCCTGGCGACCGACAGGTGGTGACCGCCAGCCGTTATGCTGCGCCGATGCCGCTGCCCGTCGCCGCCCGGTCGCTGCCGATCGCACCGCTCCTGCCGGAGCTGGTGTCGACCCTCGGCGCACACCCGGCCATCGTCGTGGAAGCGCCGCCCGGGGCCGGCAAGAGCACCGCCGTGCCGCTCGCCTTGCTCGACGCGCCGTGGCTCGGCGCCGGGCGGATCCTGATGCTGGAGCCGCGCAGGCTGGCGGCGCGGGCGATCGCGACCCGTATGGCCGCGCTCGTCGGGGAGCCGGTCGGCGGCACGATCGGCTACCGCACCCGCCTGGACTCGCGCGTCTCCGGTGCCACGCGGCTCGTGGTCGTCACCGAAGGCGTGCTCACCCGCATGCTGCAGTCCGATCCCGCGCTCGAGGGCACGGCAATCGTCATCTTCGACGAGTTCCACGAGCGCAGTCTCAATGCCGACCTTGGCCTCGCCTTCTGCCTCGACGCGCAGTCGACGTTGCGCGAGGACCTGAAGCTCCTGGTCATGTCGGCGACGATCGATACCGCCGCCGTGAGCACCCTCGTCGGCGCCGCGCCGGTGCTCTCGAGCGCCGGACGCATGCATCCGGTCGAGACCCGTCACCTGCCGCGGGCGGAACTCGCGGGCCTGCCGCGCGAGCTGGCACGCGCGACTCGCGCCGCACTCGAGCGTGACGACGGCGACGTCCTGGCATTCCTGCCCGGCGCGCCGGAGATCCACCGGACGCTGCGCGCGCTCGAGGAGGCCGGCCTGCCGCCAGCCGTCACGGCGCACGCGCTGTTCGGGGACCTGCCGCCCGCTGCCCAGGACGCGGCACTCGCGCCGGCGCCGCCCGGCCGGCGCAAGGTGGTACTCGCCACCGCCATCGCCGAGACCTCGCTCACCATCGACGGCGTGCGTGTGGTCGTCGACAGCGGCTTTGCGCGCCGCGCGCGCTTCGACCCGGTCACCGGCATGAGTACGCTCGTCACGACACGTGTCTCGCGGGCCGCGGCCGACCAGCGTCGCGGCCGCGCCGGGCGCACCGGGCCCGGCGTGTGCTACCGGCTGTGGCCGGAGGAAATGACGCGCGGACTCGAGCCCGCCACGCCGGCGGAGATCCTGGAGGCCGACCTCGCGCCGATGGCGCTCGATCTCGCCGCCTGGGGAACGGACGACCCGGCCTCGCTCAGGCTCCTGGACCCGCCGCCGGCGGCGAGCTTCGCCCAGGCCCGCGAACTGCTTGCGCGACTCGGTGCACTGGACGCCGCAGGCCGGGTCTCGCCGCATGGCCGGCGCATGGCGTCCTTCGGCGCTCACCCGCGTCTCGCGCACATGATGCTGGCAGCGGGCTCCCCGGCGCACGGTGCCCTCGCCTGCGACCTCGCGGCCATCCTCTCGGAGCGCGACCTGCTGCGTGGCCCCGCCGCCGCCGCCGACGCCGACATCGCACGGCGCCTCGAGGCGCTGCAAGGCGGTGGCGCGCGGCAGGAGGCCGACCGGGGCGGCGTCGAGCGGGCACGTCAGCTTTCCGCACGCTGGTGCCGCGAGCTCGGCGCGGTCCGCGGTGAGGACGTCGCTGAGGACGCCGGGCCGCTGCTGGCGCTCGCCTATCCGGACCGCATCGGCTTCAGTCGCGGCGCCGAGGGCCGCTACCTGCTCGCCAATGGCCGCGGCGCCCAGTTCCGCGGGCCGCAGCCGCTCGCGCGCAGCGAGTTCATCGTCGCCGCCGAAGTCGACGCCGGCGAGCGCGAGTCGCGCATTTTCCTGGCGGCAAGGCTGTCACGGGCACAGATCGAGGAGCGGCTCGGCGCACTGCTGCAGGAGGTGACGGTGGTGGGCTGGGACGCACGGGCGATGGCAGTAGCCGCGCGGCGCGAGCGGCGCCTCGGCGCCATCGTGTTCGACCACGTGGCGCTGATGCCGGATCCCGAACGGACGCTGGCGGCGATGATCGACGGGGTTCGACAGCTCGGTCCCGGCGCACTGCCGGCCTCGCCGGCCGCGGACTCGCTCCGCCAGCGGGTGGCGTTCGTGCGCCGACACCTGCGCGAGGCCGCGGCGGACTGGCCTGACTTCAGCGATGCGGCGCTCGAGGCGACCCTCGAGGAGTGGCTGGCGCCCTGGCTCGACGGCATGTCGCGCGCCAGTCACCTCGCCACGCTGGACCTGCATGCGATCCTCCAGGCAAGGCTCGGCCATTCGCGCTCGACCCGGCTCGACGAGCTGGCGCCGACCCATCTCACCGTGCCGAGCGGATCGCGCGTGAGGATCGACTACGCGGATCCGGAGGTACCGGCCGTCGCGGTGCGCCTGCAGGAGATATTCGGCCTGACGCAGACGCCGCGCCTCGCGGCCGGACGGGTGCCGCTCACCTTCCGACTGCTGTCCCCGGCGCATCGCCCGGTCCAGGTGACGCGCGACCTCGAGAGCTTCTGGGCACGTGGCTATGCCGAGGTGAGGAAGGAGCTGAAGGGGCGCTACCCGAAGCACTCCTGGCCCGAGGACCCGCACACGGCGGCGCCGACGCGCCGGGCAAAGCCGCGCTGAGGCGCGGCGCACCCGGCCCGGACAGTCCTTCGTCCGGGCCGGACGCCGCTCAGAAGCGGTAGGTGAAGTCGAGCTTCGCGGTCGTGCCGATGGTCTGCTCGAGCACGGTCACGCCGCCCTGTTCGATCTCCGTCTGCTCGTCGAGCAGGTTCTGCAGGCGCAGCTTCAGCGCCAGGTTGTCCGTCGGGTAGAAGCTCCAGATCAGGTCGACCGAGTTGAACGGCTGCTCGTAGGCATCCGGTGCACCGTTGCGCCCGGCGAAGAACAGCCGCTCGCCGACGAAGCTGTAGGCCAGCGAAGCGCTGTGGAAGCCCCCCGGTGAGTCGTAGCCGAGCTGCAGGTTGGCTACGTACTGCGAGTGCTGCGACATGCGCCGCTTGTTGTTGGTCAGGTTGGGCGCGGCAGCGCCGATGGTGATCTCCGAGTCCGACAGGGTCAGGTTGCCGGAGATGAACATCGCCTCGCTCCAGCCGCCGCCCGACAGGAACCCAAGGCTCTTCAGTCCCTCGAACTCGATGCCGTAGAGCTCGGCGGACTCGCCGTTGATGAAGGTCAGCGAGATGTTGTCGTCGGTGCCCGCACCCTCGACGGTCTCGATCGGGTTGGTGAGATCCTTGTAGAACAGAGACACAGTGAGGTTGTCGCCGTTGCCGAAGAACCACTCGCCGCGGATGTCGAAGTTGCTCAGGTCGGCGTTCTCGAGGGCCGGGTTGCCGCGGATGCGCGCCTCCGTGAGCGGGTCGATATACGTGGCGCCGGAGACCTCGCGCAGGTCGGGTCGCGCGACCGTCTCGCTCCAGCCGAAGCGCAGCTGGAAGTCGTCGGCCCAGAAGCCGGGGCGCATGTAGGTCACGGCCAGCGCCGGGTAGTAGTCGTCACCCGCGGTGGCGATGGACTCGAGCTGGTCCGTCGGGACCAGGATCTTGCCGGTCGACGTGTCGAACTGGTTCGGATCGATGGGTACGGACACGCGCGCGAAATCCTCCCAGCGCACGCCGCCGGACACCCGCCAGGTGTCATTGAAGGTCAGGTCGACATTGCCGAAGACGGCGTCGACGGTCTCTCCCGCCAGGTAGCTCTCGGTGCCGATGCCGCCGATCGACAGCGTGAAGCCGTTCGCCGGGTCGAGGATGTTCGCATCGGAGAACACCTGCCCCGGCGTGCCCTGCAGCACCGACGACGGGGCGGACGTCGTACCGAGGCCGAGCTGCGTCTGGATGTAGCCGCGGCCCTTCTCGTAGTAGTCGTAGCCGCCGCTGACCTCGACCTCGGTCGTGCCGAAGCTGAACGGCATCGCGATGCGCGTGCCGTAGCTCGTGGCCTGGTCCTCGAGGTCGGTGTAGCGGATGTCGGCCGACGTCGCGGATGACCGGATCGAAGTGAAATTGAGCGCACCGGTGGCCGGATCGACGTCATCCTGGCCCGAGAACAGGATCTCGTTGGGGATGTCGGTGGTGGCGGTGGCGTCCGACCAGTACCAGTCGACCGTCAGGCCTTCCGCGAAGGCCAGGTTGACCAGCGGGCTCAGCAGGGCGAGCGTCTCCTGGCCGAGGGTGTGGGAACCACGGACCTGCAAGAGCTCGAGGTCGCGTTCCTCGTAGCGGATGCGGTAGTTGCGCAGCCGGTCGCCTGAGGACAGCTGGAAGTTGAAGTTGTTGCCGAGCGTGATCGACGCCTCGTCCTCGGTGTTGCGCAGGTAGATGCCGGTCACCTCGATGCGCTGCTCCTCGGCGAAGTCGAGACCGACGCCGAGCGACCCGGTCAGCGAGACCTGGTTCGTGGTGCGCTGCGTGACGTCGACATCCTCGGTCGGGTTCGCCACCGAGCGGTTGATGCGCTCGCGATTGCGCCACTGGTTCTTGTAGTCGCCGAGCGCCAGCACGCCCAGCTTCCAGGCCGCGCTCTCGCCGAGGTACCAGCTGTTGCCGATCGCGGCTTCCAGCGACAGGTCGGGGTCGAGCGACTGCTGCCTGAACTCGACGTTGCGGTTGACGCTGGTGGCGAGCTCGCGGTTGATCTGCTCCGCTTCCTCGAAGGAATGGAACTGTCCATCCTTGAGCAGCGACTGGAAGATGTTGGTCGGGCTCAGGTTGCCCTGGTAGTCGTTGATGGCCTGCGTGATCTCGCCGGGCAGGGCGCGGGTGCCGTCGTCCGAGCCCCACTCGTCATCGCCGCCACCGGGATAGGTCAGGCCCTTGTCGTTGCTGTCCGAATTCCAGCCCGATCCGACCTGCACGCTGAGGACGAAGTCGTCGGGGATGCTGCGGGTACGGATGTCGACGTTGCCGCCGCCGAAGGCCGCAGGCTTGTCGGGCG
This sequence comes from uncultured Steroidobacteraceae bacterium, assembly GCA_964638185.1. GTDB lineage: Bacteria > Pseudomonadota > Gammaproteobacteria > Steroidobacterales > Steroidobacteraceae > SG8-30. Next base: position 2,556 of record CAZXAS010000070.1, on the reverse strand, counting down.
AGTAGCCCTTCTGGATCGCGAGCGACTGGACGATCTCCGCCGGGAACAGGTCCAGTGGAATCACGTTTCGGGTCAGGTCCGGAGAGGGAACGTAGGCACCGTTGACCGAGGTGCTGGAGTAGCGCTCGCCGAGGCCGCGGATGTAGATGAACTGGTCGCCGACCAGGGTCACGCCCGGCAGGCGGCGCAGGGCGAGGGACACCGTGCTGTCGCCGACGCGGGTGATCTGCTCGATGCTGACGAGGTCCGCGACCACGTCGGCCTCCAGGCGTTCCTGCAGCACGTCACCGACGGCCGAGCGCTGCCGGCCCACCACCACGACCTCCTCGAGCACGGTCGGGGCCTGGTCGGCAGCTGCCGCGGCCATCTCTGCCACTTCCTGGGCGGCCACGGGCCCGGCGAGTCCGCCGGCAGCGGCCGCGGACAGTCCCAGCAGCGCCCGTACTGCGTGTCTTACGGTGATCCTGTTCATCGTCAACCTCGACGTGGTGGGGCGTGCCCGGCTGGAGCCGGGCACGCCCGTGCGCATCAGAGCCTTGTTGTCATGCCAAGCTGCCGCGGGCCACCCCTTACGGCGCGAACCACAGCGGCACGTCGGCGTTGTTGGCACGCAGGCCGAAGGCCCAGGGCGCGGTCCAGTCGTCCCCCGCCTGCACGGCGCCGAGGTCGGTTCCCGGCCGCACGGTTGCGCCGGAAGCGTCCACGATGCTGGCGGCCGTGAAGTAGGTGCCCGCCTGAAGCACCTGCACGTTGGCGTTCACGGGGTCGGTAATGATCGTGTTCGCCGCGTTGAACGCGTAGCTCGCGCCGACGGCACTCGCGTCCTGCAGCCACGCCAGAACTGTGTCGCCGTTGGGCAGGGCGTCCGGCACGCCGCTATCCACCTGGATGGGGTTCTGGCACGCGATGATGGTGTCCCGCACGTAGAAGTTGTCACCGTTCTGGGCGAAGGTCTTGGAGACATCGGCCGGCCCGTCGATCTCGTAGCACTCGTTCGAGCTCAGGCCGTTCACGCTCGTGCCATAGCCGGCGTAGATGATGCTGTTCTCGAGCCGCAACTTTCCGCCCTGGCGTACCAGCACCGCCTCGGAGTCGCCATGGGTGTTGACGTCGCTGTTGGAGACGATACAGGTCATGTTGCGGACGACGGGCTCGGCGATCGGCGCCGTGTCGGCCGGCTCGCCCCCGTTCGTGCGGCCGTCGCCGACGTTGTCGCCCTCGATGCAGCGGTTGCCATCACTCTGCCAGTGGATCACGAGCGCGTTCTCGATGGTCCCGATGTAGCCATCGGAGTAGTCGAGCGAATCGTCGCGCGCGTACAGGATGACGGCGTTGTTGACGTTCACCGCGCCACCGAAGAACTCGAGGCCGTCGTCGAAGGTGCTGTAGACCTGCACGTTCTCGACCACGGTGCCGGAGCCCACCGCGTTGAAGGTGATGCCGTTCAGCTCGTCGCCCGGGGCGACCTCGAAGCCGGTGTGCTTCACGATCACGTAGCGCAGGGTGCCCGAGCTTTCCGCATTGTCATTGCCGCCGTAGTTCGACGGCTGTCCCTCGGTCACCACGTGGCACTGGTTGTTGGCACGCTCGGTGTCCGAGCAGTTGTTGGTGATGCCGTTGCCGTTGATCTGGATGCCGCCCCACTGCGAGACGTCGTTGGCCCCGGCGGTGCCGGTGACGAGGTCGGTGAAGGACGAGAACACGATCGGCGCACTCGGCGAACCGTCCGCGATCAGCTGCGACCCGCGATTGATGAGCACGTAGTCGGCCGAGTCCAGGAAGGCCAGCTTGTTGCCCGCCGCGATGGTGAGCACCGGGCCGGTGCCGCCTGCAGGCGCCGCGCCGGTGCTGACGTTCTGGCCGACGAACAGGCTGTCCTGGAAGATGTGCACGCCGGAGATGAACGGCAGGGTCAGGTCGACCAGCAGCGGGTTCGCCACGCCGACGAAGGCCGAGCTGTAGACGCAGTTGGTGCCGTCGAAAGTGCCCTGGCGGAGCTCGGTCGAGTTCGGCGGGGTGTACGAGGCGCAGGGATTGGTGCTTCCGCCGCCCGAGTTATTGACGCTGTTGTCCACCGAGTTGTCGGTGGTGGCAACGTTCAGGTCGATACCGCCGCCCTCGCAGGCCGCGAGGCCGGTGAGGACCGCACCTGCAAGGAGCAATCGACTGATCTTCATTACTGCGCTCTCCAGCTGCTTGTGAGATTCGTAGGACGGGCGGGCTGGTGGGTCGAGGGCTTCGACGCAACAGGAGCCTTGAGCATCGGGCCACTGCGGTGGCACTGCGTTGCTCGCTCCCGCACCCCTTCACCAAACGGCGCCGCGGGCCCGGAAAGTTAGAGACCGCGGCTTGCAGTCGTGTGACCTTTGCATGACAGCTTGGTGACACGCGTTACAGCTGCGTGTCAGCTGCGGGACGTAAGCCGCTGAACCGGAAGGGTGCGGGTCTAGGCGACGACGGGCCTTGCGAGCGGCCGGCAGAGCAGGAAATCGGACTGCAGATCGCGGCCCAGGCGGAAGGTCGTGGTGCCGACCTCGGCGAAGCCCCACTTGCGGT
>CAZXAS010000069.1:10935-13261 GCA_964638185.1 uncultured Steroidobacteraceae bacterium | reverse complement strand
GGTCTGGTTGGTGAGCCACTGCTCCGCGTCGCGCAGGCCCGCCTCGGCGGACTGGAACGCGGTATTCACGTTGCGCGCATTGCCGGCCATGCGCTCCTCGTTGAACGACATGTTCATGGCGGTGAGCGCCAGGATGGTCAGCACCAGCAGCAACAGCAGCGAGATCACCAGGATCGCGCCCTGCTGCTGCCCGCGGGCACCGGCAAGACGGGCGGCCCGGTTCACTGGTCGATGATTCATCACTGCACCCGGTTCCTGAGTGTTGCCGTGGCCATGTAGATCTCGCGACGGCGCCGGTCGCCGAAGCCGGTCCCGCTGTCGGGATAGTTCACCCCCAGCAGGTTGTAGACGCGGTCATCGACGTCGACACCCTGTTCCTCGGGGCTCCGGACCAGCATCGCGACGTTCACGGCGATGACATTGGCCCAGTCGCCGGCCAGGTCCACCGCACCGGCGTCGCGGTAGTCGTCGATGCGGAAATCGGCGTTGTCGTCCACGCCATAGAGCACCTGCAGGCCCTCGACGCCCTCGAAGACCTCGACGGCGCCGCCCGTCCCGGCGATGCGGAACAGCGACGGTCCGCCGCTCTCACCCTGGGACACGTAGTAGATGACCGTCTCGACCGGGACGAGCTCGGCCGCCTCGCGGAAGGCGAAGCCGAGATCCGCCGTCGAGTTGGTCCCCGACACACCAGGCGCCCCGGAGCGGCTCACCAGACCCGTCGCGTCATAGCCGTCGGCCCTGAACCAGGCGATCGCCGAGCAGTCGGCGATCTGCACGATGTTGCCGGCAGCGATCGGCTGGGACGCGAAGAACTCGGCCTCGACGTCCTGGGTGCCATTGGTCATTTCCGTCACCGTGCGCAGCGGCCTTGCGTCGCGCCGCGGCCCGCGCACGACCAGCACGTCGTTGCCGTTCGCCGGCACGTTGGCGGCCAGCGAGGGCAGCGCCGGCACCGCCGGCGACCACACGCTCGAGACCGACGACCCGACGTCGAAGCCGCCCACCGGTTCGGCGAAGTTCCACAGGGTCTCGTTGGCGCCGTTCAGCACGTTGCTGACGGGCACCTCGCGCGCACAGCCCTGCCAGCCGGAGTTGCGGATGTCCCGCAGCATGAGCTCGAGCGCCAGGCGCCCGGTCTCCTGGATGCGCGAGGACTCCTCCGTGGTCTGGTAGGACAGCTTGGAGCTGTAGAAAATGGTGATCGCGCCGCCCATCAGCACCAGCGACAGCGCCATGGCGACCATCAGCTCGACGGCGGTGAATCCCTGTTCGCGCTTCATGTGTACGCGCTTCATGATGTTGCTCATAGCCGCGTCATCGTCTGGAACTGCAGGCGCTGGTCGCCGGCGGCCCGGTTCTCGTCCCGGTCGATCCACTCGACGGTCACGGTCACGACCGCCGGGTCCACGGCATCCTGGGCGATGGCGCCGCGGCCCTCGGGCAGCATGGCGTCGAGGTCCGCCTTCCAGGCGATGAGGTCATCGCCCGGGGTGCCGGGCGGCGCGGTCGCCGGATCCGTGTAGGTGTCGGTGGTCAGTGTCTCGTAGGGGCTGTTCACGACGACCGCGTCGCGGCGATTGGCGCGCATGCGATCGATGATGTCGTAGGCCAGGAGCGTCGCCTGGGTGCGCGCGCCGGCGGTCTGGGTCGCCCGCAACCCGGTGGTCTGCAGCGCCGCGATGCCCAGGAGGCCGATCGACAGCACCAGCAGGGCCACCAGCACCTCGACCAGGGTCATGCCGCCCTCACGGGCCCTACACACGGGTTCAGGCTTCATCACGGACAGGCTCCCCGGGTCGTGTTGATCCGCCCGCCGACCGCGACCGACACGCAGCGCGTGCGATCGGTCGGGTCCGCGGCCCATTCGATCTGGAAGCGGCGCTCGGCCACTGGATTGACGAGCCCGCTCGGCAGGAACTGCATGAATGCCGCGCCGGCCTCGGTCTCCTCCAGGGTGTACCCCTGGCTCACCGGTGTGCCGACCAGCAGCACTTCATCGGTGCCGTCGAGTGTGCCCGCGGTGCCCTGGTCGACGAACATGATCCAGCCGTCGGCCCAGTCCGGGGTACCGGTGTCGCAATCGGTCTGGTCGCTGCTGACGCAGACCGAGACCGGCAGGCCGCGCTTGATGGCCTCGCTGCGGGCGAGGTTGAGTCCCGTCACGACCTCGTTGGTCTGGGTCACGAGCCGGTTGTTGCGCACCAGGTTCATGAAGCTCGGCACGCCCAGCGCCATCAGGAGCGCCAGCACCGCGATGCCGATCATCAACTCGACCAGGGTGAATCCCGCTGCTTTTTTCATGCGGCGAATGTAGCCGCTGGCG
>CAZXAS010000069.1:0-10835 GCA_964638185.1 uncultured Steroidobacteraceae bacterium | reverse complement strand
AGCAGCATGGCGCCCAGCATGTTCACCACGAACATGAAGGTCAGCATCAGGCCGACGTCGGCCTGGAACTGCAGCGGCGAGAAGGTCCAGGTCGCGACGCCGATCGCAAGCGTCACGCCGGTGAAGAAGATCGCCGCCCCGGTGACCCTGAGGGCGCTGTGATAGGCCTCGCGAACGTCCTCGCCACGTCGCAGGAACTCCTGCATGCGGCTGAACAGGTAGATCCCGTAGTCCACGCCGATGCCTGCGCCGAGGGCGACCATCGGCAGGGTGTTGACCTTGAGACCGATGCCGACGATGGCCATCACCGCGTAGACCAGGATCGACACCAGGGTCAGGGGGATGATCACCAGGATGGTGCCGATCACCGAGCGGAAGTTCAGCAGGCACATCACCGTCACCGCGGCGAACACCCAGCCAAGGATCACGAATTCTTTCTCGCGCACTTCCTCGTTCTGCGCCGCCATCACGCCCACGTTGCCGGTGGCGAGGCGGTAGGTGACATCCTCGGTCGGGTGCTCCTCCCGATACTGCTTCACCGCGGCGATCACCCGCTCGATGGTCTCGGCGCGGTGATCGGCCAGGAACAGCATGACCGGCATCACGCTGCAGTCGCGATTGAGCAGGCCGGTGCTGGTTTCCACGTAGCCTTGCGCCTGTACCAGCTGGCGCTCGTCACGCGGCAGGTTGCGCCACTTCAGGCTGCCCTCGCTCCAGCCGGCGCTGATGACCTTGGACACGCCGGCCAGGCTCATCACGTCACGCACGCCCTCGACGTTCTGCATGTGCCACGCGAAGCGGTCGATGGCATCGATGATGCGATGGTCGATGCAGCCGTCGGGCCTGGTCTCGACGATGACGTTGAGGATGTCGGTGCCGATCTGGAACTTGGAGGTGATGAGTTCGCTGTCGCGGTTGTAGCGCGATTCCGGCCTGAGCTCCGGTACACCCGCCTGGGTGTCACCGATCGGCGTTTCCATGCCCTTGATGAACCCGAACACGCCCAGCACCAGCGAGATCACGATGATGACCGTCGCCGGGCCGCGCTCGGTGATGCCGGCGAGGCGGTCCCACACGCCCTGCAGCAACTGCTGGCGGTGCTCGACCCGCTTGCGGTAGCGGTCGGTGATCGGCACGTAGGACACCAGCACCGGCAGCAGGATCAGGTCCGTCAGGATGATGACGCCGATGCCGAGGCTTGCGGTGATCGCCATCTCCTGGATGACCTGCACCGGGATCAGCAGGATGGTGACGAAGCCGACCAGGTTGGCCAGGAGCGCGACGATCGCCGGCAGGAACAGCAGGCGGAAGGTGCGTCGTGCAGCCTCGTTGCTGCCGGCGCCGGCCATGGCCGCGTCACTCACCGCGCTGATCTTCTGAACCCCGTGGCTGGTGCCGATGGCGAAGATGATGAAGGGCACGAGGATGCCCAGTGGATCGACACCGTAGCCGAGCAGCACCAAGAGCCCGAGCATCCACACCATCGCGACCAGCGACGAGACCACGGGCACCAGCGCGATGCGGAAGGACTGGATGTAGATCCACACGAACAACAGGGTGAGCAGCACGGTCACCACCGCGAAGGTGATGACCGACATCGCGCCGTCGGCCACGTCGCCCACGACCTTGGCGAAGCCGATCATGTGCACCGATACCGGCACCGCGACCGAGACGTCGACCTGGCCGTTCTGGATCTGCTCGCGGACCTTCTTCTCCAGCGCCCTGGAGATGGCGATGTAGTCGATCGGCTGCCCCGTCTCCGGGTCGGCATCGAGCAGCTGCGCGCTCACCATGGCGCCGGAGAAGTCGTTGGCCACCAGCCGGCCGACGATGCCGGCCTTGAGGATGTTCTCCTTGACCCGCGCGAGTCCCTCTGCATCGGGCTGGAAGTCGGAGGGAATGACGTCGCCGGCCTGGATGCCCCCCTCGACCACCTCGGTATAGCGCGTGTTCGGGGTCCACAGCGACTGAACCCGCGAGCGGTCGACGCCGTCGATGAAGAACACCTCGTCGGTCGCGATCTTGAGTGCCCGGAAGAACTCCGGGGTGAACATGTTGCCGTCCTCGGCGACGACGGCGATCAGCAGGCGGTTGGCGCCGCCGAAGTCCGACTTGTGGTCGAGGTAGGTCTGGATGTACTCGTGGTCGACCGGCAACTGCTTGGTGAAGTTGGTGTCGAGCTTGAGCCCGCCGGCGGCGATCCAGCCGAAGGCGATGGTCAGCGCCGCGAAAGCCGCCAGGATGAGCGTGCGATGCTCGAAGACATACGGCTCGAGCCGCTCGGCAACGGTGGGGCGGCCGTCGGCGCGTTTCTCCTCGACATGCATGGCGTTACCTCGATCCGGGGACGGCCAGGCGTCGCACGCCGCCCTCCCCGGCCACGATGACCTCGTCGCTATCGACCGCGAGCACGGCCGACAGGCTCTTGCGATCGTCCTGCTGCGTGAACTCGAAGGTCCTGCCGTCGTCGTGGCTGACCAGCAGCACGCCGGTGTTGCCCGCGACGATCACCCGCCCGTCGGCGGCTCGGGTCGCCGAGTTGAGCAGCGCCACGGTGCCGGTCTCGATGCGGGTCCAGGACTCGCCGCCGTCCTCGGAGCGGAACATGTGGCCGCGCAGTCCGAAGACGAGCAAGGAGTCGCCGTCGAGCGGCAGGATGCCGTAGAACGACCCGTCATACTCAGAGGGGAGTTCGCGCCAGGTCTGGCCGGCGTCGTCGGAACGGTACAGGCGCCCGGCCTCGCCCGCCAGGTACAGGCGCGCGCCCGGTCCCGGCGCGATGGCATTGAGGTGGAAGTCGAAACCGACGTCGATCTCGTCGGCGTATTCGTCCTCGCCTGCCGGCGCATCATCGGCGCCGGCGCCGAGTTCATCGGGCTCGAACGGCACCGGGTCCCAGCTGCGCCCGCCGTCGGAGCTCGAATACATGGAGCCGTAGGCGCCGACCGCCAGGCCCTGCTCGCCGTCCCCGAACCAGACATCGAGCAGCGGCTGGCCGTTCTCCGGCGCGAAATGGGTCATGTCCCAGGTGTCGCCGCCGTCCTCGGTGCGCAGGATGACCTCGCCGTGGCCCACCGCCCAGCCACGGCGGTCGTCCGCGAAATAGACGGCAGTCAGGTTGGCGCTGGTCGGGACCTGGACCTGGGTCCAGCTGACACCCTGGTCGGTCGAGTACAGCACGTGACCGCGTTCGCCGACCGCGACGATGCGGTCCCCGGCCCGGGCAAGGTCTATCAGGAGCGAGCGTGCCGCGAGCGGCGCGATCCACGACGGCTGGGCCGCCGGATCCTCGTAGTCCTGGGTATTCGCAGCCGGCACGGCGGCGAGCACGAGGGCGGCGGCAGTCGCCGCAGCACGTAGCTGTTTCATCCTTCCCCCCACCGACGACGGGCCGGCGGACGATCGTCCGTCGGCCCGCTTCAATCGCTCACGCTGTCAACGGGTGCCGCGACGCGCGATGGCCGACGGCGTGAAGTCCGCTGTCGTCCGCTTGAGCGAGAAATCGACCGTGGTCGGCTCCTCGTTGAACAGGCCCAGCACCAGGTAGCGGCCGGACTGGAGGTCGTAGGTGGCCTCCAGCGCGGACCAGAACGTCGGCTGGTCGTAGTAGTTGATCGAGTGGCCTTCCTGCACGCGCCACAGCTGGTCGCGGCCGTCGTAGCAGTCGACCGCCACGATCTGCCACGAATCCTCGTCGATGTAGAACGTGCGCCGCTTGTAGATGTGGCGCTGGCCGCTCTTCAGCGTCGAGTCGATGACCCAGACGCGGTGCAGCTCGTAGCGCGCGTGCTCCGGGTTGATGTGCAGCGGCTTGACGATGTCGCTGTTCTTGAGCGTCGGCGACTGCAGCTTGTAGGCGTTGTACGGGATCAGCATTTCCTTCTTGCCGACGAGCTTCCAGTCGTAGCGTTCCGGGCTGCCGTTGTAGATGTCCAGCTGGTCGGAAGTGCGCAGGCCATCGGAGGCCGTGCCCGGATTGTCGAAGGCCACGTTCGGCGCGCGCCGCACGCGGCGCTGGCCGGGGTTATACAGCCAGGCGCGGCGGTTCTCCTTTGCCTGGTCCAGGGTCTCGTGCACCAGCAGGATCTCGCCGGCGAGGCGCGCCGGCGCCACGGTCTCCTGCATGAAGTACACGATGACGTTGTCGAGGTCGGCTTCCTTGGCGCCGGGCAGGCTGTAGGCGAAGTACGCCTCGTCGTGGAACTTGACCAGGGTGTAGTCGCCGGTGCGCGTCACCGCGGCCTGGTTGATGTTGCGGCTGGCCACGTCCGCGCGGTAGCGCAGGATGTGGTTCCACAGCACCTCGACCCCCTCCTTCGGGATCGCGAAGGGCACGCCGCCGATGGCGCCGGTCACGCCGTTGCCGCCGGCTGCGAGCTTGGCCGAGGTCGCATTGGCCTTGGTCGCGTCGTAGATGCGCTGCGGGAACGCGGCGCTGCGCCGCGTCGGATACACGTTCATGAAGAACGAGCTCTTGTACGTGTTGAGCAGCGCCTTGTGGCCCTCGGTGAGCTGTGCCGCGTAGCGGCTCATGTTGGCCGGGTCGACCTTGTAGAGCGGCTTGTCGGCGGCGAAGGGATCCGGGTAGTGGGTGCCGGGCTTGAAGCCGGTCGCGCCGGCCTTCGCAGTCGAGGTCAGGCCGCCTTCCCAGGCCGGGATCGTCCCGGCAGCGTTGCCGGCCTTCTCGGCGCCCATCGGTGTCAGGTCGGCGCCGAGACGGGCCGCTTCCTGGGCGCTGACCGCCGCCAGTGCGCTGCCGGCCACGCCGCAGATCGCCAGGCTGGCGACCGTCGCAAGGATCTTGAAATTCATGTCGTGCCTCCGGCAGCAGTTCAGAACGAGTACTTCACCGTCGCGGCGATGAAGTCCCGGTCGTTGAGGTCATTCCAGCGGCCCGCGCCGGCGAACTGGGTGTAGTTGACGTCGACTTCCCACTTGGCCTGCAGGTTGGCATTGAAGCCGATCGTGGTCCCGGTACGGCCCTCGACGAAGTTGCCGCCCGGTCCCGGCGTCGTGCCGGCGACGTCATGCGCGAACACCAGCCGCGGACTGACGTTCCACGGCCCGACCAGGCTCAGGTAGTCGAGCCGCATGGCGAGCCGGTAGCCCCAGGAGTTCTCGTCGGCGAAGCGATGCTGTGGCTCGGTCTCGCCGAAATGACGCCCGGACAGCAGGGCATTGCCCGACACCGAGGTGCCCGGCCCGTTGAAGCGCAGGCCGCGGCCATTGGGGCCGCCGTCGAGCTTGTCCGGGAAGCTGTTGACGTGGGTGTAGCCCGCCTCCAGCACGGTGACGAGCTGCGACGCGCCGAGCATCGGCGGGAACGCCTTGGTCAGCGTGGCCTGCGCCTGGATCACGTCGAACTCGCCCCAGCCCTTGATCTCCTCGTCGATGCCGAAGCGCCCGATCTGGTTGCAGGCCGCGAGCGTCGGCAGCGCCGGGGTGCAGGTCGCCGGGGGCGTGACGCCCTGCAGCGCCAGCACCGTGTTCTCGAACGGCGCCAGCGCCGCGAACAGCACCTCGACGTCGTCGTATTGCAGCGGCACGTCGATCTTGTAGGAGATCTCGCCCTGCAGGGCGATGCCCGAGGTGCCGATCTGGGTGTTGAAGCTCAGTCCCAGCAGCTGGATGTCTTCCGGGTACTCGGTGAAGTACTGCGCCGTCTTGGCGTACTCATGCGTGCCCAGGTTGCTGGCCTGCTGGGTGACGTTGCCGCCGCCGAGGGCCGTGTTGGCCGCGATGGTCGCGTACCCTTGGGCGGTTGCCGCCGCGAGGTTGCCCCCCGCCGCGGCCGCCGCATTCACGCCCTGCTGGGTGCCGATGGCGATCGCCGTCGCCGCCGGCAGGCCCGAGGCGAGGCCGAGCGCGGTCGCCTGCACCGCGGTCAGCGTGCCGACCGCGTTGCCCACACCCACCTGCGTGCCGGTGCGTCCGCTGATCAGCGGCACCTTGCTGTGGTAGTTCATGTAGTAGAAGCCGAACTCGGTGCCGTCGCTGAAGTCCGGCAGGTACCACTTGAGCGCCGCGCCATACTGGCCGTTGTCGTCCGCGACGCGGGTCGGCCCGCGTGGCACGCCCTGAAAGTTCTCGATGAACGGCCCGCCGAGCGGCGTGTAGTCGACGCCCTGGTCGGAGAAGGCGCCGAAGCCGAGGTAGACGTTCTTGCCGCCACGCACCGCGAAGTCGTTCGCGGCGAAATAGGTGCCGACCGGCTCGGGCTTGGTCTCGTCCCAGCCGAACAGGTAGAGGACCTCGGCGTTGACGTTGGGCGTGATCGCGAAGGCGGCCTTGACCATTTCCTGCGGCAGGTAGGCCTCGCGCAGCTCGGAACCCGGCACGCGCAGCGCCGAGACGTCGAAATGGTTGATGGCGCTGTTGATGCCGCCCTGGATGAAGGTGCTCTCGCCCCAGTTCACCACCATGTTGCCGGCACGCAGGTCGAGTTCGTGGCCGTTCAGGTCGAAGCGACCGTAGACGAATGCATCGAGCAGGCGCAGGTAGGAACCGGCCAGCTGCTTGCCGGTGTCGGAGATCGGCGTGCGCTGCGTGTCCTGGCGCTCGATCTCATAGTCGTACAGGCCGGAGGCGCGCACGAACAGGCCGTAGTTGTCACGGCTGAGCGACAGCTCGGTGACGAACTTCGCCGCGTTCGAGACCATGCCGGTGTCGTAGTTCAGGTTGCCGTCGTCGATGTTCGGCGAGCGGCCGATGCCGCCGTTCGCCGTGCCGATGAGACGCGGGTCGCGGCTCTCGACGCGATACAGCTGCCCGTAGGACAACGTGGTATCCCAGTTCCCCTCCCAGCTGCCGAGGTTGAAATCGAAGGCCTGTGACGGCGCGGCGCTCAAGGCGGCGGCGGCCGCGAGTGCGGCGGTCACGGCGCGGCACACAGGCCTGGACGCGTGCTTGGGCAGCTGAGTGGTCATTTGTTTCCCCATGTTCCGGCGACCGAACATCTTCGGCGACTTTCTCAGGGACCGCGACCGGTGTCGCCCCCCCGTCCTTGTTGTTGTGGCGCTGGTGCCGAATCGGCGTCGTCCGCACAACAGTGCCCGAAGTATATCAGCGGCCGCGCGACCGCCTACCGGTGTGGCTACGTATTCCCGGCGCCATTTGCACTGCAAAAAATCAGGCGTGGGTCACCTGCAGGATGCTGTTGCGGATCTGCTCGGACAGCACGACCCGGGCGTCGTCGGCCACGGCGCGCAGCGGCTCCCCGAACTGGAGCGAGCCGCCGGCGTCGACCTCGACCACGCGGCGCTTCTTCAAGAGGTCGATGAAGGCGCGGAACATGGTCCGGTCGAAGAATTCAGGCGCATCCAGCCCGTAGAGCAGCGCCATCCGCTGCGCCATCGAGGCGCAGCGCCGCTCCAGGCCCTCCGGGGTGAGCTCCCCCGGGCCCGCCCGCAGCAGGAGCGCGATCGCGAGGTAGTAGCGCTCGACGGTCTGGATGGTGGCCTGGGCCAGGACCGACAGCTGCACCGCCTCGGCGGTGCCGGTCGCCGGGCGGCGCCACACCTTGCCGTCCTCGCTGCGCTCGAGGAGGCCCGCCTCCGCGAGTGCGGCCAGGATCTCGTCGACAACACCCGGGACCTGGTCCTCCTCCCAGCGCAGCGACAGCTCCTGGCGTACGTACGGGTAGACCCGCCACGCCAGCCGGTGCACGTCCTCGGCGCGCATGGCCTGGTTGTTGAGGAACGCGCAGGCGACCAGCGAGGGCATGGCGAACAGGTGGATGATGTTGTTGCGGTAATAGGTGCACAGCACTGCCGCCTCGTCCGGCATCCTGAGCACGTCGCCGAGTGGATGGCTGCGCCGCTCGAGCACGCCCATCGCCTCGCCGGCGGTCACCATCGCGCTTCCGTCCCCGCCGCTGACCGACACGTCCGGCGAATAGCGGAACTTGCCGAGCAGCGACACGTACAGGTCCAGCTGCCGCACCAGGTCGGCCTCGAGCATGGCCTGGCGCGGCATGGCGAGCAGGGTCACCGCCAGCAGGTTGATCGGCGTCACCGCCGCCGCCCCGTTGATCCTCTGCATGATCTCCGCCGCGAGCGAGTCGACCACGGTGGAGTACCAGGGCGGGCGTGCATCCTCGCCCCGGCTCGACTCGCGCCAGTCGGGATCGATGCCGGCGACCAGGCCCTCGAGCAGCAACGGCTCCGCGAAGCTCACCTGCACCCGCCCGAAGCGCTCGCGCAGGGCCGGAAGCGTGCGCAACAGGCCGAGGATGGACTCCTTCTCCTTCGGCCGGCCGGACAACTCCCCGATGTAGGTGCGCGCCTCGAACACCCGCTCGTAGCCGAAGTAGACCGGCACATAGGCCACCGGCCGCTTCGGGTTGCGCAGGAAGCTGCGCACGGTCATCGACAGCATGCCGGTCTTGGGCGGCAGCAGGCGCCCGGTCCGGCTGCGCCCGCCCTCGATGAAGAACTCGATGGGATGGCCGCGCCCCATCATCACGTCCACGTACTTGGTGAAGACGACCGGATAGAGGCTCGCGCCGCGGAACGAGCGGCGGATGAAGAAGGCGCCGCCCATCCTGAGGAAGCGCCCGATCACCGGGAGGTTGAGGTTGATGCCCGCGGCGATGTAGGGGATCGCGTAGCCGCGGTGGTAGATCACGTAGGACAGGAGCAGGTAGTCGACGTGACTGCGGTGGCAGGGCACGTAGACGATCTCGCAGCCCGGCGGCAGCCGGTCCAGGTGTTCCGCGTTCCTGACCTCGACGCCGTCGTACAGGCGCGTCCACAGCCAGGTGAGCACGTGGTCCATGAAGCGTACGAAGGCATGGGAGTAGTTGGCCGCGATCTCGACCGCGAAACGCCGCGCACCGCGCAAGGCCTCGCGCCGCCCGGTGTTCTTCTCGCGCATTTCCTGGCGCACGGCCTGGCGCACCGCGCGCGTGCGCAGCACCTGCGCGACGATGACGCGCCGCGTGGCGAGCTCCGGACCGAGCGTGTCGACGCGCATGTGACGGAACTCGGCGCGCAGGTCCTTGAGCAGCCGTCGCGCGGCGCGGGCCGGTTCCTGGCCGTCGGTGACGTAGTTGCGCACCGGCCGCGCCTCGCCGAAACGGATCAGGGTGCTGCGACCGTTGAAGAGGATCGACACCAGGCGGCGGAAGGGACCGACCAGCGCCCAGCTCTCCGACAGCAGGATGTCCATCCACGACCGCTCGCGCTCCGGCGCGCGACCCCAGTACACGGACACCGGCACGACCTCGAGTTCGAGCGCCGGGTCGGCGGCGGCGGCGGCGATGGCCGCGGCCAGTTCCGCGGGCATGCGCCGGTCCGGCCGGCGCCGCAACACGCCGGCACGCCGCTCGATCGCGACATAGGAGCGCTCGAGCGCCATCTGCCCGGCGGCGAGGCGCTTGCTCGGCCGGCGCAGGCCAGAGTCCATGCACACCTGCTCGAGCGCCAGGAAATCCGAGAAGCTGCGCTCGTCGAGCACGTACAGGAGCGGCCGGCCGCTGCCCTTCAGCCGCTCGCGGGCATCGGCGGGCACCAGGGTCGGGCGCACGAACAGCCGCGACAGCCCGCGCATCGCCCACAGGAAGGTGCGATCGAGGCCGAGGTAGCGCGTCATGCGTCAGCCATGGCCGGGTGGGCGGGGGACACGGGTTTCCGGACCGGGCGGGGACGCCGCGTCATTCCGCGGGCGCATCCTCGCTGTCCCGGATCTGCCGGTCGAGCGCCTCGCGGTGCGCATCGAGCGCGGCATTGGTGCGTTCCTCGACCCGCTCCGGCGCGGTGACCAGGTCGCCCACCACGGTGTCCTCGGGCTCCATGGTCTCGCGCTCGCCGGAGCCACAGGCTGCGAGCAGGGTGCCGAGCAGGGCGACGACCAGAGTGGACGGATGCGGCATGGGGCCTCCGGCGTTGAACGGTGCGCGAAGTCTAGCGCGAACGGCATGACCGTGGACGCCGGCGCCGTCCTGTGAGAGCTTGGCGCGATGCAAGGCTTCCGCGACAAGGTGGTGCTGCTCACCGGTGCCAGCGAGGGCATCGGCCGGGCCCTGGCCCTGGAACTCGCCTCGGCGAGGGCCCGGCTGGTGCTCGCCGCGCGCAATACCGCGCGTCTGGAGGAGGTCGCCGCCCTGTGCCGCGCACGCGGCGCCGAGGCGATCGCGGTGACGACAGATGTCACCAGCGAGCCGCAGTGCCGCGCACTGGTCGATGCGGTGCTCGAGCGCTTCGGCGGCCTCGACGTCCTGGTCAACAATGCCGGTGCGACGATGTGGTCGACACTGGCCGAACTCGAGGATCTCGACCTCCTCGAGCGACTGATGCGCGTCAACTATCTCGGCGCCGCATGGATCACGCGCCATGCACTGCCGGCGCTGATCGCCTCGGGCGGCCGGATCGTCGCAATATCGAGCGTGGCCGGGCTCACCGGCGTGCCGACCCGCACCGGCTATGCGGCGAGCAAGCACGCCATGTTCGGGTTCTTCGATTCGCTCCGCATCGAGCTCGCGGCAACCGGGGTGTCGGTGACGGTGGTCGCGCCGGATTTCGTGCTGTCGGAGATCCACCGCCGTGCGAGCGGCCCGGACGGACGGCCGCTCGGCACGAGCCCCATGCAGGAGGCGCGCATCATGAGCGCCGAGGCCTGCGCGCGGATCGTGCTCGACGCCGCCTGGCGCCGCCGGCGCCTGGCGCTGACCTCGTGGCGCAGTCGCGCACTGCGCTGGCTGCGCCTGGTCGCGCCCGGAACGGTGGATGCGATGGCCGCGCGCGGCATCGAGAGGGCCCGCTGACGACCCGCCTCAGTCCAGGTCCAGTCGTGCCCGCTCGCGTTCCTTCTCCAGCTCTTCCTCGGTCTTCACCTTC
>CAZXAS010000068.1:2115-13345 GCA_964638185.1 uncultured Steroidobacteraceae bacterium | reverse complement strand
TTTCGTGGCCGGCCTCGGCGCGGCGGTCGCGAGTTCGGCCTGGCCCTTCGGTGCGATCGCCCAGCGCAACGCGCCGCTCGACGTGGCGGTCGTCGGTGCCGGTGGCGCCGGCCTCAGCGCCGCGAAGCAGCTCGCCGCGGCCGGGTTCAAGGTACTGGTGATCGAGGCGCGCGACCGCATCGGCGGGCGGGCGCTGACCGATGGCTCGAGTGTGGGCGTCGCCTGGGACCGCGGCTGTTCGTGGCTGCATGCCTCCGCCGTCAATCCGTGGGTGGCCTATGCGCGGGCGAACGGCTTCGAACTGCTCCCCGACCGCAGCCTGGGCCGCATCTACGACGACGGCAAGCCGATGAGCGAGGCGGCGACCGCCGGCCTCAGGGCCGTGCGCGAGCGCATGGAGCGCGAGCTCTCGGCCGCCGGCGAGCGCGGCCTGGACATTCCCGCCGAGGCCGCGCTGACGCTCGCGACGCGCGAGGACCCGTGGTACCCGATGGCGGCTGCCGGGCTCACCGCCTGGGAGGGCATCGAGCCGGCGAACTTCTCGGCGCTGGACAGCCATCACTTCGTCGACGACGGCGAGGACCTGCTGATCCCGAAGGGCTATGGCACGTTGCTCGCCCACTATGCGCGCGGCGTCGAGGTGCGACTGTCCACACCCGTGACGCGGGTCAACTGGAGCGCAGGCGGGGTGTCGCTCGACACGCCCGCGGGCCGGCTCGCCGCGCGTGCCGCGGTCGTGGCAGTACCGTCGAGCATCATCGCGCAGGGCGCGCTGGTGTTCTCGCCCTACCTGCCCGTCGAGATGCTGGAGGCACATCACAGCCTGCCGCTCGGTCTCATGAACAAGGTGGCGCTGCGCTTCAAGAGGAACGTCTTCCCGTCCGAGACGACCGAGAGCATCGCGCTCAGGCGTAGCGACATGCGCGGCCTCGAGTACCTCACGCGCCTGTGGGGCGGCAACGTCGCGCTCGGCATGGCGGCGGGCGCGCTCGCCCACCAGCTCGAGGCCGCCGGCGAGGCCGCGGCCATCGACTACGCGCTCGGGGAACTCGGCAGCATGCTCGGCAGCGAGGTGCGCAAGCAGTTCGACAAGGGGGCGGCGACGGCCTGGGCGGGCGATCCCTGGAGTCGCGGCGCGTACTCGCACTGCCTGCCGGGGCGCTTCGGCGCGCGCGCGATCCTGACCCGCCCGCTGGCGGACCGGGTCGTGTTCGCCGGCGAGCACACCGAGCAGTCGGCCTACGGCACGCTGCACGGCGCGCACCTGAGCGGCCTGCGCGCCGCGCGGCAGGTCACGCAATTGCTCAGGCGGGCGTGAGCGGCTTCTCCAGCACCACGAACGACAGGTCGGCGCGCTTCGGCTCGCCGAAGCGCGGGTCACCGTAGAAGAAAGGCGCGGTTTCGCCGGTCGGGCGATAGCCACGGCGCTGGTACCAGGCGATCAGTTCGGCGCGCTGCACGATCACCTTCATGCGCATGCGCCTGGCGCCCCAGTGCAGGCGTGACCAGTCCTCGGCCGCGGCCACCACGCGCCGGCCGATGCCGCCGCCCTGTAGCGACGGCTGCACGGCGAGCATGCCGAGCCATGCCGCGTCGCCGTCGCGCGCGAGCACGACGCTTGCGAGCAACGAACCGTCCGCCTGGCGCTCGAGGAGGATCGCCTGCGCCGGGTCGGCCAGGATCGCACCGATCTCGTCCGGCCCGGTGCGCCGCCCGTCCAGCAGGTCGGCCTCGGTGGTCCAGCCGGCACGGCTAGCGTCGCCACGGAAGGATGACTCCACCAGGGCGACGATGTCGGCGACGTCCGCGGACGACGCCTCGGCGAGTCTCATGCGGGCACGGCGAGTCGCAACGTCCGCTGCCCGGCGCCGATGCCGAGCGCACCGGAGCGCACCACCTCGATCAGTTCCGCGTGCTGCGAGGCCTGGCCGATGAAGTGATTGATCTCGGCCTCGCTGTGGGTGAGCGCCACGACGAAGCTCTTGAGGGCCCCGGAGAGGATCTTGCCGTCCATCTCGGTGACGAGCCTGGCGAGCGGATCGATGCCCTGGGCGGTGACCTGGAACTTCATCAGCGCCACCTCGCGCTCGAAGTGCTCGCCGCGGGTCATGTCGTCCACCGATACGACGTCGACCAGCTTCTGCAGCTGGCTCACGATCTGGTGGATGACCGCGTCGCTGCCGGTGGTGACGAG
Organism: uncultured Steroidobacteraceae bacterium; assembly: GCA_964638185.1. Taxonomy (GTDB): domain Bacteria; phylum Pseudomonadota; class Gammaproteobacteria; order Steroidobacterales; family Steroidobacteraceae; genus SG8-30. The sequence goes on along the minus strand of CAZXAS010000068.1, from coordinate 11,151 downwards.
CGTCAGGCGGGATACCGTGGGCTCGTCGGTGGGCGCGACCGACAGGGACTCGATGTTGTAGCCGCGGGTGGAGAACAGTCCCGCCACGCGGCCGAGCGCTCCGGCCTCGTTCTGCAGCAGTACGGCGATGATGTGGCGCATGGTTGCTCCGCACGAGGCTCGTTGGCCGCGCATGCAGGTTGTGACTTCGCGGGGCGGTTTACTCCTGTAGATCGTGTCGGCTCGCGCGGAAGAATCGGAAAACGCGCGCGCCGACACGACTACAGTCGTCTCCGCCCCGCGTGGCCACGGCGTGCCTGCGGGACCCGGCATTCAGCGAAATAGACGGCGTCAAGTGTCGCTGCTAGTCTCTCTTGCAGTGCACTAATCCGCAAGGGCCGGTTTTGAACGTCGCAAACGAGCATTTCGAGATCCCCGGCGCCACGGCCCATCCGCTGGCCGGCACCGCCATGTCCGGGGCCGAGATGATCGTCCAGGTGCTGGCCGACGAGGGCGTGGGCACCATCTTCGGCTACTCGGGCGGCGCCATCCTGCCGACCTACGATGCCGTGTTCGTCTACAACCAGCGCGAGCAGGCGGCGGGCCGGCCGGGCATGCCGCTGGTCGTGCCGGCGAACGAGCAGGGCGCCGGCTTCATGGCGGCCGGCTATGCGCGCGCGAGCGGCAAGGTCGGCGTGGCGCTGGTGACCTCGGGCCCGGGCGCCACCAACACGGTCACGCCGATCCGCGACTGCATGGCCGATTCGACGCCCATCGTCGTCATCTGCGGACAGGTGCCGACCGGCGCGATCGGCTCCGATGCGTTCCAGGAAGCGCCGGTGCCGGCCATCATGGGCGCCGTCGCCAAGCACGTGTTCCTGGTCACCGACCCGTCGCGACTCGAGGCCACCATCCGCACCGCCTTCGAGATCGCGCGGACCGGCCGCCCGGGGCCGGTAGTGGTCGACATCCCCAAGGACGTGCAGAACTGGCGCGGCACCTTCCACGGCAACTGCCGGTTGCCGGTGCCAGGCTATCGCCAGCGCCTCGCGCGGCTGCACGGGTCGACGCTCGGGACCGCGGCCTGCGAGGAGTTCTTCCGCATGCTGGGCGAGTCGCACCGCCCATTGATCTATGCCGGCGGCGGCATCGTGAACGGCGGCGCGGCCAAGGCCCTGCGCGAGTTCGCGCAGGCCTTCGACATCCCGGTGGTGACCACGCTGATGGGCATCGGCGCATTCGACACCACCCACCCGCGAGCCATGCGCATGCTCGGCATGCACGGCGCGGCGTTCGCCAATTATGCGGTGGAGGACTGCGACCTGCTGATCGCCGCTGGCGCGCGCTTCGACGACCGCGTCGCCGGGGTGCCGGCGCGCTTTGCGCGCAACGCCAGGCACATCGTGCACCTCGACATCGACGCATCGGAGATCAACAAGGTCAAGCGCGTGCAGCTGAGTCACGTCGGCGTGCTGTCGGATGCGCTGGTGGCGCTGATCGAGCACGGTACGGCGACCGGGTTCCGGCGCGACTGGACGGCGTGGCACGCGCATTGCGACGAGCTCAAGCGTGTCTACGCCATGAACTACGATCGCGACAGCGAGCTGATCCAGCCCTACTACGTCATCGAGGAGATCAACCGCCTGACCCGCGGCGAGGCGATCATCGCCACCGGTGTCGGCCAGCACCAGATGTGGGCGGCGCAGTATTTCGACTTCCGCGAGCCGCGGCTGTGGCTCACCTCCGGCAGCATGGGCACCATGGGTTTCGGGCTGCCGGCGGCGATCGGCGCCCAGTTCGCCCACCCGGACCGGCTGGTCATCGACATCGACGGCGACGCCAGCATCCGCATGAACCTCGGCGAGCTGGAGACCGTCACGACCTACGACCTGCCGGTCAAGGTGGTGGTGCTCAACAACTTCGGCGACGGCATGGTCAAGCAGTGGCAGAAGCTGTTCCACAAGGGCCGGCTGTCGGCGTCGGACAAGTCGCTGCACAAGAAGGACTTCGTCAAGGCAGCGCAGGCCGACGGCTTCCAGTTCGCGGTGCGCCTCGACCGCAGGGAAGACGTGCCGCGCGTGGTGGAGGAGTTCATTCGCCATCCGGGGCCGGCCTTCCTCGAGGTCATCATCGACCCGGACGCGGGCGTGTACCCGATGGTCGGGCCGGGGCAGTCCTACGACCAGATGATCACCGGCGAGTGGATTCCGGCGCGCAATGCGGCGGAGGTGGTGCTGCCGGATGCGTCGGAGATGTTCTGAGGCGTGGGCCGTGAGCCGTGGGCCGTGAGCCGTTGCCCGTGAGCCGTGAGCCGTGAGCCGTAAGAAGTAAGAAGGAAGAGGCGAGACGGGCGGCGTGTTGTACAGACCCGCCTGCGGCAAGCGCTGATCCCCCGCCGGCGATCCGGCTGCAAGACTCGTTCTACCTCAGGCACGATCAGTGAGGTGGAGCGGTGGACATGCGCAGGGCCGGAACGATCCTGGTGGTGGCGGCCGCGGCCGTCAGTGGCGCGCTTGCGGTGGCGGCGACGGTGCGGGACAAGGAGCCGATCAGGCCGATCGAGCCCGTGGCCGTGACCGATCCGGCGCGCGTCGAACTCGGCAAGAAACTGTTCTTCGACCCACGGCTGTCGCGCTCCGGCTTCATCTCCTGCAACTCCTGCCACAACCTGAGCACCGGCGGCGCCGACAACCTGGTGACGTCGGTCGGCCACAACTGGCAGCGCGGGCCGATCAACTCCCCCACCGTGCTCAACTCCAGCATGAGCGTGGCGCAGTTCTGGGACGGGCGCGCCGCCAACCTGCAGGAGCAGGCGGGCGGGCCCATCGCCAACCCCGGCGAGATGGCGTCGAGCCACGAGCTCGCGATCGAGGTGCTGGCCTCGATCCCCGACTACGTCGAGGAGTTCATCGAGGTGTTCGGCTCGCCGGGCATCGACATCGGCAGGGTGACCGCGGCCATCGCCGCCTTCGAGGAAACCCTGGTCACGCCCGGCTCGCGCTTCGACCTGTGGCTCGAGGGCGACGACTCGGCGCTGACCGCGCAGGAGATCGCCGGCTATGAGCGCTTCAAGTCGAGCGGCTGCGCAGCCTGCCACCACGGCCCGGCCGTTGGCGGGACTTCCTTCCAGAAGATGGGGATCGTCGAGGAATACCAGACCGACAACCCGGCGATCGGCAGGGCAGCCGTTACCGGCGACGACGCCGATCGCATGCGCTTCAAGGTGCCGACGCTGCGCAACGTGGAGCTGACCTATCCGTACTTCCACGACGGCGCGGCGGCGACGCTCGAGGAATCAGTACTGATCATGGGGCGCCTGCAGCTCGGGCGCGACTACAGCGAGACAGAGGTCGCGGACATCGTCGCTTTCCTGAAGACGCTGACCGGCAGGCAGCCCGAGGTGGTGCTGCCGATCCTGCCGCCGTCGAGCAACTCGACCCCGCGGCCGCGGCCCTTCGAGTAGGCGCGCGGGCCGGCGGGCGTCACGATCCCCGGCGGGGTGACGCCCGCGCGCGTGCCGGGCATCATCGGATCCTCACAGGAGGATCCGCATGCGCTACCTGCACACGATGCTGCGCGTGACCGACCTCGAGGCTTCGCTCGACTTCTACTGCAGGAAGCTCGGCCTCGAGGAAGTGCGCCGCCACGACAACGACAAGGGCCGCTACACGCTGGTGTTCCTGGCCGCGCCCGGCGACCGCGATCGGGCGATGGTGGAGCTCACCTACAACTGGGACCCGGAGGAGTACGGCATCGGCCGTGCGTTCGGCCATCTCGCCTACGAGGTGGAGGACATCTATGCCACCTGCCAGCGGCTGCAGGACGCCGGCGTGACCATCAACCGCCCGCCACGCGACGGGCGAATGGCGTTCGTGCGCTCGCCCGATGACATCTCCATCGAGTTGCTGCAGCGGGGCGAGGCGCTGCCGCGACGCGAGCCCTGGGCTTCGATGCCCAACAGCGGCAACTGGTAGCGGCGGCGGTTCAGCTCGCGATGTAGCGCTTGAGCTCGTCGATCTCGCTCTGCTGCGCCTCGATGACCGCGCGCACGCAGTCGCCGATGGAGATCATGCCGACCAGCGTGTCGTTCTCGACCACCGGCAGGTGGCGGATGCGCTTTTCCGTCATGAGCTGCATGCAGCGCCGGGCGCGATCCTCCAGCCCGACCGTGACCACCGGCGTGCTCATGATCTGCCACACCGGCGTCTCGCGGGAGTTGCGCCCCATGAGCACGACCTTGCGGGCGTAGTCGCGCTCGGAGATGATCCCGGCTAGCTCCGGGCCGCGCATCACCGGCAGTGCACCGACGTGGTGCTCCGCCATCATCTCGATCGCGGTCCGGACCGGGTCCTCCGCGTCGACCGTGAAGAGCCCCGGCGGCTTGCGCTGCAGCAGTTCCCTGACGCTCTGCATCGTCGGCCTCCCTTTCCCCGGACTGCGTGCCGAGTGTAAACCCGCCACGTCGCCGGTTGGCAAGCGGTTCAGCCGGCCGGCCGCAGGTCGACCACGACCTTGCCCAGGTTACGCCCGGACAACAGGTGCTCCTGGGCGTCGGCCACGGACTCGAGGCCATGAAACGGCGTCGGGTCGACCAGCACCTCGAGCCTGCCGCCGTAGTACAGGTCGAGGATCTCGGCCGCGGCGGCGTCGAAGTGCTCGGGAAAGGCGGGGTTCTGGAAACCGTGCACCGAGGCGGACTTCCAGTACAGCTTGCGATACAGGCGCGGCTGCAGCACCGGTTCCTCCGCTCGATCGAAGTCGCTGGTGTGGCCGCTGATCACCAGCCGGCCGCGCATCGCGAGATGGTCGAGGAAGGCATCGAAGATCTCGCCGCCGACGGAGTCGTAGGCAAGGTCGACGCCGCGCGGGTACTCGTTCCCGAGCACCTCGCGCAGGTTCTCTTCGCGGTAGTTCACGACGCGGTCGCAGCCGATGCGCCTCAGGGCGGCGGCCTTCTGTGCCGTGCTGGTGAGCCCGATGACGTGGTTGCCGGCCAGCTTCGCCAGCTGCACCACGAACTGGCCGAGCCCGCCGGCGGCGGCGGATACGATCACGGTCTCGCCACTACCGATCCTGGCGATGTGCCGAAGCGCCACCAGCGCCGAGATCCCGGTCGGGATCAGGGCGAGGATCTCCGGCGACGCTTCACGGACCTTCAGGCAGCGTTTCGCCTCGATGACCTGGTAGTCGCGAAAGCCGTGACCGAGCCGCGTGGTGGCGACTGCGTCCCCGGCGACGAGACCGCTCACGCCTGCGCCGATGGCCACCACCTCGCCGACCGACTCGATGCCCATGTCGTAGGGTGGCACCACGGTCACGTAGCGCACGCGGTTGGCGCACAGGTTCTTGTCGAAGACGGCATTCACGCCCGCGTAGTGGTTCCGGACCACGACTTCCCCGGCACCGGGCTCGCGCCACGGGGTATCGACGATCGCGGTTGCCGTGCGGAATTCGCCGCTGAGGCGACTGATCACGATCTTGCGGTACTGCGCCGGGTGGGCTGGGATGGCCATGGATTCCGCTAGACTCGCCGCTGCCGTCGATGTTGGCCGATCTTAACCCGCAGCCCTGGAGCGACATCCATGCCGACCGTGCTGATCACCGGCGCCAGCCGTGGCCTCGGACTCGAGTTCGCGCGGCAATATGCCGCCGACGGCTGGCGCGTCCATGCCTGTGCGCGTGATCGCGAGGCGCAGGCGCTCACCGCCGCCGCGGCCGCCTCCGGCGGCGCCATCACCCGGCACACGCTCGACGTCACCGACCCCGGGGCGATCGGTGCGCTCGCCGCGGAGCTCGCCGGCACGCCGCTCGACGTGCTGCTCAACGTGGCCGGAACGATCGGTGCCGACAGTTTCGCGGAGAAGGGCATGTCCATCCAGCGCTTCGGCCGGTCCGACTACGAGGATTGGACGCATACCTTCTGCGTCAACGTCCTCGGGCCGATGCGCATGGCCGAGGCCTTCGCCGCGCAGGTGGCGGCGGGCGAGCGCAAGGTGATCGCCACGCTGACCTCGATCGTGGGCTCGATCGGCTCGAACAACGCCGGTGGCCTGTATGCGTATCGTTCCACCAAGGCGGCGGCGAACGCCGTGATGAGGTCGATGGGCATCGACCTCGGCAAGCGCGGCATCGTCGCGGTGGCGCTGCACCCGGGTTGGGCGCGGACCGACATGGGCGGGCCCGCCGCTGAGGTCGATCCCGTCGACAGTGTCGCCGGCATGCGCGCGGTGATCGCCGGCCTCGGCCCGGACGATGCCGGGCGCTTCCTGCAGTACGACGGCCGCGAGCTGCCCTGGTAGCAAGCCGGCCCGCGATCGGAGTGAGATAAGCTTCACACACGCCCCCCAGTGGCGGAGACGCGCGTCACGCCCTGCACATCCATCGCACAAGGCGGTCGCGGTCTGGTCGACATGAGTGTCTACCGGGAACCCGACTGCCGGGTACCTGCACTGGGGTCGTGCATGGCCGAGGCACCGCTCGAATTCGAGCTGCTCGTGGAGCGCGTCAAGCGCGAGCACGGCTATACCACCCCGCGCTCGGCCGCCGGTATCGACCGGTTCGAGTCCCGCACCGGCCATCGCCTGCCCGACGAACTCAGGCTGTTCTACATGCACTGCGACGGCGCGCGCCTGTTCGACGCCGAGTACGTGATCCCGGACCCGGATGCACTGCTGCCGCTCGGGATGGTGATGACGGGCGCGGCCGGCCGGCGGGTGGACCTGCCCGCGTCCTGGTACGGCATGTGTCGCACCCGCGGCGGCGAATGGGTCGGCATGAATTTCGCCAGCAGCGGCCCGGACTACCCGGTGCTGCAGTGCCACCTGCTCGATGGCGGTGCGGCGACGGGCTACCGCATCGTGGCGGCGGGGTTCGCCGAGTTCCTCGGCCGCGCCCTGGCCAGCACCATCCACCCTTTCTGGCGGGCCCGCAGTTTCGCCGAACCGGGCTACATGAATTGACCGGCCTGCGGTCGGTGTCGCCACGCGACGACACCCCACCGTGACCGGACTACGGACAGAGGCGTAGCCTGTATGGCGTTGCCCAGCGTCATGCGGGTCGTTCGGGGCAGCCCCCCGCGTCGCGGTTGTCCTGAGTGCGGCGCGGGGGCGGACCTCGCTCAGCCGGCCCGTTCGGCCCGCCAGGCCGCGAGCACCGCCGCCTCGCGCGTCGCGTCGAGTCCCGCCCGCAGCTTTTCACGCCGCTCCCCGGGCAGCGTCGCATGCCAGGCCAGCGTATCCCGCACCGTGTCGAGCAGTGGCCGGATAGCGAGTCCGTGGGCCAGGGCGCGATCCACCGGAACCAGCGCGCCCGCCGCTTCGTCACCGGTGGGCGGGAACCATGCCGGCATGTCGGACCAGGGCTCGACGCCCTGTGCCGCAAGGAATTCCGCGGGGACCCAGGTGACGGTCGCGTCGTTGGCAGCGGCCTGGACGCAGGCATCGAGCAGGGCGCCCATCGTGTAGCGCCTTGGCGGCGAGACCGCGTTGAAGGTCCCGGTCACGCGCTCGTCGACCAGGCCGAGCATGAATGCGGCGAGGTCGCGCACGTCGATCACCTGCAATGGCCCGTCGGGGGCGCCAGGTGCGAGGACCTCGCCGCCGCGCGCGACGCGCACCGGCCAGTAGGTGAAGCGGTCGGTGGGGTCGAGCGGTCCGACGATCAGGCCCGGGCGAACCACGCCGGTGCGGCCCGGCAACGCGCGCAGGGCGGCCTGTTCGCACAGCGCCTTCAGCGGGCCATAGGTCGCGCCGTCGACCTTCTCGACCGACTCGTCCTCGAGCTTGCCGACCGGCGCATCCTCGGCCGCCGGCGTGGCGAGGCTCGCGTAGACCGAGATGCTCGACACGAACAGGTAGTAGCCGACCGACGGCGCCAGCAGCTCCGCCGATTGCCGCACGTGTCGCGGCATATAGCCCGAGGTGTCGATGACCGCGTCCCAGCGGCGTCCCTCGAGTGCCCCGAGCTTGCCGTCGCGATCGCCGATCAGCGTCTCGACGCCCGCCACGCCGTCGGGGTCGCGACGCCCACGATTGAAATGGGTGACGCGCCAGCCACGCGCCAGCGCCTGCTCGGTCAGGTGCGGGCCGAGGAAGCTGGTGCCACCTAGGATCAGGAGGCTCGGCGTCCCGGCTTCGTCCGCGGCCAGCGGTCCGGTTGCAGCGGCCAGCGCGGCCGCGCCGGCGTACTTGAGTGCATCGCGCCTGGTGATCGACATGCGGTTCCTCCTGCGTGGCATCAGCGCGCGCCGGCAGGCGCGTAGCGCTCGAGCCAGGCCCTGACTTCGGAATACCAGTTGAGCGAGTTCTGCGGCTTCAACACCCAGTGGTTCTCGTCCGGGTAGTAGACCATGCGGCTCGGCACGCCACGGTTCTGCAGCGTGTTGAACAGCTCGATGCCGTGGTTGAGCGGCACGCGGTAGTCGAGCTGGCCGTGGACGACCAGCGTCGGCGTGGTGAAGTTCGCCGCACTGGTGTGCGGGGAGTAACGGGCGAATTCCTCCGGCTGCTCCCAGAACTCGAAGAAACGCCGCTTGCTGGCGCCGTAGTCGGCGCCGTACTGCGTGAACTCGTTGTAGACCGCGGCATGGGCCACGAGGGCCTGGAACGGATGCTCGCGGCCGAGGAGCGTGCTGGCGAGGAACCCGCCGTAGCTGCCGCCGCCGGCGACCATCCGGTCGGCGTCGATCCATGGCTGCGCGGCGAACCAGCCGGCGGCGGCAATGGTGTCCTGGTAAGGCTTGCTGATGCGGTCAGGATTGATCGAGTCGGTGAACGCGCGCCCGAAGCCGCTCGAGCCATGGAAATTGTGCCAGGCGACGACGTAGCCCCAGCCGGCGAACACCTGCGCGTTCCAGCGATAGGTCCAGCTGTCGGTGATGCCGTTGTGCGGCCCGCCGTGCAGCAGCAGGTAGAGCGGGTACTTCTTCGCCGGGTCGAAGCCGGGCGGATACACGACCCACATCTGGATGTCGGCACCGTCTGCACCCGCGTAGGTGACGCTGTCCACCTTGCCGAAGTCGACGCCGGCGAGCGTCGCGTCGTTGAAACCGGAGAGCTT
>CAZXAS010000068.1:0-2015 GCA_964638185.1 uncultured Steroidobacteraceae bacterium | reverse complement strand
GGCCAGCATGCGGCGGGCATCGGACTTGCGATCGACCAGCACCACGCGACGCGGATCGCCGTAGAAGCCCTTGGTTGCCTGTCGCGTATAGGCGAGCCAGCGGCCGTCAGGGCTGTAGTCCGGGTTGCCGTCGTCGGCCGGGTTGTCGGCGGTGAGATTGCGCGGCGTTCCGCCCGCGACCGGCATCACGAACACGTCGAAGTTGCTGTCGACGCCGCTCTTGTCGACATTGGCGGCGAAGGCGAGCTCGAGTCCGTCGGGCGACAGGTCGTAGGAGCCTCGGCTGACTTCCTGGCGCGACAGCTCGAGCCCGGTGCCCAGGGTGATGGCGACCGGCACGCCGCCGTCCACCCCGACGCTGTAAACATGGGCCTGGCGGTCGTCGAGCCAGTGGTCCCAGTAGCGGATGGGCGCTCGGTCCCAGGCCCGCGCCTTCATCTTCGATTCCTCGCGTGCGTCGAGCCGGGTCCGCATCTCGGCCCAGTCCGCGCTGTCGGCCAGCACGCGCGCGACGAAGGCAATGCGGGTCGAGTCCGGGAACCACCTGGGTGCGGACACTGCCACCGGCAGGTCGGTGACGCGGCGCGCCTCGCCGCCGTTGCTCGGCAGCACGTAGAGCTGTGGCTCCTTGTCCTTGTCCCGCTTGGCGACGAAGGCGAGCCAGCGCCCATCCGGGCTCCAGGCGGGAGACTCGTCCTTGCTGCCGCTGGTCAGCGGCCGCGCCGGCCCACCATCCACGGGAATGGCGTACAGCGAGGTCGAACCCTCGTTGGACTGCATGTCGTAGGTCGTGACCGGCACCACGGCCTCGCGGCCGTCCGGCGACAGCGCGGGATCACCGACGCGCGACAGCGTCCACATGGTCTCGGCGGTCAACGGTCCGGTGGCGGGTTCCTGGGCGTGGCTGGCGGGACCGGCGAGGAGCGCCAGGGCGCCAGCGAAGGAAACGAGGAAACGCATCGGGGTCTCCGTGGCGGTCGACGTGCAATCTGGCGCCGATTCTGCCCGGAAAGGACGTGGAATCGAAGCCTGGACGGGGCACAGCACAGTACCGCGAGTGGCGGACGCCGTTCGTCGCAGGAAGCGTTCGTCCCGCCGCATGGCAATCGTGGCCGGGATCGCGGGCGAGGGCGGCGGGCGTCGCTCGCAGGCCGGTTCGGGCTCGGCAATAATGCGCGGGTCCCGCGGCGAGGAGCGACGCTTGGGCGATTCACCGATAGCAGATCTCGAGTCGCTGCGCCGGCGCGTCGCCGCGTTCGCGGCCGAGCGCGACTGGGACCAGTTCCACACGCCCAAGAACCTGGCGATGGCGCTCGGCGTCGAAGCCGCGGAGCTCGCCGAGATCTTCCAGTGGCTCACCGCCGAGCAGAGCGAGACCCTCGACGCCGTGCAGCGCCGGCGCGTCGAGGACGAACTCGCCGACGTACTGGTCTACCTGGTGCGGATCGCCGACCGGCTCGGCATCGACCTGCTCGCGGCCGCTGCGCGCAAGCTCGACGAGAACGCCCTCAAGTATCCGGCCGAGCGCGTGCGCGGCCAGGCACGCAAGTACGACGAGTACGACTGAGCGCCTTCAGGGCTCCGCGGCCTGCGGCGTCCCGCGTGCCAGGAACCAATGGGTCGTTCCCATCTCGTTCGGGCCCACGAAATGCGTCCAGCGTTCCTCGATGCGGTCCGGCGCGACAAAGCGGATCTCGCCCTGCCGGACGTGTCCGTCCTGCGCTGGATCGAAGCCGGTGCCGCCCGCCGGCTCCAGGATGGCGAGCTCCGCGGTCGAGTCCTCGCCGAGGTGATAGGCCGGCTGGTTGCCGGCCGCGCAATAGTGCGTGACGCGCAGGACCCCGTCGGCGAGGAAGTAGACGTTGACCATCTCGTAGCTGGCGCCGGGGTTCTGGTACTCGATGAGCGCGCGGCCCGCGCTCACCACCTCGTAGCGCACGGTGACCGGCGGCCCGTTCAGCGGGTCTTCCATGCGGCCGGTCCAGGTGCCCGCGAGGGCCTTCAGTCGCTCGAAG
>CAZXAS010000067.1:1651-13627 GCA_964638185.1 uncultured Steroidobacteraceae bacterium | reverse complement strand
GCCACTCGACACAATCGACCCCGCGGACCGGGTCGCGCTCGGTCTCGTAGGGCTCGCGGATGTCGATGATGCGATAGCCCGCTGCGGCTGCCGCCGGCAGTGTCAGCGAGACCTCGACCACGACGGCAGGTCTTGCGGCAGGCACGCCGCCGACGCGTGCACAGGGACCGCCCGTGCACTCGCTCGCCCTTGCCGCGCGCAACCGATGCTGGTCGTGATTGAGCAGGTCGACCACCAGCACCTCGTCGATGAGCTGCCCGGGCAGGTCGAGCAGGATCTTGAGTACTTCCATCGCCTGCAGGCTGCCGAACACTGCCGGCACCGGCCCCAGGACGCCGCTCTCGGCGCAGTTCCCGACCAGGCCGTCCCGGGTGGCGGCCGGCCACACGCAGCGCAGACAGGAGCCGCCGCGGTCGGGTCGCGCGACCTGCAACTGGCCCTCGTACTGGTAGACGCTCGCCAGTACCGCCGGCTTGCCGGCCCGTACCGCTGCATCGTTCACCAGGAACTTGGTGGAGAAGTTGTCGCTGCAGTCGACGACCAGGTCGGCGAGCCCGAGCAGTTCCGCCGCGTTGCCGGCATCGAAGCGCAGCACGTGCGCCTCGATGCGGACGTCCGGATTCGCGTCCGCGAGCCGTTCGGCCGCGACCAGTGCCTTTGGCCGGCCACGGTCGGCCAGGGTGTAGAGCGGCTGCCGGTGCAGGTTGCTGGCCTCGACCGTGTCGCCATCGACGACGTGCAGGGTGCCGACGCCTGCGCCGGCGAGATAGGACAGTACCGGGCAGCCGAGCCCGCCGGCACCGACGATCAGTACCGATGACCCGGCCAGGCGTGCCTGTCCCGCGAGGCCGACTTCCCGGAGCGCCTGCTGGCGCGTGTAATCGAACGCGGGTGCTGCGCGCGCGCCAGCAGGCTCGCTGCGGTGCTCGTGCCGATGCTCGTGGCGATGTTTGTGCTCGTGGTCGTGCTCGTGGTCGTGCTCACCCGCGCGTGGCGCGCTGGCGCAGCGTTCGCAGTTGACCCAGCCTGAGTCGCCGTCGAGGTAGTGTTCCTTCTTCCAGATCGGGAGGCGGTGCTTCACCTCGTCGATGATGTAGCGGCAGGCGGCAAAGGCTTCGGCGCGATGACCGCTCGACACGCCGACCCATACGGCGAGCTCGCCGAGCGCCAGTTCGCCGATGCGGTGCACGCAGCGCGCGCGGCGCACGCCGAAGCGCTCGATCGCTTCGGCCACGATGCGTGCGCCCTCGCTGAGGGCGAGTTCCTCGAATGCCTCGTAGTCGAGACGGCGAACCTCGCGTCCCTCGTTCTCGTTGCGGACCCAGCCCTCGAACGAGGCGTAGCCGCCGGCCGTTACGTCGGCCAGGGTCGCCGCCAGTGCGCCCGGGTCGAGCCGCTCGCGGCTGAACTCGAAGGCGTTCATCCGCCGGCCACGGGCGGGATGAACACGACTTCGTCGCCGTCGACGAGCGGCCGCGACCAGTCGGCGAACTGGGCGTTCACGGCCACCTTCAGCTGGCTCCTGGGCAGCGTGAAGCGGTGGCGCGCGGCGAGTTCGTCGTACAGGGCGCCGGCATCGGTTGCACTGGTGGCCACCCGGTCGTCGCTCCGGCCGGCCTGCTCGCGCAGCAGGGCGTAGTACTTGACGCGAATGCTGGGCATGAAGTTCTCTCCGGCAGGTGTTCGCGCGAGGGCCGCGGGGCGCGGCGCACCCGGCCGCTCAGGGGGAATGATAGTCGCTCTTGCCGCCGGTCTTCACGACCAGGCGGGTGTCGGCGATGACGATGTCGTGGGACAGGGCCTTGCACATGTCGTACACCGTGAGCGCCGCGACGGAGGCGCCGGTCAGCGCCTCCATCTCGACGCCGGTGCGATGGTGCACCGCCACAGTACAGGTGATCCGCACCGACCCGTCGTCGCCCATGTCGATCTCGATCTGGCACTTGTCGAGGCCGAGCGGGTGGCAGAACGGGATGAGTTCGTGGGTGCGCTTGGCCGCCATCGTTCCGGCGACGATGGCCGTGTGGAACACCGGACCCTTGGCCGTGCAGAAATCGGCTGCCCGCAGCGCCGCGGCCACGTCCTGCGGCAGGCGCAGCATCGACACGGCGGTGGCGCTGCGCTGGGTGACCGGCTTGGCGCCGACGTCCACCATGGCAGGCCTGCCACCGTCGTCGACGTGCGTGAGCCTGCTCATCCGCCGATGTAGTACATCTCGATCTTGCGCTGCGGCTGGTCGCCCTTCGACAGCCAGCGAATCTCGCTGTACCGATCGTCGCGCCGCTGCCACACGCCGCGGATGCGCTCCAGGAGTTCCTTGTCGTCGACACCCGCCCGCAAGGGTCCGCGCAGGTCGGTGCCCTCGCTCGCGAACAGGCAGGTATAGAGCACGCCCTCCGATGACAGCCGGGCCCGCGTGCAGTCGCCACAGAACGGCTGCGACACGGACGAGATGAAACCCACCTCGCCGGCGCCGTCCTGGAACACGTAGCGTTCCGCCACTTCACCGCGGTAGTTGCCCGCAGCCGGCGCGAGCGGCCACTGCGCCTCGATGCGCTCCTTGAGTTCGCGGGAGGGCACGACGCGGTCCGGGACCCAGTGGTTGCGATTGCCCACGTCCATGTACTCGATGAAGCGCACGATCACGCCGGTGCCGCGGAAGTGCTCGACCAGCCCGGTGACATGCGTGTCGTTCACGCCCCGCTGGACCACGGCGTTGACCTTGATCGGGGCGAGCCCCGCCTCGCGCGCGGCGGCGATGCCGTCCAGCACGCGCGACAGGCCGTCGAATCCGCCGCTCATCCTGCGGAAGACTTCCGGGTCGAGGCTGTCCAGGCTCACCGTCACCCGCCTGAGACCATTGGCCCGCAATTCCGCGGCATGCTGCGCGAGCAGGATCCCGTTCGTGGTGAGCGCGAGGTCCTCGACGCCGGGGATCGAGGACAGTTCCCCGACCAGGTCGGCGAGCCCGGAGCGCAGCAGCGGCTCGCCGCCGGTCAGGCGCACCTTGCGCACGCCCATGGAGACGAACAGGCGGGTGAGCCGGACGATCTCCTCGAACGACAGGCGCGCGGCAGAGGGGAGAAACCGGTAGTTGTCGTGGAAGGTCTGCCGCGGCATGCAGTAAGGACAACGGAAATTGCACCGGTCCATCACCGAGATGCGCAGGTCGTGCAGCGGCCGGCCACGCTGATCGCGCGCCAGTGGCGCGCTGGTCAGCCGGGCGACATTGCTGACGGCATCGGTGGTCACTGCATCACCCCCCGCCCCGGCACGGCGGTCACTTGCCGGTCACTCTTTCTTGTTGGCGTCCTTGTAGGCGCGCAACTGTTCATTGAAGCGATCCGCGACCGCCTGTACTTCGTCGACCGCGGCATTGTTCTTCTTCGCCTGCATTTCCGCCAGTTCGGCTTTTCGCGCGTCGTCGAGGTCGGTGCTGGACATGATCGCCTGCAGTTCCATGTCCAGGCAGCTGTTGTACGCCGCGACGTCGGCATCGAACTGCTTCACGGCCTTCTGCGCCTCGACCATCTCTTCGTAGGTGGCGGTGCGACCGTCCGGCAGGTCGGCGGGCGGACGCGGATAGATGCACGCGCCCTGGGCGGAAACGGTGAAGGTGGCCAGAACGCTCGCGAAAGCCAGTGCTCGAATCTTCATGGTTCAGGATTCCTCGGCCAACATGGGTCGGAAAGGCCGCGGACTGGGGCAGCGGCACGGTCTGTAAGTCTAGCAGCCCACGCTGCCCCCGGGCCAAACCCGCCCCCGGCAGGGAGCCGGCCGCCGCCTCGCCGGCCTGGTTCGTCCCTCTGCCTCTGTCCCTCCGCCAGTCACCCTCGGCCATCCGCCATCCGCCATCCTCTTACGGCTCACGGCTCACGGCTCACGGCTCACAGCTCACGTCTCACTTCCACTCACGCTAAGCTTCCACCCATGCGCCACGCCGTGGTCATCCGCCATGTCTGCTTCGAGGACCTCGGTTCGCTTGCGCCGGCCCTGGGCCGTGCCGGCTACCGGGTTCAGTACCTCGAGGCCGGGCTCGCCGACCTTGCGCCGGCCCGGGCTGCCGACCTGCTCGTGGTGCTCGGCGCACCCATCGGTGCCGGCGACGACGCCCGCTACCCGTGGCTCGCCGGCGAGGCGGATCTCATTGCCGCGCGGCTCGCGGCCGGGCGCGCCACGCTCGGCATCTGCCTCGGTGCGCAGCTGATGGCGCGGGCACTGGGTGCGCGGGTCTATCCCGCGCGTGAACGCGAAATCGGCTACGCCCCGCTGGTGCTGACGCCGGCCGGGCAGCGCTCGGCCCTGCGGCACGTCGATGGTGCGCTGGCCCAGGTCCTGCACTGGCATGGCGACACTTTTGACCTGCCAGCGGGCGCGACCCTGCTCGCCTCCACGCCCGCCTGTCCGCACCAGGCGTTCGCGATCGGCACGCGGGTGCTGGCGCTGCAGTTGCATGCCGAAGCCGAGCCGCAGGGCCTGGAGCGTTGGCTCGTCGGCCATACAGTGGAACTGTCGCTGGCCGGCGTCGAGCCGGCCGACCTGCGGGCACAGGCCCTGGCGCAAGGCGCCGCCCTGGAGCGGCAGGCGGCGCTGTGCTGGGACGAGTGGCTGGCAGGGCTCGCGGCGTGAGCGACGACTTCACCCCCGGGCGGCCGGTCGAGGTGGCGCCGGGCATCGTGCGCATCGTGGCGGCGAACGCCGGTCCGCTGACCGGGCCCGGCACCAACACCTATGTCGTCGGCAGCTCCGAACTTGCGGTCATCGATCCCGGCCCCGCCGACCCCGGCCATGTCGACGCCATCGTGGCGGCCGGTCGCGGACGCATCGCCTGGATCCTCGTCACCCACACGCACCGCGATCACTCACCGGCGGCGCAATTGCTGCGCGAGGCGACCGGAGCACTGGTCGCCGGCCGGCACGCTCCCGACGACGGCCGCCAGGACCGGCGTTTCCGCGCCGATGCCCAGCCGTCCGACGGCGAGCGCGTGCTGCTCGAGGGGCTCTCGCTGCGCTGCGTGGCCACGCCGGGCCACGCCTCCAATCACCTGTGCTTCCTGGCCGAGGAGCAGTCGGTGCTGTTCACCGGCGACCACATCCTCGGTCACGTTTCCCCGGTGATCCTGCCGCCCGACGGAGACATGACCGACTACCTCGATTCGCTCGCGCGCCTGCGTGCGCTGCCGGTCGAGCGCATCGCACCGGGGCACGGGCCGATGCTGGGCGAGCCGACGGCGGTCATCGACGAGCTCGTCGAGCATCGCCTGGCGCGGGAGGCGCGCGTGCACAGGGCACTCGAAGCGGACCGTCCGGCGAGCCTCGATGACCTGGTCGCGCGCGTCTACACGGATGTCGATCCCGCCTTGCACGACATCGCACGGCACACCCTGCTCGCCCACCTGATACGCCTCGAGCGTGCCGGACGCGCCGTCGCACTGGACGGTTGCTGGTCACGCGCCGTCGACTGACCATGCCCGGCCTCGGCATCAGGCTCGAGCACTGCGGGCTATGCCTCGGCGAGCGCCGCGTTCTGGCCGAGACGACCCTGTCGATCGCGCCCGGCGAGAAATGGCTGCTGAGCGGGCCGAACGGCGCCGGCAAGACGCAGCTCATCAAGCTCGTCGCCGGGCTGCGCTGGCCGACGCCCACCGGACGCGAGCGGCGCCGCTACAGCGACCACCTGGGCCGGCCCCTGGACCTGACCGAGGCACGCCGCTACGTCGCCTACGTCGGCGCGGAGTCCCAGGACCGCTACGTACGCCACCACTGGAATCACCGCATCGAGGAGGTGGTCGCCACGGGTCTCTTTGGCACGGACATTCCCCTCGACCGCCCCGACCCCGTGCAGCGACGGCGGATCCGCGTGCTCCTGGCGCGGTTCGGACTGGGCGATGTGGCACGAAGCCGCATGCTGGAGGTGTCCTACGGTCAACGACGCCTGGCACTGGTCGCCCGGGCACTGGCCGCGCGGCCGCGACTGCTCCTGCTCGACGAGGTCATGAATGGACTCGACCACGGCCACCGCGGCCTGCTCCGGCGGGCGCTCGCCGGCATCGCGCGCACGCGGGTCACGGTGGTGGCGACGGCGCATCGCGTCGAGGACGTGCCACCCGGGGTCGACCATGCCGCCTGTATCGAGGGTGGCCGGGTTCGCCGGATCGATCCAGCGCGCGCGCTGCGCCGGCTGCGACGGGTGGCGCCCGCGCGCCGACCAGATGTGGCAGCTTCGGCAGGCACGCGGGCCGGTCGGCCGTACATCGAGCTCTGTCGGGCATGGGTGTATCGCGAGGAGACGCCGGCGCTCCGGGGCCTCGACTGGTCGCTGGCCGACGGCGAGCACTGGGTGGTGACGGGCGCGAACGGCAGCGGCAAGACCACGTTCCTCGGGACGCTCTATGGCCTGTACCCGGTCGCACTCGGTGGCCGGCTCTCGCGCCGCGGGTTTCCCCCGGGTACGCCCCTCGCGACGATCCGCGCCAGCATCGGCATCGTGTCGCCGGAACTGCAGGCCGGTTACGACCATCGCGCCACGCTGGAGGAGATCGTCGTGAGCGGCCTGCGCGGCACGGTCGGCCTCGACACGCCGCCGTCGCGCTCAGAGAGGGCCGCTGCCAGGCGCGCCCTGCGGCCACTCGGCATCGAAAGCCTCTTGGGGCGCCGCGCGCGCGAGGTTTCCTACGGCGAGTTGAGGCTCGCGCTCATCGCGCGCAGCTGGGTCCACGAGCCGGCGCTGCTGCTGCTCGACGAGCCGTTCACCGGACTCGATCGCGCGCGGCGCGCCGGATTGCAGTCAGCGCTTGCCGGGCTGGCCCGCGGCGGGACTCGCCTCGTGATCGCCGTGCATCACCGTGACGACCTGCCCGCGCCCATGAATCGCCGGTTGCAGCTCGCGCGAGGGACCGGTCGCGCGTCCGTGCTGCACCGGCGCGAGCATGGATCCCGGGCGAACCCGGTCTCTTAGACGGGCTGGCACAGCGCCTGAGACGGCCTACTTCTCGCCGTTGATGTAGCGGTCGAGCTCGCGGTGGAAGTGGCGGATGCGCACTTCCTGTTCGCCCCACAAGGGTCCGCGGAAGCCGCGCGAGCGGCAGCCGGCGCCGACGGCGGCGACCAGCTCGACGTCCTGGTCGAGCACCTCGCCGAGGTCGGGTGTCTGTCCCTCCGGCACGTGCTCGATCGCCGGGCGCGTCCTGCCGCTGACGTCGGTGCCCTTGGGCAGGCCCATCCACGCCGGCACGAAGTAGGCCGGGTCGTCGACGTGGCGGAACATCGTGATGTTGTCGTAGTAGAACTTCCGCGGGTCGTCCGCGTGCGGCAGGAAACGCATGATGAACACGCCTTCCGGGTGCATCCCGATCTGCACGTTGGGGAAGAAGCCGGTGGCCCAGCTGTCGGTGAGCTGGCCGTCGGTCAGCGCGTCGTAGTGCTCGAGGCCGAGGCGTCGCGCGCGCGCGCGCTTGGACTGCTGCACGGCCTTGCGCACCTCGCGGGCGTTGCCCTTGAACTCGTCCGGGTCCATCCCGGCGTCCTGCATCATGAACCTGAGGCCGGCATCGACCGTCTCCTGGTCCTCGATGCGGTGCGACTTGACGCACAGCGGGACGATCATCCGGCTGAAGCCGTTCGGGTACAGGTCGTACTGGCTGAAGTCCTCCATCACGCCCTGCGTCTGCGGGTGGATGTGAGGCAGGTGGTAGGTCTCGTAGAACGAGTCGACACCGACCTTCCAGTTGGCGTTCCAGGTGCTGCGCACGTGGCGGACGGCATGCATGCGGTCGATCTGGTAATTCTCGATGTAACCCTTCGGCAACCCGATCCACTCGGCGAGCGGCGGCGCCTTGCCATCCATGTTCACGAACACCAGGCCGCCGATCGAATCGCAGCGGATTTCGCTCAGCGACGGGCGATGCGCGACCAGCTGTGGCGCGAAGGTGTCCTCGTCGGTGATGCACTTGAGCTTGCCGTCGCAGTGGAACTGCCAGCCGTGGAAGGCGCAGGTGAAATGCGCGACGCTGCCGAACTCGTTCAACGCAATGCGGTTGGCGCGGTGCGGGCAGACGTTGAAGAAGGCCTTGATCGCACCATCGGCCTGGCGCACCACGAGGATCGACTCGTGGCCGATCTCGAAGGTGAAGTAGTCGCCGTCCTCCGGAATGTCCGAGGTGACGCCGGCCAGCAGCCACACGCGTGGCCACAGCCGTTCCCATTCCTTCTTCATGAACTCGACGGAGTGGTAGCGCGCCGGGTCCGGGATGTTGAGCCCGTTGTCGACCGGGGGTTGCTTGGCCTCGAGGGAGTCGGCGGGGGCTTCGGGATTGACCCGGTAGTCGAAGCTCATGGTGGACCTCGCGGGGCGGACCAACGTCGTGCGACAGCGTGGATGCCTCAAAACTATAGCGCAACCACGGTAAAGAAACAGTCAGGACTGTTTTCTTTCGAGTAACTGCTGCATCCGCAGGTGCGCTCCGCGCGATACCGCGCCGTGGCCGGCGCCGCGGCCATCTGGCGTACCGCGGCGACCATTATTGGACGTTGTGGATTCGCAACAGTGGACAAGGACGCGACGGCTGAGTTCACGGAAAACCAATTAAAACAACAGGGTGTGTTCTCCTGTCTTGCGTCGCAGTAAGAAAAAAACAGGACGGATTGATTTTTTTTGTGGAGCATACGTACACTCCGCTACAGATCGACCCGGCCCATGGCTGCGCAGACGGCGACAGGACCGGGCGATACCAATGCAATCATCCTGAAGGGGGAGCGACCCATGTCGAGCGAGTTGAGGCGAGCAGTCTCCTTGGTCATGCGCGCCGCGCTGGCCGCAGGCGCGGCGGTGGCGTTGCCGCAGGTGGCGGGGGCGGAAGCCGCCGCAGGTACGGTGTCGCTCGATCCGGTGCTCGTCACGGCGACCCGCAGCGCCGCCGAGACGGACATCCAGACGACGCCGATCTCGGTCACCGCGGTGACCGCGGCCGACATCGACCGGTTGATCGCGAAGGACCTTTCCGGCATCGCCTCGTCGGTGCCTGGCCTGTCGGCCTCGCGCATCACGGCGTTCAACGCCGCCTCGTTCGCCATGCGCGGCGTCGGGCTCACGGACATCATCGTCTACCAGGACACGCCGGTCGGCGTGCAGGTCGACGACTTCGTCATGCCCTCCGTGCAGACTCAGTTGCTCGACACCTTCGACGTGGCGAGCATCGAGGTGCTGCGCGGTCCGCAGGGCACCCTGTTCGGCAAGAACACCACCGGCGGCGCCGTCAACATCCAGACCAAGCGCCCCGACATGACCGACTTCGGCGCCGAGGTGCGCCTCGGCTATGGCAGCTTCAATTCGCAGCGGGCACAGGGTTCGATCGACCTGCCGGTGGTCGAGAACGTGCTGTCGCTGCGCATGGTCGCCTCGTACGCGAAGTCCGACGGGTACTACAAGCTCGGCGCCGAGTACGGTCCGATCAACACGTTCAATGCCGCAACCGGCACGCCGTTCACCATCCCGGGGATCACCGGCGAGAGTGGCACCGGGTCGGGCAAGGACTCCGGCGGCGAGGACATCGTCAACGGCCGCATCAAGGCACAGTGGAACCCGACCGACGACGTCAGCCTGCTCCTGCAGTACGAGTACATGCGGGACAAGTCCGATGCCGTCCCGGCCTTCAACGACACGCCGCCGGGTGCACCGTACCTGTGGAACGCCCTCGGCATCACCCGTCCCTCCGGCGACCCGCTCGACAACATGGGCTCCACCGAGCGCAACGAATTCCTGCTCGGCATGGGCGAAGGGCAGCGCATCGACGTCGATGGCCTGTACCTGAACCTGGAGTGGGACTTCGGGACCCACACGCTCTTCGCCGTGGCCGGCAAGCGCGACCAGGACGAGCACCTGCCGAACACCTATACCGGCGCGGCGCCGGTCAACTCGGTGACCGGCCAGGTGCTGTCGCTGTTCGATGCCACCCGCGACACGACGCGCGAGACGACGCAGTTCGAGGCGCGCCTGGCCTCCAAGCTCGACGGCCCGATCAATTACGTCGTCGGCGCCTTCCAGCAGACCAACGACGCGGCCTTCTGCGTCGTGCAGGTGCTCGGCTTCGTCGACCTCATCACCGACTGGGCCGCGCAGGGACTGCCGCAGCAGTTCCTCAACAACTCCCCCTCGGTGCTGTGCAACCAGCAGGACTCCGACTCCATCGCGGGCTTCGTCGACGTGACCTGGAACGTGACCGAGAAGCTCACGCTGGGCGCCGGCTATCGCTATACGGAGGACGAGCGTTCCTGGGCCGGCCGCACCCAGGTCGAGTTCGACCTGCTGGATGACAACACCTTCAATGGCAGCCTGTCGGCGGCAGACTTCAGCGATCCGCTGCAGGCCGGCAACTTCGATCTCTATCCGGGTGGCGTGATCGTCAACTCCTCGACACCGGGCTACGAGAATCTCAAGCGCAAGTGGTCCGAGCCGAGCTGGCGCTTCACCGGTTCCTACGAGTTCAACGAAGGCCTGTTCTCCTATCTCACGATCTCCCGCGGCTACAAGTCGGGCGGCTACAATGACCAGACCGGCACCAGCCGCCTGATGGTCTCCGAGCTGACCCGGCCAGTGGACCCGGAGTTCGCCACCAACTACGAACTCGGCTTCAAGTTCAGCTCGGCGGACAATCGCTTCCGCTTCAACCCGACGGTGTTCCTGACCGAGTACGACGATGCGCAGCGGGCGGTGAACATCCTGACCGAGTTCAACGGCGCGCAGTTCCAGGAGACTGTGTTCTACAACGCGGCCGAGGTCGAGGCCAAGGGCGTCGAGCTCGAGTTCCAGGCGGCCTTGACGGAGAACTTCCGCATCCGCGCGCAGGCCTCCTACCTCGACGCGAAGTACAACGAGTTCATCATCGACCAGCCGGGGCTGACCGACCCGGTGACCGGCGGCACCATCCTGCCGTTCTTCGGCGACTTCTCCGGCCTGCCGGTGCCACGCTCGCCCGAGTTCAGCGGTGCGGTGGCCGGCACCTACCTGTTCGATGCCCTGGGCGGCACCTTCGACATCACCGGCGAGGTGTACTACGAGGACGAGAACTTGTTTTACATCTCGGCGGCGGGCCGCGACTTCGACGCCTACCTCGATTCGAAGACGCTGCTCAACCTGTCGGTGACCTATACCGACGACGCAGACCGCTACTTCGTCCGTGCCTATGGCCGGAACCTGACGGACGAGCGCTACCGGATTGCGAGCCAGTCGGTGGCCACGCTGTGGACCCACACACAGTGGGGCGCGCCGGTCAGCTACGGGGTGGAACTCGGCATGAACTTCGGCCGCTGAGGGAGCCGGACGTCGATGTCCGATGGAAGGCCGGCGCAAGCCGGCCTTTCCTTTGAAAGGAGGGTGGCATGAACGCAGGGCGCAGGCTCGACGGCAAGGTCGCGATCGTGACGGGAGCCGCGAGTGGTATCGGCGAGGCGATCGCCAGGCTTTTCCTTGCCGAGGGCGCGCGTTGCGTGCTGGCCGACCAGGCGGGGGAGGCGCTGCGGGCCGCATTCGGCGGCGAGCAGGCCGCGACCTGCCTCGAACTCGACATCACCACCGACGGCGCGCCGGCGAGCCTGGTCGCCGCCGCCCTGGAGGGTTTCGGCGGCCTCGACATCGTGGTCAACAATGCCGGCATCGTGGTCGCTGGACAGTTCGAGGAACTCACCGACGCGCAGTTCGACCGCATCATGGCGGTCAATGTCCGCGCCTGCTTCAGGATCGCGCGCGAGGCGGTGCCGGCGCTCAGGGCGCGCGGCGGCGGGCGGATCATCAACCTCGGCTCGATCATGTCGGAGATGGCCGGGCCCTCGCTGTCGGTCTACGGCACCTCCAAGCACGCCGTGGCGGGGCTGTCGAAGGGCATGGCCGTCGACCTCGGCAAGTACGGGATCACCGTCAACTACCTGCAGCCAGGTTCGATCTGGACGGGCATGTCGCGGCCGTTCATGGCCGACGAGGGC
>CAZXAS010000067.1:0-1551 GCA_964638185.1 uncultured Steroidobacteraceae bacterium | reverse complement strand
GGCACGAACGGGCAGTAGTCTTCCTTCTCCACCAGTCCCAGGATGAAGGACAACTTGGCCATGCCGCCGATGATGGCCATGACCACGCCGAGCTCGAGGATCTCGGCTTCGCTGAAATGCGCGCGCAGCCGCGCGAACAGCTCGGGCGACATGTCGCCGTGCATGTTGGTCAGCACCATCTGGTCGGCGTAGGCGAGCACGGCTTTCTCCGCCGCGCTGAACGGGCCGTCCTCGTGCCGGCCGGCGATCAGCGCGTCGACCTGTCGCTGCGACACGCCGGCCTCGAGCGCGCCAGGGACGTTCTGCTTGTTGCAGGTCCGGCAGCCGTGGACGATCGACAGCCGGAGCCTGACCAGCTGCTTGTAGCGCTGCTCCACCCGGCCGCCGAAGAACACCTTGACGTAGAACTCGTTCATGACGAGATTGACAAGATCGGGCGCCTGCCCGAATACCTCGATGAATGCCGGTTCGCCGGTGAGCCTGTCGAGCATGTCCCAGGCCGGCTTGAAGCCCTCCGGCAGCCCGTCGCGGGGAGTGCGCGTGAACAGCGTGTCGACCATGGCAGGCTCCAGGAGGGGTCAGACGCCACTCTGTCCCCTCGGCAGATTGTCGCTGTAGCACCGGACGAGTTGTCCGGCGGGGACAGAGTGGCGTCTGACCCCTCTCAGCGATTGGGGACCTTGAACCAGTCGGGTATCCCGCCCGGCCAGACGTCGCCCCACATCTGGTTGCCACCGTCCACCACCAGCACCTCGCCGGTGATGAACTTGCCGGTCTGCGCCACGCCGATGTAGACCACGGCCTGGGCGATGTCGAAGGCGTCGCCGCAGGTGCGCAGCGGGTTCGCGTTGCCGAACTCCTCGGCAGCGCCGGGTGGATACACGTTGAAGCCTTCGGTGGCGACCGAACCCGGAGAGACGCAGTTGACGCGGATGCCGAGCGGCGCCCACTCCACGGCGACCGACTTGCTCAGGTAGATGACGCCGGCGCGCGCCGCCGCCGTATGCGCCACCTGCGGCATGCCACGCCACACGTTCGCCACGATGTTGACGATCGAGCCCGGTCGCCCGCTGTCGCGCCAGTGCCGCGCAGCGGCCTGCATCATGTACCAGGTGCCGTTGAGGTTGGTGTCGATGACGGCATTCCAGCCCTTCACGGTGTAGTCGATCGCCGCCTGCGGGAACTGGCCGCCACCGTTGTTCACCACGAGGTCGAGCCGGCCGTACCGCTCCGTCGTTTCCTGCATCAGCGCCTGCACCTGCTCGGGACTCCGGATGGTCATGGCCTTGCACCCGACCTCGCTCCCGAGCAGGCGACGGACACCGTCGGCGGTCTCGTCGAGTTTCTCCTGGCGCCGGCCGCAGATCATGACCTGCGCGCCGAGGCGGGTCAGCAGGTAGGTCATGGCGCGGCCGAGCCCGCTGCCGCCTCCGGACACGATGCAGACCTGGTCCTGCAGCAGGCCTTCGCGGAAGGCATGTGGATGGGACGCGAGCTCCTCGTCGGTGAAGCCCCAGTGTTCATCGCCGGGTTCCGGCGCAGTGGTGGCGG
>CAZXAS010000066.1:0-13661 GCA_964638185.1 uncultured Steroidobacteraceae bacterium | reverse complement strand
CCGTTCATCCCGCTCCATCCATCCGTCCGCCGCCAACCGCCCACCGCCCCTGGTCAGTCGGCGGCGCCCGCGGGCTTGCCGAGGATCTGGTTCAGCTCGACGAAATAGCCGTCCGGGTCGCGCACCATGCTCACCATGACCGGGATGACGCCGCCACCGGGCGCCGGATACTCGACGCGCGACGGCTCGGACAGCACCTTGGCGCCGGGCACCGCGCGGATGCGCTCGAAGCGCGCATCGAGGTCGGTGGCATTGATGACCATGATGAAATCTCCGATGCCGTGCAGGTCCTCCCCCATTCCCGGGTCGGGACGTCGCGGCGAGAGGTATTCGAGCAGGCCGACCGCGCCGACGAAGGTGTCGTTGGCCCGGAGCAGCACGAGGCGCAGGCTACGGGTCGATCCCGGGGGATCCTCCGCCCGGCCGGGCCGCTCGATGACCTCATCGTAGACGACCGTGAGCCCCAGGGCGTCGCGCCAGAACGGCAGCGAGCGGTCGATGTCGCGCACGATGAGCGTCGTGCGGCGCACGTCGACCGGGATGCGCTCCTCGTCGGGCACCGGCGCGGTGGCCGCAGGCGTGGCCAGCAGCAAGGTCAGCGCGGCGAGTGCCGCATGCACCAGCGCGCCGCGATTGGTCATCGGCTCAGCCATCGGATGTCTCTCCCTGTGGTGGTCGGTACCCGGCATCGCGCCCTTCAGCCGCCGGCCGGGCTCGGGCATGGAAAGGCGGACTGCAAGGCCTCGAAGAATACTTCCGTCACCGGCCGTGTGGCGGCCGACGTGTTCTGTGCCAGGAAGCCGTGCACGGCCAGCACGTAGGCGCGCAGGCCCACGCCATCCGGCGGGCAGATCTGCAGCAGCGATCCGGCGCTGCGCGCCTGGAAGCGCTGGAACACCTCGCCCGGGTCGAGCGCGTAATCGACGGCGAGCTCGGAGCCGAAGTTGAGCGCGCCGAGTTGTGCACCCAGGCGCATGCCCTCGACCAGGCCGAGCGTCATGCCCAGGCAATAGGTGACTTCCAGGTCGTCGCCCTGCGGTATGCCCTGCAGGGCCTGCACGTACGCCTCGCAGGAGCGCTGCCACTCCGCGGCCGTCGGCGTTCCCGGCGGTGGCGGCGACTGGGATGGACGTGGTCCGGCCGGTGGCGCGCCTACCGCCGCGACAGGCAGGACCAGGAAGAGACACGCGGCGATATGGCGACTCATGCGGTTCATCGGGCATACCCGGGGAGATTCAAGCGGACATTACAGGCGCATCCGCGGGATGGCCAGCTTCAGGCGGGTTCCGCCGGCGGCGGGTGATAGTGCGCCAGCACGTCCCGTACATAGGCGTCGACCACGAACTCGTTCGGCAGGTCGTGCCCCGCGCGTTCCGACAGGTACCAGCGGTGCTCGAGGACCTGGTGGAAGATCTCCGCGTCGTCGAGCTTGGCGCGCTCGGCGGCGGGCACGCGATCGAGCGTCGGGACGTAGACCGCATCCAGCCACTCGCGTGCCGCGGCCTGCTGGTCCAGCACGCGGCCGAGCTGGTGGGTCCGCCAGGCACGGTAGCGGTCGAGGTCATTGAGCAGGCGCCGCGCCTGGTTCTCTTCCGCGTCGACGCCGGTCAGGCGCGCCAGCCGGCGCCGGTGGTGACCCGGCTCGACCACCTGCGCCCGCACCGTCACGCCGTGGCCGCCCGGCGCGGTCATCACCTCGAGCGCCTTGACGTCGAAGCCGATGTCGTTCAGCCGGCGCACGCGGGCGTCGATGCGGAACTGTTCGTCCGCGGCAAAGGTCTCGGCGCGGTTGAGTTCCGTCCACAACTCGTCGTAGCGTGCCACCAGCCGCTCGGCCAGCCCCACCGGGTCGAGGCCCGCCGACAGCTGCCCACCGGCGGCGAGGTCCATGAACTCGCCGGCCACGTTCTCGAACGTGATATCGATGTCGTGGCGACGCGTGCCGTCGTACAGGCGTGCATGCAGCTCCCCGGTCTCGGCGTCGACGAGGTAGGCGGAGAACTGCCCGGCGTCCCGGCGGAACAGCACGTTCGACAGCGAGCAGTCGCCCCAGAAGAAGCCCGCGACGTGCAGTTCGACCAGGAGTTCGGCGAGGGCGTCGAGCAGCTGCTCTGCGTGCTGGAGCGACGAGCCTGCCGCCATCACGTGGCGGAAGGGCATCGCATGGCGCAGGTAGCGTGTCAGCAGGAGCGCGCGCCGCGAATGGACCGGGAACTCGCCGCGGCCGGTCACGATGCCGATGCCGCGGACGACGGGCAGGCCGCGGCGGTTGAGCTCCTTGAGCAGGCCGAACTCGCGCACGGCGACCGGCTCGAGGAGTTCCTTGATGGCGATCACCCGGCCGCCGTCGGCGACGAAGCGCACGACGTTGCGCGACAGGCCGCAGGGCGCCTCGACGGTGACCTCCTCCGGCCACTCCGCGAGCGGCAGCAGCCACGGCAGGTCGCGCCCGGCGATGGTGTCCCCGGGACGCGCGAATTCGAACTGCATGCGACGGCCCGCGCTCAGCGCGGCCGGTAGCGCCGCATCGCCTCGAGCAGGGGCTGGGCGGCGTCGCCGGCGAAGACTGCGGCGAGGTCGGCATCGAGCTTGCGCTGCCAGTTGGCGTGCTCGGCACTGGTGCCGGGCACGTTCACCGGGTCGGCCATGCCGAGCAGGTCCTCGGCCTGGACGACGGCGAGCGCCGAGCGTGATGCCGCCAGGAACGCATGCACGGCACCGGCGAAGGCGGGTTCGAAGTGATCCACCGGCCAGCGTGGCCGGACCCCGGCCGCCGCAAGGGCGTCGATCAGTCGCTCGCGGTCGTCCGCGCGCGACGCCTCTACGGCCGCGCGTACGTCCGGCGTCGGATACAGGTCGAGCCGGTCGCGCAGCGCGATGTCCGTGCCCTCCCACCAGCTCTTGAGCGTCGGCAGGTCATGGGTCGACACCGAGGCCAGCGCCCGGCGTGTCCAGTCGGCCGGCGGCAGGAAGCCGCCGTCGCTGCCCTTCTCGAACAGCAGGACCTTGTAGTGGTAGACACCGGTCTCCTGCATGGCGTCACGCACCTCGTCGGGCACGGTGCCGAGGTCCTCGCCGATGACCAGGCAGTGATTGCGCTCGCTCTCGAGCCCGACGATGCCGACCAGGTCGCGCAGCGGATAGTGGACGTAGCCACCCTCGGTCGCCGCCAGGCCGCGTGGTACCCACCACAGGCGATGCAGCGCCATGACGTGGTCGAGCCTGAGCGCGCCGAAGTGGCGCATGTTGTCGCGCATGAGCTCGATGAACGGCCCGTAGGCACGACGCACGAGGGCCTCGGGATCCTGCGGCGGGATCCCCCAGTCCTGTCCCTTGAGCGCCAGTGCATCGGGCGGCGCACCGACGGCCGCGCCCAGGCGGTAGACGTCCTGGTTCGACCAGACCTCGGATCCGCCGGGGCTGACGCCGACCGCGAGGTCCCCGTACAGCCCGACGGACATGCCCGCATCGCGCGCCGCCCGCGCCGCCGCGGCGAGCTGCGTGTCGGCGAGCCACTGCAGCCAGGAGTGGAACTCGATGCGCTGCGCCGCGCCCCTGGCGAATGCCCTGACCGCGCGACCGGCCGGGTCGCGGTAGGGCACCGGCCAGGAAGTCCAGCCCCCCTGCGCGCCGAGTTCGGCGCGCATCGACTCGTCCAGCGCCTCGAATATGGCGTGGCGCCTGAGCGACTCGCCGCGCGCCGCCACGAAGGCCTCGAACTCGCGGCCCCGGGCGGTCCCGCGCTCGATGTGTTCGCGGCGGAAGTGCGCGTGCAGCAGGTGCAGGATCTGCAGCTTGACGACGGCCACGCCGCGATAGTCGACGAGCCGCGTCGCCCGCAGGCGCGCGAGCTCGGCCTGGAAGCTGCGCTCTGCCACGCGCGTGCGCGCCTCGACGCACTCGGCGAACTCGGGAACGCTGTCGACCGCGATGTAGAGCACGTTGAGCCAGTGGCGGCTCGACGGCCCGTAGGGGCTGAAGGATGCCGGGTCCGCGCCGAACAACGCGTGCAGGGGGTTCAGCCCGACGAAGTCGGCCCCGGCCGTGGCTGCCTCGCGCACGAAGCGCTCGAGGTCCGCGAAATCGCCGATGCCCCAGTTGCGCGGCGAACGGATCGTGTAGAGCTGTACCGCCACGCCCCAGCGGCGCGCGCCCCCGGCCAGGTCCGCCGGTTCGTGGCAGCGCGGCGGCGCCAGCACCAGCAGGCTTTCGGCCCGGCTGCCGCCCTGGAACGAGACGGACAGGCGGTGGTACCCACGCGGCAAGGGTCCCGGAGAACGCAGGACCATGTGGTCGGGGCCAGGCGTGGACTCCCAGGACTCGATCCCCCCGCCCTCGAGCTCGACCGTAACACGCGCACCGGCCGTGGCGGCAGGACCGGTCATCGCCAGCTCAGTGTCGAGCACGTCCCCGGTCGAGACGATCACGGCCGGCAGGCCGCGCCCGGCCTTGAGCCCCGTGGCATCCTCGATGGCGGTGCGGACTGCGCGTTCGTCGTCGACCTCGACACCCATCGCGCGCAGGATCCCGGTCTGAGTGGCGCGGCTGAAGCGGCGCAACTCGCCGCGATGGTCGTGATAGCCGACGCCGAGCCCACGCAGGGCCGCGAGTACGGCAAGAGGTTCTTCGGGCGACATGCCGGCTAGAGCTCCGCCAGGATCTTGCGGCGCAGTTCGGCGTGCTCTTCGGCCGTGACGAGCCCATCCTCGAGCAGCTGGTTGAGCTCACGCAGCCGCTGCGCCACGGTTCGCGGCTGGGCGGCGGCCGGTGGCGTGGCGGCCGGCCGCGGCGCGCCGGCCGGGGCACCCGCCGCAGCGGGCGGCGCGTCCGGGCGCGTGACCGACTCGACCCGCGCGGTCATGGCGGCATCGACCTGCTGTCCCGCCGGCGTCGTGGCCAGCCGCCCGTCTGGCGCGATACCGGGGACGGCCGCGAGCCGCGGTGCCACGACGTCGTAGTCCTCCAGCGCTTTCTGCTGCACACCGGCAGGCGCCAGGATGTCGACCACCGGCGGGATGCCGGAGTCCACGTCCGAGCGGAAGCCGAACGAATCGAAGGTGATGCCCTGCGCCACGCCCATGGTCATCATCGGCGCCCGCTGGCGCGAGCCTGGCACCGGTGGCCCGGCCTGTTCGAGGTCAGCACCCGTCACGATCACCGTGTAGCCCCAGGACTCGCGCGCGAGGCCGCCCAGGAAGGACGCCGGGACCAGGAACTCGACGCTGCGGCCGCTCACCCGCACGTTGTCGGGGAAGAAATACAGCGCGTCGATCTCCCGCTTGATCTCGCCGGCCATGAACTCGACGCGGTACTTCGACACACGGCCTTCCCGCGCCCGAAGGTCGGCCTCGGCCTCGGCCAGGAGCTGCGACTCGAGCACCGAGGCGGCGACCTCGGGCCGCGGTGTCAGCACGATGGTCTTCTCCCACGCATAGTCGCGATCGATCGCGACCCGCCGTCCGGGGACACCCTGGGTACGCCCCGATCCCGCGATGCGGTCGCGGTCGACGTGCACGTCGACGTTGAAGGTGTAGAAGCCGTTGCGTGCGATGCGGTCCATCGGCGACTGGCCGACCTGGGTGACGACGCCGCGCGGATCGCGCACCGGACGCGCGAACTCGACCTTGAACCAGGTGCCCTCGTCCGCATGCTCGGCCGAGAACGACACCAGGTCCAGGTCGCCGGGCTCGAGGTCGTCGCGGTTCGGGTAGATGAGCGCGCCCGCGCCATGGTCGTCGCCCTTCGGATCCTTGAGGACGAATACCGGCCTTGCGACGGCAGCCGACGCGGCAAGCAGCAGGCAGCAGAAAAGGACCGGGCGCATCACAGCATCATCGGGACGCCACCAAGACAGCGGGGCGGCCGCCTGCGCGGCCGCCCCGGAACGGTCGGAGCGGTGGTTCAGAAACTGACCTTCATGAACACCTTCATGCGGTACTGCTCGTACTTGGTCTTGGTGAGCGGGACGTTGCCGAGCGCGGTGGGAATCGCCACCACGCCGGACCCCGGGACCAGCCTGGCGAAGCTCGAGCCGGAGTTGGTGTAGAACTCCGGATCGTAGTCGCCCCACAGCCAGTCGAAGGTGCCG
Organism: uncultured Steroidobacteraceae bacterium; assembly: GCA_964638185.1. GTDB lineage: Bacteria > Pseudomonadota > Gammaproteobacteria > Steroidobacterales > Steroidobacteraceae > SG8-30. Next base: position 7,573 of record CAZXAS010000066.1, on the reverse strand, counting down.
CCGAACTCGACCCCCGAGAGGAAGTAGCTGAAGTCGAGTCCGAGCCGGTTCTTCACGTGCTGCCCGGTCAGGTACTCCACGTAGCCGAATTCGTTGCTGGCCTCGAAGCCGAGCCCGACCGGCGCCACGTCGATGGTGCCGTCGACCAGGTCCACCTCGTGCAGCTCGTAGGTGAGCCTCAGGTACAGGTCCGGATGGATCTGGTAGCCGGCACTGATGCCGTAGGTGTCGTACTCGGCCGTGCGGTCGTCGCACTCCAGGCACCCGCCGAGGCCGAGGTTCGGCACCCAGTCCGGGTTGAGCGCGAAGCCGGCCGCGCCCGGGTAGCCGTCGTAGGCATCGTCGAGCCCCGCCGCCGATGTGGCCCGCTTGTCCTCGTCGTCGATGTGCTTGTAACGGAAGGCCAGGTCGATGCCATTGCCGAAGTCGAGCGTGTAGTTGGCACGCAGCGCGTAGATCTGCATCTCGCGATCCTGGTACGGCGCGTACGGCGAGCGATGGTCGCCGCCGAGGCCCCAGGCATGCGTGCCTTCCATGCGCGGGTAGATGCAGCCGAGGTCCTTGTCGGGCAGGCCGCTCGCGTCGCGCAGGTTGCAGGCCTGCCAGTTGGTATCGAAGCCGATGTCGCTGTACTCGGCCGCAAATTCCCAGTCGCCGATGCGGTACTTGGGAACGATGGTGAAGCCCTTCCAGCCGATGACCGAAAACGCGTACGGCTCGTCGAAGTCGGTGAAATCGTTGTCGGCCATGCCGGACACGACCTGCTGCGTCTCGCCGTTCCAGCCGCCATAACCGAGGCCCGCGGTGGCGTTGCCATTGGCGTAGTTGCCGCAGCGCGGCTCGGTCGTGGGATCGAGGTTGGCCGCGATGCAGTTGTAGTCCGGACGGCCCCACCCGAAAGTCGCTTCCTGGCCCTCGGTGAGCAGCACGTCGGCCTCGCGTCGCGCCGAGGTGACGGAAACATAGTCGGCGCCAATGAAGAAATACTGCGCGGCGACGGTCAGCCCGTCGATACCGAGGTCATTGAATTCCAAATTGAGGAGATAGGACTCGCCGTCGGTGTCGCGCTTCGGCGTCGGGCTGAACCGGCAGTCCTCGAAGCCGAGGCCGCAGACGTCGTCGTCGATCTCGAAACTGGAGTCGTAGTACGAGCCGCTGATGTCGACGAAGCCGAATCCGGAATACTGCGCCTTGAGCCCGAGAATCGTGTTCTCGTAGCGGGTCACGGTATCGCGGCCGTCGAGCGTGTCGGTGTCGGTATCGTCGACCTCGTCATCGCTGACGATTTCGTAGATGCCGGTGACGTTCCAGTCCGGGCTCGGCGAGTACTTGAGCTGCCCGATCCACGCGGCATCGTTGGCAAACAGCTCGCCGGTGTTGAACTGCGGCCCCTGGAACAGGCGCGACAGCGAGACCCGGGCGAGGTCCCAGCGCAGGTTGCGGCCGAGTCCGGAACCCTGCAGCAGGATGCCGGAGCTGTTGTCGCGGTCGATGTAGCGGAACTTGCCCTGGGTGAAGGGATCGAACATGCCCCAGTCGTTGCTCCCGATGGTGGCGGAGTCGATCCACTCGTAGCCCGGCGTGATCCGCGCCCAGGCGCCGCGCAACTTCATGTACTGGGCGGAGCGCGGATCGTTCTCCTGCTCGCCGAAGCCGCCGAAGTTGGCCCAGAAGTTCTGGTTGAAGCGCGCCTTGATGCGACCGCCGATCTCGACCTGCTTGGACACCTGCGAGTTGAACATCAACTCGAACTCGATGCCCTGGCCCTGGTCGCCGCCGGCTTCACCCGGCGTGGTCTCGGCATTGTTGTACAGCGCGTTCTCGAGCAGGCGGTTGCCGTCGAGGAACTTCGCGTAGATGCTGCCGAAGAACTTGAGCTCACCGACTTCCGCAGCGCCTGCCTCGGTCGGTGAGGCCCCGAGCGCCGCGGCGACCGCGGCCGCGAGAACCATGTTGCGGGAATACATTCTTCTTCTCCCTGTCTGGAGCGCGTCCTACCTGCGGATCATCGAGAGCGTGGCCGGCTTGACCGGCTCGCCCTCGGGACCACATTCGTACTTGAGCATCTCGTGCTGGGCCGCGACCTCGCCGGCATCGCCGGTGCCAGCACCCGCCAGGATGTCCATGACGTGCGGATCGCAGTCGCCGTCGTTGCCGCCGCCGAAACGGTGCTGGCCCTCGTACTCGTTGACCTTGCGGGTCAGGAGGTCGGCCTTGTCCGGGAAGCCCTCGTTCGACTGCATCACCGCCTGGTAGCCCCAGGTCGCCGGGTCGCCGTCGCCCAGCTCGTCCTTCTTCACCTTGGCGCTGATGGTGCGTCCGGCGCCCGAGGTGCGGCGCGGCACCACGATATCCGCCGCGACATCGCCACCTTTCGTGCGGATCTCCGCCTGCACGCGCGAGGCCGGCTGCGGCGAGAGGATCACGACCTTGTCCCAGGCACTGTCCTCGGCAAAGGCGATGTTCTGGCCAGCGAGGCCGGTCGTATGCCCGCCCGGCTTGTTGTCGATGTAGATGAAGATCATCTGGGTCGCGAAGCCGACGCCCATGCCCCACGGATCGCGCAGCTTGTCGTTGACGGTGGCGTCGAAGCCGACGCTGCCGCCGTCGCTGATCGTGAGTTCGACCAGGTCGAACGAGCCCGGCGTGTAGACCGCGTCGGTCGGGTAGACATAGCCGCCCGGGCCGTTGTCGTCGCCGATCGGGTCCTTGAACGTGACGTCGGCCGCTGCGGCGGTCGTCGTGGCGACGAGGCCGCAGGCCAGGGCCGCAGCCGAACGACGGATATCGAACCTCATGTGCCGATCCTCCTATTGCACCGCCGCACGGCCCCGCCGTACGGCATTCAACCCTTGACCCCGCCGGCCGTCAGGCCGGAGACGAGGTACTTCTGCAGGAACAGGAACAGCGCGACCACCGGCAGGGACACGATGATCGAGCCGGCGGCAAAATACCCCCACAGGGACGAAAAGCCGCCGACGAAGAACTTGAGGCCCACCGGCGCCGTGTACTTGAGTTCCTCCTCGAGGAACGTGGCCGCGAGGATGAATTCGTTCCAGCCGGTCATGAACGAGAACAGGGCCGTGACCGCCACCGCCGGCTTGGCCAGCGGCAGGATGATCCGGAAAAAGATGGTCTGCCGGGATGCCCCATCCATGATGGCCGATTCCTCGATCTCGATGGGGATGGTATCGAAGTAGCCCTTGAGCATCCACACGCAGAACGGGATGGCGGTGACCGCGTAGACCAGGATCAGGCCGAGGTAGGAGTTACCGAGCCCGAGCCACCCCACCACGATGATGTAGAGGGGCACCAGCAGCAGGGTTCCGGGGAACATCTGCGACACCAGGAAGGACATCATCCCGGCCCGCCGTCCCGGAAACGAGAATCGCGAAAAGGCGTACGCCGCAGTGCAGGCCAGGAACACGCCGACCACCGTGGTGGCGGCGGCGACGATCGCACTGTTCAGGATCCAGGTCAGGAACGGCTGCTCGGTCAGCACGTCGCGGAAATTGGCCAGTGACCACTGTCCCGGCCAGGGCAGGACCGCGCGCAGGCGGTCGAGCGCGCCGGGATCGGCCGGCACGTCGGCGAAGGCCAGGTTCTGGGTCCCTGAGAAGGCGACGCTGATGACCCACAGGATCGGATAGATCGCCACCAGGGTGAATGCGATCAGGAACGTGTGCAGTGCAACATGCACCTTGCGGTCGCTCGAGCGGGTCGTCATTTGTGCACCGCCTCGGTCGCGCGCGTGAGCCGTGTCTGCAGCACGCCATACATCAGCAGGATGATGAAGATGACGGTCGAATAGGCTGCCGCGTAGGCGTAACGATACTCCTCGAAGGCGATCTTGTACGCCTTGGTGATCAGGATCTCGTTCGCGCCGGCAGGTTCGCCGCCGGAGACGAGGTAGATCACGTTGAACATGTTGAAGGTCCAGACGACGGACAGGATGACGGCCGGCACCAGCGTGGGTTTCAGCAGCGGCAGGGTGATCTTCCAGAACTGCTGGGCCCGGCTCGCCCCCTCGACCGTCGCCGCCTCGTACATGTCCGCAGAAATCGACTGCAGGCCGCCCAGGATGACGACCATCATGAACGGGAAGGACAGCCAGCCGTTGGTGACGAGCCCGGTCATGAACGCCGGAAACACCCCGTCCATCCATGCCACAGGCTCGCCACCGAACATCTGGATGCCCTGGTTGATGGCGCCGAACTGGGGGTGGAACAGGGCTTTCCAGATCAGGGCGGTGATGTAGTTCGGGATCGCCCAGGGCAGGATCAGCAGCACCCGGTAGATCGCCCGGCCCTTGAGGCCCGGCGTGTTGAGTGCGAGTGCCAGGATCATGCCGAGCGTGACACCGACGGTGACGTTGGACGCCGTCCAGCAGATGGTGACGAACAGCGTCCAGTAGAAGTTCTGGTAGTCGATGACCCAGCCGTCGGCGGTGCGGGTCGCGACGTCGACGTCCGCGATGATGTCGATGTAGTTGGCGAACCCGACCCACAACTCGGTAATGGGCTGGCTGACGTTGAAGATGGTCTGCCCGGTGAACGACAGCGCAATGCCGTAGGCGAACGGGAAGAAGACCAGCAGCAGCATGCCGAGCATGGCGGGCGTGACGTAGAGGTAGGCGTGCCGGTAGGCGACGAGCGTGCGGCGCACGCGCCCGGCGAGACCCAGTCCGAAGAACGCGAGGATCGCCGCGCCCACGACGAAGTTCCACGTGAACGCGCGGCTGAGCGGCGCCAGGCGGGCCGCCGCAGCTGCCGCCACCGCGGCCTCGTCGACGCTGCCGTCGAGCGCGATCAGCCCGCGCGGCCGCTGGAACTCGTCCACGTCCCAGTGGGTGCGCCCGACGGCCGCACCGGTCACGACGCCGGCGAGCAGCTCGCGCAGCTCCCGCTGCTCGGCCGCCACCTCGGCGTTGGTCGACTGGATCGAGCGGGCAAGGCCGTCCTCCCAGCGACCCGCCAGCCACCACGAGGCGCCGGCCAGGAACACGAACGCAACGGCCGGCAGCAGCCAGGGAAGCCTGGCGACGGGCTCGCGCGCCACCACCCCGGCCCGTTCGAGCACGCCGGCGAGTCCGAGCAGAAGGGCCACGAGCAAGGCTGCCAGCGCCCAGCCGGACACCGCATCCGCCGCGCCCTCGCCGGCCGCGACCGGCAGGTCGACGCGCAGCAGGCCCCAGATGCCGTCCGTCTCGGACTCGAGCGGCAGGGCCACGATGACGCGACCGGCCCCCGGGCGATCGACCATGACCTGCGCCTTGCGCAGCCCGCCCTCATCGCGATTGGTATCGACCGCGGCACGCAACTCCTGGCCGAGGTCGAACAGCCATTTCTCGTCGCGGTCGAGTCGCCGCGGCAGGTCCTGGGACAGGTCGCCGGGCTCGTTCGATGCGAGCAGCCGGGCGCCCGACAGCCGGAGGACACGCGCGCGGCGGTCGCCGCCGCCGCTCTCGGCCCAGCGCAGCAACAAGGCCTGCAGCGCCGCCTCGTCCTCCGGCGCCGCCTCGGCCTGGCGTGCCACGGCATCGGCGAGCCCGGTGGCCTCGACGACGGCGATGCGCTCCTTGCGTTCGCCCTCGATGCCCGACGCCGCCTGGCGCTGGAACCAGCCGCCGAGCCCCACGACCAGCGCGAGCGCGAGCGCAAGTCCGAGCACTGCCGGCTGCAGCACGAAGCGGCGCAGTCGCGCGGCCGGGGTATCCGCCACCCGGACCGGTTCGCGGCCGAGATGCTGCGCAAGCTCGGTCACACGCGCTCCACCGCCTTGCGTTCCGCGTGGCTCACTTGCCGCGCCTCAACTTGCCGATGCTCTCGACCACCGTCGCCTGGGCTTCCGCGAGGGCCACCTCCGGTGTCGCGGATCCCTTCACGATCTTGTTCATCGCGGTGGTGACCGGCGACCACATCAGGGTCATTTCCGCGTAGTTGGGCATCGGCACGGCGGTGTCGAGCTGCTTGCGGAAGCCAGCCAGGGTCGGGTTCTTTGCCACCTGCGGGTCGGCATACACCGCCTTGTTGGTGGGCAACTGCCCGCCCTCGAGGGCGAGCACGCGGGCCGCCTCGGTCGATACCAGGAACTTTGCCAGCTCGTAGGCCGCTTCCTTGTGCTTCGAGCCGGCCGAGACGTAGATGCCCTCCACCGTGAGCCACGGGCGCATCGGCTTGCCGCCGGCCTCGTCGACCGCAGGGAGCGGCGCGATCGCGTAATCGATCTTGTCGCTCACTTCACCCAGGAACCACGGCCCGGAGAACACGATGGCGGCCTTGCCCTCGTTGAAGAGCGTGGAAATCAGCGTGGCCGAAGGCTCGGCCGGCAGGATGCCGTCCTGCTTGAACCACTTCATCATCAGCTTGATCGCGTCGGCATTCTGCTTCGAGTCGATGACCGGCCGCGCGCCGTCGGCGAACACCTGCCCGCCGAAGGCGTTCATCAGGGCGGCGTGGAAGAAATAGTTGGAGTACTCATACGCGAGGCCGAAGCGGCCCGACGCGGCGTTGGTCATGCCCTTGGCCAGCTTCACGAGCTCGCCGGTGGTCTTCGGCGGCGTCTTCACCATCGCCTTGTTGTAGATCATGGCGATGCTCTTGTAGTTGAGCGGCAGGCCATAGATCGTGTCGCGGTAGGTCATCGCCTTCATCATGCCCGGCACCAGCGAGTCGACCGTCTCGTCCTCCACGTAGAAGTCGATCGGCTCGACGGTCTGGCCGCCTTCCACCCAGCCGCCGAGGCGGTCCTGGGCGAAGATGAACAGGTCGGGGCCCTTGCCGCGCGGGATCGACGCCGTGATCTTGTCGGCGTAGGCGTCGTAGGGCACGGCCAGTGTCTTGACCGTGACTTTCGACTGCGACGCGTTGTACAGCCCGACGACCTTCTCGAAGGCCGACTTCTCGTCGCCACGGTAGGCGTGCCACACGAGGATCTCGGTGGCGGCGAGTGCGTTGCCGGCGAATGCGAGGCAGGCTGCCAGCGCGACCAGTGTGCTCGTAACGGTGGATCGGTGTGTCATCGCTTCGGTTCCCTCGGGGTCTGGCCGGACATCGGAAGCGCCTCAGGCGATCCGCTGTTCCGACTGCGGGTCGAACAGGTGCACGGCGTCGCAGTTCATCACGAGCTGCATTTCCTCGCCGAACGCGGGCACGCGGTGGGCGCCGAGCTTGGCTACCACCATGTCCTCGCCACAGCGCAGGTGGACGATCACCTCGTGGCCGATGGTCTCGACGATCTCGGCCGTGCCCTTGACCGGCGCCACGTTGGCCCAGGCATGCGCGCCCTGCTCCCCGACGTGTTCCGGCCGCACGCCCAGCAGCACTTCGCGTCCGGCAAATGCGCGCAGCGCCTCGCGAGCCGCGGCCGGCACGCCCGAGGTGAACCCCGGCGACGTGAGGCGGCCGGTGTCGTCGCTGACGGTGGCGCGCACCATGTTCATCGGCGGCGTGCCGATGAATTTCGCCACGAAGACGTTCTGCGGACGGTCGTAGAGCTCGAGCGGCGTGCCGACCTGCTTCAGGTTGGTCTTGCGCTCCTTGCCCATCGGCGCGAGCACGCAGATGCGGTGCCC
>CAZXAS010000065.1:233-13666 GCA_964638185.1 uncultured Steroidobacteraceae bacterium | reverse complement strand
CGATCAGGGTGTCACGTCGCTCCTCGAGCAGCGCCTCGTCGGTGATGGTGCCGGGTGTCACCACACGCACGACCTCGCGCTCGACCGGACCCTTGCCCTTGCCGACCTCTCCCACCTGTTCGCAGATCGCGACCGACTCGCCGAGCCGCACGAGGCGCGCGAGGTAGGTATCCAGCTTGTCCACCGGTACCCCGGCCATCGGGATGGGTGCGCCGCCCGACTCGCCGCGCTGCGTCAGGACGATGTCGAGCAGTTGCGAGGCACGGCGCGCGTCGTCGTAGAACAGCTCGTAGAAATCGCCCATGCGATACAGGAGCAGCACGTCCGGCTGCCCGGCCTTGATGCGCAGGTACTGCTGCATCATCGGCGTGTGCGCCGCCCCGTCCTGGAACAGGGACTCGGTCACGCCCCTGGGCGGCCTTCCCGGCATGTCAGGCGAACGCCGAGGGCAGCCTGACGGCATCGCGATACTCGCGCACCAGGCGCTCGACGAGTTCCGCGACCGTGGGCACGTCATGGATGGTGCCGACGCCATGGCCAGCCGACCAGATGTCCTTCCAGGCCCGCGCACCCACCTTGGACGGATCGAACAGGTCCTTGCCCGGTCCGGCGCCGGGGCCGAGCGCCGCAGGGTCGAGCCCGCTCTGTACGATGCTGCTGCGCAGGTAGTTGGCGTTGATGCCGCTGAACACCGGCGTATAAACGATGTCGGCGGCGTACGACTCGACCATCATCTGCTTCTGCGCCTCGGGCACGTTGGCCTCGCGGGTAGCGATGAAGCGCGTGCCCATGTAGCCGAAGTCCGCGCCCATGACCTCCGCGGCGCGCAGGGCGCGGCCGTCCGACATCGCCCCGGACAGCACGAGCGGCCCATCGAAGAACTCGCGCACCTCGGCAGTCAGCGCAAACGGCGACAGGGTGCCGGCGTGGCCGCCCGCGCCGGCGCAGACCAGGATCAACCCGTCGACCCCGCACTCCAGCGCCTTGCGCGCGTGCTTGACGGAGATGACGTCGTGGAACACCAGGCCGCCATAGCCATGGACCGTGTCGCACACGCGGTCGGGCTTGCCGACCGAGGTGATGACGAGCGGCACGCGGTGCGCGACCGCCAGTTCGAGGTCGGCGTCGCGACGCGTGTTGGAGGGATGCAGGATCAGGTTCATGCCGAAGGGCGCGCTGTTCGCGGCGCCGGCCGTTTCGGTCGCGATGCGGGTGAGCCACTGGTCGAGCATCTCGAGCGTGCGCGCGTTGAGCGACGGAAACGTGCCAAGCACGCCGGCGCGGCACTGCGCGATCACGAGGTCCGGATAGCTCGCGATGAACATGGGCGCGCCGATGAGCGGCAGCGCGAGCCGGTCCTGGAACTGGACGGGAATGGGCATGGGATCCTGTGGGTCGGCGCCAGGGCGGCGCCCCGGTCGGACCTCCAAGTCTAGCAAGGGGTACCCGCCACGGTAACGCGCCGCCGCGCTAGACTTCGGTCTTCCCCGGGACCCATCACGCACGCCCAGTGCCGGAGAAGCGCATGACCATCCGCTACGACGTCGCCGACGGCGTCGCCACGCTCGAGATCGACCGCCCGGACAAGAAGAACGCCCTGACGCAGGCGATGTACGCGAGTCTCGCCGACGGGCTCGAGGCTGCCGCCCGGGACGAGGCGGTCCGCGCCGTGCTGATCACCGGCCAGCCCGGCATCTTCACCGCCGGCAACGACCTGCACGACTTCCTGAACGTCAGCGGCGAGATCGAGAACGCGCCGGTTTCGCGCTTCATGCGCGTGCTCGCGGCGATGGAGAAGCCGGTCGTTGCCGCGGTCACCGGGCACGCCGTGGGCATCGGCGTGACCCTGCTCCTGCATTGCGACCTCGTCTACGTGACTGCCGGCGCGCGGCTGTCGATGCCCTTCGTGAACCTCGGCCTTGCGCCGGAATTCGCCTCGAGCCTGCTGCTGCGCGAGCGGGTCGGGTATGTGCGGGCCGCGGACATGTTGCTCCTCGGCAAGCCCTTCACCGGGGAGGAAGCGGTGGCGATGGGCCTCGCCAACGAGGTCGTCGCGCCGGAGCAGATCGTGGCCTATGCGCGCGAGACGGCCGCGCGCTTCAATGCGCTGCCACCGGAGGGCGTGCGCGAGACCAAGCGCCTGATGAAGGCCGCCCAGGCTCGCCTCGTCGAGGCCACCATGGCCGAGGAGTGGCGGGTGTTCGGGGCGCGCCTCGCCGGCGCCGAGGTGCGCGAGGCCGTCGCCGCCTTCTTCGAGAGGCGCCCGGCCGACTTCAGCGCCGCGCGCAAGGCGTCCTGAGCCATGACGCGCCCGTCCGACGCGACCCTGCATCGCAATGCCCTGCGGCTGGCGCGGCGGCTGCTCGCGGCCGGGCGGAGCCTTGCCGCCGCGGAGTCCTGCACCGGCGGGTTCCTGGCCAAGATCCTGACCGACCTGCCGGGCAGCTCGGCCTGGTTCGAGCGTGGCTTCGTCACCTACAGCAACCTCGCCAAGCGCCAGGACCTCGGCGTGCCGGCGGCAATCCTCGCGCGCCACGGCGCGGTCAGCGAGGCGGTGGTCCGGGCGATGGCGAAGGGCGCGCTCCGGGCCGCCCGGACCGATCTTGCCGTCGCCATCACCGGCATCGCCGGGCCCGATGGCGGCTTGCCCGGCAAGCCGGTCGGCACCGTCTGGATCGGCTGGGCGCGGCGGACCGGCCGGAGGGTCGAGATCGACGCCCGCCGCTTCCAGTTCCGCGGGTCGCGCGACGCGGTGCGTCGCCAGACCGTGGCCGCTGCGCTCGAGGGACTGTCCCAGGCATGACGGCCGCTGCCCCGGGGCCGGTACGCCGGCTGTTCCTTGCGTCCTGGCCGGATGCGGCCACTCGGGACGCCACGCACCACGCCACCCGCAAGGCGGTCCGGCTGAGCGGCGGCCGGCCGGTCGCGACCGCCAACCTGCACCTGACGCTGGCGTTCCTGGGCGGCGTGGGGGCCGATCGCCATGAAGCCGTCTGCGCGGTGGCGGGCGGCCTTGCCGCCCCGGGCTTCGAGGTCGTCTTCGACCGGGTGGAGTTCTGGCCGCGGCCCAGGGTGATGGTCGCGGTCGCGAGCGACCCGCCGGCGGCGGCCGCGGCCCTGGCGGCCGGTCTATGGGCCGGGCTCGCGCCGCTCGGCTTCGAGCCCGACCTGCGCCCGTACCGGCCGCACCTGACCCTGGCCCGCAAGGTGTCGAGGCCCCAGGCCGGGCTCATCATGAAGCCCGTCGCGTGGACGGTGGCCGAGCTCGCGCTGGTCGAGTCGGTGACCGACCCTGCGGGGCCCCGCTACACGGTGCTGGAGCGCTGGCCGCTTGCGGCCGGCTGACCTGGGTCGCGTCCTGAGCCACCCGCTGCCGCAGACTCCCGGTCAAGGCAATTCGGCATCGACGCGGCAGTTAATCGCGCCCCGACGACGGCCGGACGGATGTGAAATAATCGCGAACTCCGCGAAGGGAAGGAATGCAATGGAAGAGAATCGCAAGAAGGCGCTGGCTGCAGCCCTGAGTCAGATCGAAAAGCAGTTCGGCAAGGGCTCGGTGATGCGCCTCGGCGACGGCACGACGCCCGCGGACATCGAGGTCATCTCGACCGGCTCGCTCGGCCTCGACATGGCGCTCGGCGTCGGCGGCCTGCCGCGCGGCCGCGTCGTGGAGATCTTCGGGCCCGAGTCCTCCGGCAAGACCACGCTGATGCTCTCCACCATCGCGCAGTCGCAGAAGCTGGGCGGCACCGCGGCATTCGTCGACGCCGAGCATGCGCTCGACCCGGCCTATGCCGAGAAGCTCGGTGTCAACCTGCAGGACCTGCTGGTGTCCCAGCCGGATACCGGCGAGCAGGCGCTCGAGATCACCGACATGCTGGTCCGTTCCGGCGCGGTCGACATCGTGGTGGTCGACTCGGTGGCCGCCCTGACGCCGAAGGCGGAGATCGAGGGCGAGATGGGCGAGATGCAGGTCGGCCTGCAGGCCAGGCTCATGTCGCAGGCGCTCAGGAAGCTCACCGGCAACATCAAGCGCTCGAACACGACGGTCGTGTTCATCAACCAGATCCGCATGAAGATCGGCGTGATGTTCGGCAACCCGGAGACCACCACCGGCGGCAACGCGCTCAAGTTCTACTCCTCGGTCCGGCTGGACATCCGCCGCATCGGCGCGCTCAAGAACGGCGAGGAAGTCATCGGCAACCAGACCCGGGTCAAGGTCGTGAAGAACAAGGTCGCGCCGCCGTTCCGGCAGGCCGAGTTCGAGATCCTCTACGGCCAGGGCATCTCGCGCGAGGGCGAGCTGGTCGACATGGGTGCGGCCAACGACCTGGTGGAGAAGTCCGGCTCCTGGTACTCGTACAAGGGCACGCGCATCGGCCAAGGCAAGGACAACGCCCGCCAGTACCTGAAGGACAACCCCGAGGTCGCCGCCGAGATCGACGCGGCGCTGCGTGCCAAGCTGATGCCGCCGAGGCGGGCCCCGAGTGCGGCAGCCGGCGGTGAGGCGGCTGAAGCCTAGGGGCCGCGCAGTCGCCGCTGCCGGCCCGGACGATGCGGCGGCGGCGCGGCTCGAGGCGCTCCGGTCGCTGAACCGCCGTGACTACGGCGCAGCCGAGCTGACGGCGCGGCTGGTCGAACGGGGTTTTTTCGCCGCCACGGCCGAAGCGGTCGTGGCGGCGCTGGTGCGCGAGCGTTTCGTCGACGACGCCCGCTATGCGGAGCACTTCGTCACGGCACATGCCGGCCGCGGTCAGGGGCCGGTGCGCATCGCGATGGAGTTGCGCCAGCTCGGGGTCGACGCGTCCATTGCCGAGGCAGCGATCGACGCCTCGTCGGCAGGCTGGCGTGAGCGTTGTGCGCAGGTCCGGCGGCGGCGCTTCGGCGCGAGCGTGCCGGCCGACTACGCGGAGCGCGCCCGCCAGGCGCGCTTCCTGACGTATCGGGGCTTTACCGCGGACCAGGTCCGTGCAGCGATGGGATCGGAGTTCGAGCTGAACGAATGAGCAAAGCGAATACAGGCAAGGTGCGCATGTCGAGCAGCGAGCTGCGCTCGGCGTTCCTCGAGTTCTTCCGCGAGCGCGGCCACACGGTCGTGCCGTCGAGCTCGCTGGTGCCGGGCAACGACCCGACGCTGCTCTTTACCAATGCCGGCATGGTGCAGTTCAAGGACGTGTTCACCGGCCAGGACCGGCGCAGCTACACGCGTGCGGCCAGCTCGCAGCGCTGCGTGCGCGCCGGCGGCAAGCACAACGACCTCGAGAACGTGGGCTACACGGCACGCCACCACACCTTCTTCGAGATGCTGGGCAACTTCAGCTTCGGCGACTACTTCAAGCGCGACGCAATCCGCTACGCCTGGGAGTTCATCACCGGCACGCTCGGCATCCCGCCGGAGCGGTTGTGGGTGACGGTGTTCCGCGACGACGACGAGGCGGCGGACATCTGGCTCCGGGAAATCGGCGTCGACGGCGAGCGCTTCACGCGCCTCGGCGAGAAATCGAACTTCTGGGCCATGGGCGACACCGGCCCCTGCGGGCCCTGCAGCGAGATCTTCTACGACCATGGCGCCGACATCCCGGGCGGGCCGCCGGGCTCGCCCGACGAGGATGGCGACCGCTACGTCGAGATCTGGAACCTGGTCTTCATGCAGTTCGAGCGCGCGGCCGACGGCACGCTGACGCCGCTGCCGAAACCCTCGGTCGATACCGGCATGGGGCTCGAGCGCATCGCCGCCGTCATGCAGGGCGTGCACTCCAACTACGACATCGACCTGTTCCGGAACCTGGTCTCCGCGGCGGCGGACGTTACCGGCCAGAAGACGGTCGAGAGCCCCTCGCTGCGGGTCATCGCCGACCACATCCGTGCCTCGGCGTTCCTGATCGTCGACGGCGTGGTGCCCTCGAACGAGGGCCGCGGCTACGTGCTGCGACGGATCATCCGCCGAGCCATCCGCCACGGCCACAAGCTCGGCCAGGGCGAGCCGTTCTTCCATCGCCTGGTGCAGGTGCTGGCCGACCAGATGGGCCAGGCCTACCCGGAACTCGTGGCCGGAGCCGCCACGGTCACGCGGGTGCTCAGGCAGGAGGAGGAACGCTTCGCGCAGACGCTGTCCTCCGGCATGGCGCTGCTCGAGACCGAGATCGCTTCGTTGTCGGGCAAGCAGATCCCGGGCGAGACCGTGTTCAAGCTCTATGACACCTATGGCTTTCCCGTGGACCTCACGGCTGACGTGGCACGCGAGCGTGGGCTTGCCATCGACGAGGCCGGCTTCGAGCAGGCGATGGAGGGGCAGCGCGACCGCGCCCGCAAGGCCAGCGGTTTCAAGGGCGGCGCGCGCGATGGCGTGAAGTTCGATGCCGCCACGTCCTTCTGCGGCTACGACGCGCTGGCCGGCGAGGGCGTGGTGGTCGCACTGCTGCGCGAGGGCGCCGGGGTCGAGCGCCTGGGCCGTGGCGAGGCGGGCGAAGTGGTTCTGGACACGACCCCGTTCTATGCCGAGAGCGGCGGCCAGGTCGGCGACGTCGGCGTGCTTGCGACCGGCTCCGCCACCTTCCGCGTCGCGGACACGCGCAAGCTCGGCCGGGCGCACGCCCATGTCGGCAAGCTGGAGCAGGGCGAGATCCACGTCGGCGACCGGGTGCGCGCGGAGGTCGACGCCACGACGCGCCAGGCGACCGTGCTCAACCACTCCGCCACCCACCTGTTGCATGCGGCGCTGCGCCAGGTGCTCGGCACCCACGTGACCCAGAAGGGTTCGCTGGTCGCGCCAGACCGGCTGCGCTTTGACTTCTCCCACACCCAGCCGCTGACGCAAGGGGAACTCGAGACCATCGAGCGGCTCGTGAACCGGCAGATCCGCGCCAACGCGGCCGCCGAGACCCGCCTGATGAAGTACGACGAGGCGGTCGGGGCTGGCGCGATGGCGCTCTTTGGCGAGAAGTACGACGACGTCGTGAGGGTGCTGTCCCTCGGCGATTTCTCCACCGAGCTGTGCGGCGGCACGCACGTGCACCGCGCCGGCGACATCGGCCTGTTCCGTATCCTGAGTGAAAGCGGCGTGGCTGCGGGCGTCCGGCGTATCGAGGCGGTCACCGGCGAGGCGGCGCTCGACCACGACGCCGCGACCGAGGCGACGCTCCGGGAAGTGGCCGCGCTCGTCCGCGGCAGCCGCGCGGATGTCGAGGACAAGGTCCGCCAGCTGCTCGACCGACAGAGGAAGCTCGAGCGCGACCTCGCGTCACTGAAGTCGAAGCTCGCCTCCGGGCAGGGCACCGACCTCGCCGCTGCGGCCGTCGACGTCGCCGGCAGCAAGGTGGTGGCGGCCCAGGTCGACGGCGCGGATGCGCGATCATTGCGCGAGGCCGTCGACAAGCTGAAGGACCGCCTGAAGAGCGCGGTCATCGTGCTCGGCGCCCCGACCGAAGATGGCAAGGTGGTGCTGGTCGCCGGTGTCACCGCCGACCTCGTCGCGCGGGTCAAGGCCGGCGAGATCGTCGGCCAGGTGGCGTCCCAGGTCGGCGGCAAGGGCGGCGGGCGCCCGGATTTCGCCCAGGCGGGCGGCTCGGAGCCGGACAAGCTCGAGGCGGCGCTGGGCAGCGTGGTGGGGATGGTGCGGGAGCGGCTAGGCACGAGCGGCATGTGAGCCGTGAGCCGTGAGCCGTAAGAGGGTACTGCCTTCTTACAGCTCACGGCTCACGGACAACGGCTCACATTCCGCTATTCTTGCCGCCCATGTCCCTCCTGGTCCTCAAGTTCGGTGGCACTTCGGTCGGCTCGCCGGCGCGCATCCATGCGGTCGCCGAACAGGTGGCGGCGCAGCGGCGCGCCGGGCATGCCGTCGCGGTCGTCGCCTCGGCCATGGGGGATTCGACCGACCGCTTGCTCGACCTCGCCCGCCAGCTGTGTTCGCGGCCTCCGCCGCGGGAGCTCGACGCGCTGCTCGCCACCGGCGAGATGGTGTCCTGTTCGCTGCTCGCCATGGCGCTCGTCGACCGCGGCTGTCCGGCGCGTTCGTACAACGCGCTGCAGTTGCCGGTCGAGACCACCCCGAGCCACGGGCGGGCGCGGATCAAGGGTATCGAGGCGGCGCGACTGCGGGAGGACCTGCAGTCGGGTGTCGTTCCGGTGGTGACCGGCTTCCAGGGCCGTGCCCCGGATGGATCGCTCACGACCATCGGTCGCGGCGGGTCCGACACCAGCGCGGTGGCGCTCGCTGCCGCGCTCGGCGCCGACGAATGCCAGATCCTGACCGACGTCGACGGCGTCTACACCGCCGACCCGCGCGTGGTGCCCGATGCCCGCCGGCTCGACCGCATCAGCTTCGAGGAGATGCTCGAGCTCGCCGGGCAGGGCTCGCGGGTACTGCACCTGCGCAGCGTCGAGTTCGCGGCACGCTACGGCGTGCGCCTGCGCGTGCTGTCGAGCTTCAAGCCTGGTCCCGGCACGCTCATCACCGAGGAGGATCCCGAGATGGAGTCGCCCGTCGTTGCCGGCGTCGCGTTCAGCCGTGACGAGGCGCAGTTGACCGCGTCCGCGGTGCCCGATCGTCCCGGCATCGCCCATGAGCTGCTGCGGCCACTGGCCGACGCGGGCATCGAGGTCGACATGATCGTGGTCAACGCCCCGCGTGATGGCTGCGTCGATCTCGGCTTCACCGTGCACCGGGACGACTACGCGCGCGCGATGGAACTCGTCGGCGCCGTGGTCGCGGCCTTCGGCGGCGCGAGCCTGACTGGCGACGACCGGGTGGCCAAGCTCGCCGTGGTCGGCTCCGGGATGCGCTCCCACGCCGGTGTAGCGGCACGGCTGTTCGAGACACTCGGGGCCGAGCGGATCAATGTGCGGTTGGTCTCGACCTCCGAGATCAAGGTCAGTGTGCTGGTGGCTGAGGTCGACCTGGAGCGCGGGGTGCGGGCCCTGCATGCCGCCTATGGGTTGGCCAAGCCGGCCTGACGAGGGAATCCCTCAATTAGTGCACTGATTTTCATCATGAAAGAAAACAGCCGGTATCGCAATGCTGCATTGCGGCTCGCGCGGCGCGCAACGGTTTGTTTGCGAACAGAAATTTTGCTATTTTCCAAACAGCAAGATTAGGGGATTTCCTTAGAGCGTTCCTCCGGTAGTCCTCATAGCATCCAGTACTCACACAGGCTCATGGACGCTTCTGCAGGGGGCGAACAAGGATGCTCATACTGACCCGACGCGTTGGCGAGGCCCTGATGATCGGTGACGAGGTCACCGTCACCGTCCTCGGTGTGAAGGGCAACCAGGTTCGCCTCGGCGTGCGCGCGCCCCGGACCGTCAGCGTTCATCGCGAAGAAATCTACGAGCGGATCCGTTCGGAGCAGCGCTCGGACGACGAGTCCGACGTGCCGGACGACCTCGCCCAGGCCACCGCGCTCGGCTGATACCCGCTACGCGCCCTTTACCGGCCCATGGCCGGCCAGTATCATTTGCGGCCCTTCCGGGAAGCCGGGGGACAGAACCCGGAGAGATGGCCGAGTGGTCGAAGGCGCGCCCCTGCTAAGGGCGTATGGGCCAAAAGCTCATCGAGGGTTCGAATCCCTCTCTCTCCGCCAGTCAAAGTACGACAAAACGCGCCCGTAGCTCAGTTGGATAGAGTACATGGCTACGAACCATGGGGTCGGGAGTTCGAATCTCTCCGGGCGCGCCACCTAAGTCCTGGTCTGTACCGGTTACATGGTTTACAGACTGTTCCGGAGACATGGCTAACACTTTCCCCGGCGGAGCACGTCCTGCTCCGCCGGCAATGTGGCGGTGCGCCGCCTAGTCACGCGGACACCGCCCGACCGCGTCGAGAGGCAGCCCGCTTCGTCCGCTAATCTGCCGGATCGACCACACCTGGCGGGACAGAATGCGAATCTCCGCCCCTTGCTCCAGCGTCACCCTGAACGCGGCCCGCGGCGTTTCGCCCCTCGCACGGCCCTGATCGTCACGAGCACGAGCACCGCGATGGTGACCGGTATCAACCCCCAGATCAGCAGGGTTCGATACAAGGACAGCAGCGGGCTCTCCTGTGCCGCCAGAACAAGAAATACCGTGTAGGCAACGTAACAGGCGAGGAACAGCGCGCCCTCGCCCCGAGTGATCACGCTGCCGGTGAAGAAGATTGGCAGGCACAGGAGCGCCGCGGCAACCATGACGGGAAGGTCGAATGCCAGGGCGGACGGCGCGACCTCCAGGAAGCCCGGCGCAACCAGTCCAGAGACGCCGAGCACCCCGAGGATGTTGAACACGTTGCTGCCGATTACGTTGCCGACCGCAATGTCCCTATGACCTCGAATGGAAGCCATTACCGAGGTCGCGACCTCCGGCATCGATGTCCCGGCCGCGACGATCGTGAGGCCGATGACCAGTTCGCTCACGCCAAAGGCTCGCGCGAAACCGATCGATGCGTCGACGAGCAGGTTGGAGCCGAGCACGAGGAGGCCCAGGCCTCCCAGTACCAGGGCAACCTGGACGGTCCAGTGCCTGGCCCAGCTGGCGGCCTCCTGGGCACCGAGTCCGTCGTTGTCATTCATCCGAGCCTGGGCTCGGGACTGGAGGATGAGGAACACCGTGTAGGCCAGCAGGAGACATGCCAGCACGGCGGCATCCAGTCTCCCGATGCGTCCGTCCAGAGCAAGCCCGACGAGCAGCAGCGATACCAGGATCATGACGGGTACTTCCTGGCGGATGACTTGCCGCGCGACGATCAGCGGGGTCACGAGTGCGGACACACCGAGGATGAACAGCACATTGAAGATATTGCTGCCGATGACGTTGCCCATCGCCAGGTCACCCTGGCCACGCCATGAGGACTGGGCAGAGACCGCGAGCTCCGGCGAGCTGGTACCAAACGCCACGATCGTGAGGCCAACCACCAGTGGAGATATTCCGGCGGCGATGGCCAGCCTCGAGGCGCCTCGGACGAGAGCCTCTGCTCCCACCACGAGCAACACGAGGCCAAGCAGGAACTGCAACAGATCGGGCATACGACGCGCTGGGCGCGGATTGCTCGCCAGGGACGAACTCGATTCTACCAGCCGGCCCGGTCTGTGCCGGGCACATGTTCCGCAGACGATTCCGGGGACATGGTTGACACCCTCGGCCCGGACCCTGGCCCGCGCCGCGAGCGTGGACAGCCGACCGGCGCCTGCCGCGTGACCCGCCGTCGGGTCGTCAGTCGGCTTGCCGCAACCTGCGCTGGATCGCCTCCTCGCGTGCGTCGTCGATGACGAGCATCACGGCGTCCGGGTCGGCGATGGCTTCCTCGACGGCATGCACGCCGGTCAGCTCGCTGTCGGGCAGGAGCTCTCCCTGCACGAACAACGACCACATCTCCGCGGCGAACTGCGTCTCCAGCAGCTCCGGCGCGAAGCGCCCGAGCGCGACCCGCAGGTTGTCCACGTCACGCGTGAGCATCGCCTGCGCGCCGTTGTTGCCTGCGGCGTTGACTGCCTGTGGCAGGTCGATGATGACCGGGCCGTCCGGCGTCACCAGCACGTTGAACTCGGACAGGTCGCCATGGATGACGCCGAGGCTCAGCATGCGCACCACCTGCTGGATCAGGAAGCGGTGGTACTCGCGCGCGGTCTCGGGGGCGAGGTCGACTTCGCCCAGGCGCGGCGCCGGCTCGCCCTGGGCGTCCGCGACCAGTTCCATGATCAGCACGCCGTCGAAGTAACCATAGGGCTTCGGTACGCGAACGCCCGCTGCGGTGAGCTGGTACAGGGCGTCGACCTCGGCGTTTTTCCACGCCGCTTCCTGCTCGCGGCGACCGAAGCGGGTGCTCTTGCCCATCGCGCGGGCCTGGCGGCTGCCGCGCACCTTGCGTCCTTCCTGGTACTGCGTGCGCTTCTGGAAGCTGCGCTGCGCCAGGTCCTTGTAGACCTTCGCGCAGCGCATGCCACTGCCCGAACTCACCAGGTAGACCGTCGCCTCCTTGCCGCTCTTCAGCGGCCGGAGCACGTGGTCGATCACGCCATCGTCGATCAGGGCCTGCAGGCCGGCGGGAGTCTTCATGGTTTCCGTGGGTGCGGTGCCGCACCCACGGAACCGAGGCCGGCGATGATACTCAGGTCTTCCGGAACACGCCGACCTTCTGCAGGATGAAGATCAGGAGTGCCGCGCCGCCGAGCGCGACGAGGAAGCGCAGGATCCCGGTCGGCGCCATGCCGAGCAGCCCTGCGATCCAGTAGCCGAGCATCGAACCCACGACCCCGACGCCGACATTGGCGAGGATGCCCATCTGGGCGTTGGTCTTCATCAGGATGCTGGCGAGCCAGCCGACGATGCCGCCGATGATGAGTGAAACGATCCAGTCCATGGTCTTGCCCCCTTGTCTACGTCGGTAAAGTCCGGCACCGGCTGGCCCGGTCGGCGCGTCCGCTGGCGCCGGCGGTTCCTGTCCATCGGCCTGGCCGGTCACTATAGCAGCCATCGATGGCAGGCCGATGTCGCCGGCCTGCGCCGCGGTGGTCCACGCGGATGCTGCGCCGCACCCCTGATATAGTGCGGCCCCTCCCGCGGACCACCCATGCGCACGGCACTCTACGCAACCTGGACGCTGCTCGCCGGCATGGCGCTCCTGATGCTGGGCGCCGGCCTGCAGGGCACGCTCGTCGGCCTGAGGGCCAGCATCGAGGGCTTCTCGACCCTCGTCGCCGGCTTCGTGCTGGCCGCCTACTACCTGGGCTACGTCGGCGGCTCGATCATCACGCCGAACCTGGTCAGCTCGGTCGGGCACATCCGTGTCTTCTCCGCCCTGACGTCGATCGCCTCGATCGTGATCCTGCTGCAGAGCGTTATCGTCGAGCCCTGGACCTGGACCCTGCTGCGCATCGCCTCGGGGTTCTGCTTCGCCGGCATCTACGTGGTGGCCGAGAGCTGGCTCAACGATCGCGTCAGCAACGAGCACCGCGGCATGCTGCTGTCCATCTACATGCTGATCTGCTACGCGGGCCTGGGGCTCGGCCAGTTGTTGCTGAACGTCGCCGACCCGCGCAGCACCATCCTGTTCATCCTGGTGTCCGTGCTCATTTCCGTGGCGCTGGTGCCGATGGCGCTCACTGCGCGCTCGGCGCCCGAGTTCTCCGTCCCGCAGCGCGTCCGCCTGGTCGAGTTGTTCCACCGCTCCCCGCTCGGGGTGGTGGGCGTGGCGATGTCCGGCGCGATCTCCGGCTGCCTGTTCGCCCTGGGCGCCGTGTACACGGCCCAGCGCGGCATGTCGACCCGCGACGTGTCGTTCTTCATGGCGGCGGCGATCCTCGCCGCCTGCGTCAGCCAGCTGCCGATGGGGCGACTTTCCGACCGGATCGACCGGCGCAGCGTGGTGCTCGGCGCCTGCGTCGTCGCATCGATCGCCGCGCTCGGCGCTTGGTGGGCCGCGGACCGCTCGACCATGGCGTTCTTCGCGCTGATCGCGCTCT
>CAZXAS010000065.1:0-223 GCA_964638185.1 uncultured Steroidobacteraceae bacterium | reverse complement strand
AGCATGAGCCTGACGCTCTATTCGCTGACGCTGGCGCACGTCAACGACCAGGTGCCGGCGGGCCAGATGGTCGGTGCCAGCGGGACATTGATCCTGCTGAACGGGGCGGGCGCCTTCATCGGCCCGATCCTGGTGGCGGCGCTGATGGATGTCCTCGGCAACGATGTCTTCCTGCCGACGCTGGCCGCATTCCACCTGCTGCTGGCGGCCTATGCCGTGCTGC
>CAZXAS010000064.1:0-13718 GCA_964638185.1 uncultured Steroidobacteraceae bacterium | reverse complement strand
GGTGGCGCAGACCAGGAGCGCATGGCCGAGCTCGGGATAGTGCCGGCCGATGTCGCAGCCACCCACGATGCCCTGCTTGGCGAGCGCCTCGAGCACCGGCGCCACCGGGCGGTCGAGCCGCAGCACTGCCTCGTGGAAGCGCGGTCCCTCGAAGGCCACGCGGACGCCGCCGACCGTACCGAGTGCGGCGACCAGCTCGGCAGTGCGCGACATGCAGGCGGCGGCGACGCGCTCCAGGCCCACCGGGCCCAGGAGCGTCATGTAGATGGTGGCCGCCGTCATCAGCAGGCCCTGGTTGGTGCAGATGTTGGACGTCGCCTTGCCACGGCGGATGTGCTGCTCGCGCGCCTGCAGCGTGAGCGTGAAGCCCGGGCGCCCGTCGAGGTCGACGGTGCGCCCGACGATGCGGCCGGGCATCTGCCTGACGTGCTCCATGCGGGTGGTCAGGAAGCCGAAGTACGGGCCACCCGATGACAGCGGCACGCCGAGCGGCTGGCCTTCGCCACAGGCGATGTCGACGCCCCGCGTGCCCCACTCCCCCGGCGGCTTGAGCAGGGCGAGCGCGGTCGGGTTGACGACCGCGATCATCAACGCGCCCTGGGCATGCGCCCAGTCGGTGATCTCGTCGACCTCCTCGAGCTGGCCGAAGAAGTTCGGCTGTTGCAGCACCACGGCGGTGATGTCCTGGCCCTGGTACCCGGCCAGCGTCGCGGCCAGCGTGCGGCCGGTCCCCGGGTCGTAAGGCAGCGCCTCGAGCGTGACGCCCTGGGTCGCCGCGATCGCCTCGGTGCAGCGCGCGTAGGTCGGGTTCAGGCTGCGCGGCACGAGGATGCGCGACGACTTCGAGCGGCGGTTGGCGCGTACCGCCATGAGGCAGGCCTCGGCCAGCGCGGAGGCGCCGTCGTACAGCGAGGCGTTGGACACCTCCATGCCGGTGAGCCCGGCGATCATCGTCTGGTACTCGTAGATCGCCTGCAGCGTGCCCTGGCTGGCCTCGGCCTGGTAGGGCGTATAGGCGCTGTAGATCTCGCCGCGCGTGGTGATCGCCCACACCGGCGCCGGGATGTGGTGCTCGTAGGCGCCGGCACCGATGAAGTTGAGGGGACGCCCGTCGCGGGCGGCGCGCTCGGCCATCAGCCGGCCGACTTCCATCTCGGACAGGGCCGGCGGCACGCCGGCCAGCGCGTCGATCTTGAGTTCCGCGGGGATCTCGTCGAACAGCGCCTCGAGGCCGGACGCGCCGATCGCGTCCAGCATCGCGGCGACGTCGTCGTCGGTGTGCGGGATGTACGCCATGTGACTGGTTCCTCCTGCGCCGTCCGGCTCAGGCCTCGCTCGCCAGCAGGGACGAATACTGGCTGGCGTCGAGCAGGGCCTCGACCGCCTGGATCGACGTCGGCTTGAGTCTCGCGATCCAGCCCTGCCCGTATGGATCCTGGTTGACCAGTTCCGGCTGGGTGGCCAGCGCGTCGTTGCCCGCAAGCACCTCGCCGGCAACGGGACAATAGACGTCGGAGGCCGCCTTCACCGATTCGACCACCGCAAAGGGGTCGGCGGCGGACAGCTGCCGGCCGGTCTCCGGCACCTCGACGAACACCAGGTCGCCCAGGGCCTCCTGCGCGTGGTCCGTGATGCCGATCTCGACGCTGCCGTCGGGCAGCGTGCGCACCCATTCGTGGCTCCTGGTAAAGCGCAGGTCCGCCGGTACGTTGCTCATGCCTTGTTCTCCTGCCGTCCCTGGACGGCCTTGTCGATTGCCTGGAGGTCGATGACTGCCTTGCCGTGACGGACGAAGGGCGGCTTGACCACGCGCGCCGGCAACAGCCGGCCGCGTATGTCGACCTCGACCCGCTCGGCGGTCGCCGCCGGAACGCGCGCGAGACCGATCGACCGCTCGAGTGTCGGCGAGAAGCTGCCGCTGGTGAGTTCGCCCTCGCCGACACCGGCGACGACCACGCGCTGGTGGGCGCGCAGCACGCCGCGCTCCTCGAGCACGAGACCCACGAGCTTGCGCGCGATCCCTGCCGCTTTCTGCGCCACCAGCGCGGCACGGCCGATGAAGTCGCGCCCTTCCTCGAGGACGACGGTCCAGCCGAGTGCCGACTCCAGCGGCGACACGGTCTCGTCCATGTCGTTGCCGTAGAGATTCATGCCCGCCTCGAGGCGGAGCGTGTCGCGTGCCCCGAGCCCGCAGGGTACGACGCCGGCGGCGGCGAGCGCGGTCCAGAAGGCCTCGGCGGCAGTCGCCGGCAGCGTGATCTCGAAGCCGTCCTCGCCCGTATACCCGGTGCGCGCCACCATCGTCTGCTCGCACTCCACGGCGAAGAACGGGCCGAGTCCGGCCGCCGCGGCCTGGCACCCGGATGGCAGGCAGGCCAGCGCGCGCTCGCGCGCCTCGGGCCCCTGCACCGCGATCATGGCGAGGTCGGGCCGCGGTCGCACGGTCACGCCGAAGTCGGCGGCCCGCGCCGTCATCCAGGCGATGTCCTTGTCCGCGGTGCCGGCGTTGACGACGATCCGATAGCGGTCTTCGGCGAAGAAGTAGACGATCAGGTCGTCGAGCACGCCGCCGTCGTCACGCAGCATGCAGCTGTAGAGGGCCTTCCCCGGCGTCTTGAGCCGCGCCACGTCGTTGGCCAGCAGCCGGCGCAGGAACTCGCGCGAGCGCGTACCGGTGACCTCGACCACGCGCATGTGCGACACGTCGAACATGCCGGCCGCGCGGCGCACGGCGTGATGCTCCTCGATCTGCGACCCGTAGTGCACCGGCATGTCCCAGCCGCCGAAGTCGACCATGCGCGCGCCGCGCGCGAGGTGCGTGTCGTAGAGCGGCGTGCGCAAGCCCATGTCGACCGTCCTTGCCCCCGCGGGGCCGCCAGGCAAATAAAAAGGGGCGGCGGACCCCCATGGATCCGCCGCCCCTCTGTCCTTGGACCTGAGAGATTGGGTGCCGGGAACATTCCCCGGTGCCGCTCCCCTTCGGTGGGCCCGGTGGGGCCACTCTCCAGAGTCCGCGAGATCCTGCCGTTCGTTTGCCTGAGCGTTTCCGGGCGGGTTGCGCCTTCGGCGCCGCGCTGTCGCGGTCTCTCCGGCCAGGTCTTGTCGCGGAACCGGCAGTCTACAGGGTCCACGGCCAGCAAGGAACGGCAGCCGGGTCGACGCGCGGGCCCCGGCCGCCACCGGGTATAGTCCCGGTTCGCCAGCGACACCGTGCCACCGAGGAACGTTCCATGGACCGCGCCAGCGCCACGCCATTTCCCGTCCGTTTGCTGCTCGTTCTCTGCATGATCGCGGTGGTTATCCCCGTGGGGCGGCCGGCGCTGGCGGCGGAGCCGGTCCAGGAACTGGACGCGCTGTTCGCGCGTGAGTGGGACCGGCGCATGCAGGAGAACCCGACCTCGGCCTCCGCGCTCGGCGACAAGCGCTTCAACACCCGCTGGCCAGACCTGTCCCCGGCGGCCCGCGCGGCGCACCTGGCCGCTAATCGCGCCGACCTCGCTGCCCTGCTCGCGATCCCGCGCGCCGCGCTGCCGCCGGCGCGCCAGCTCGACTACGACCTGTTCCGCCGCCTGCTCGAGGACCGTATCGCCGCCGAGCCGTTCAAGCCCTGGCTGTACGAGATCAACATGCGCGACGGCATCCAGACCGAGCACGAGCTGCTCGAGCGGCTGTCATTCACTGCGCCGTCCGACTGGAGCGACTGGCTGGCGCGACTGGAGGGCTTCGGCGCGTACATGGACCAGACCATCGCGCTGCTGGAGGAAGGCGCCCGGGAGGGCCGCACCCAGCCGCGCGTGATCATGGGGCGTGTCCCGGCGCAAGTGCGCCAGCAACTCGTCGACGACCCGGCGGCGAGCCCGTTCTACGCGCCGTTCAGGGAGATGCCGGCATCGATGCCGGCGGCAGAACGCGAGCGGCTGGCCGCCAGGGCCCGGGAGGCAATCGGCACGGTCGTGGTGCCGGCCTATGCGCGCTTGGAGCGGTTCCTCACGGAGCGCTACCTGCCGGCGTCGCGCGACACGATCGGGATCTCCGACACGCCAGACGGCGCGGCCTGGTACGCCAACCGCGCAGCGCACTACACGACCACGGACCTGACACCGGACGAGATCCACGAGATCGGGCTCCGGGAGGTGGCGCGCATCCGCGCCGAGATGGAGCGGGTCATCCGCGAGGTGGGCTTCGACGGCAGCTTCCAGGAGTTCCTCGTCTTCCTGCGCACCGACCCGCGCTTCCACTACGCCGATGCCGACGAACTGTTCCGCGCCTACCTGGCCATGGCGAAGCGCATCGACCCGCTGCTGCCGCCGTTGTTCGGCACGCTGCCACGCACGCCGTACGGCGTACGCCCGATCCCGGCCATCAGCGCCCCGGACACGACGACCGCCTACTACTCACCGCCGTCCAACGATGGCCTGCGCCCCGGCTGGTACTACGTGAACCTGTACCGGCCGGAACAGCGGCCGAAATACGAGATCCCGGTGCTGTCGGTGCACGAGGCCGTGCCGGGTCATCACCTGCAGATCGCACTGGCGCAGGAACTGCGCGACGTGCCGACCTTCAGGCGTTTCGCGGACATTACCGCCTTCATCGAGGGCTGGGGCCTGTACAGCGAGAGTCTCGGCGAGGAAATGGGGCTCTACGAAGACCCCTACGACCGCTTCGGCTACCTGACCTACGACATGTGGCGCGCCGTGCGGCTCGTCGTCGACACCGGCATGCACGTCAAGGGCTGGAGCCGGCAGCAGGCGATCGACTTCTTCAAGGAGCATGCCGCCAAGACCGAACTCGACATCGTCAACGAGATCGACCGCTACATCGGCTGGCCGGGCCAGGCGCTCGCCTACAAGATCGGCCAGCTGCGCATCCGGGAACTGCGCAGCGAGGCGGAGCGCACGCTGGGTGAGCGCTTCGACATCCGCGCGTTCCACGACACGGTGCTCGGCGCAGGTGCCATTCCGCTCGACACGCTCGAGGCGAGGGTGCGCGACTGGATGGCGGAAGTCGCCGCGGGCGGCTGAGCGACGCTCAGCCGGCGAGCCTCGAGGCATGCCACGCGAGGTGGTCGGCAACGAAGCTGGCGATGAAGAAGTACGAGTGGTCGTAGCCGTCCTGGCGACGCAGCTCGAGCGGTATTGCGGCGGAGGCGCACGCCGATTCGAGCAGTTCAGGCCGGAGCTGCTCGACCAGGAACGGATCGGCGGTGCCCTGGTCGACCAGCAGGCTGTCGACCCGGCGTCCGTCCGCGATCAGCGCACAGGCATCCCATGCGCGCCAGGAATTCCGGTCCGCCCCGAGATAGCCGGCGAGCGCCTTCTCGCCCCAGGGACAGTTCATCGGCGATGAGATCGGCGCGAACGCCGAGACACTCCGGTACAGGCCGGGGTTGCGCAGTGCGGCGACCAGCGCACCATGCCCACCCATCGAGTGGCCGAACACACTCATCCGCGCGCCATCGACCGGAAACCGGCCCGCGACCAGCGCCGGAAGTTCACGCGTCACGTAGCCATGCATGCGGTAGTGACCGGACCAGGGCGACTCGGTCGCGTCGACGTAGAAGCCGGCGCCGGACCCGAAGTCATAGGCATCGTGTTCGCGCGGCAGGTCCGTACCGCGCGGCGAGGTGTCCGGCATGACGAGCGCGATGCCGAGTTCCGCCGCCCGCCGCTGCGCCCCGGCCTTGACGGTGAAGTTCTCCTCGGTGCAGGTCAGGCCGGCCAGGAAGTAGAGCACCGGCACGCTCGACCGGTCGGCGGCCGGCGGCATGAACACGGCGAACCGCATGGGCGTACGCGTCGATTCGGAATCGTGCCGGTAGTAACCCTGCACGCCGCCGAAACATCGGTGCTCCGCGAGCGTCTCGATAACCATGTCAGTACACGACGACCGAGCGGATCGACTCGCCGCTGTGCATCAGGTCGAAGGCATCGTTGATCCTCTCCAGCGGCATCTGGTGGGTGATCAGGTCGTCGATGTTGATCTTGCCGTCCATGTACCAGTCGACGATCTTCGGCACGTCCGTGCGGCCGCGTGCGCCGCCGAAGGCCGTACCCCGCCACACGCGCCCGGTCACCAGCTGGAAAGGTCGCGTGCGGATCTCCTGGCCCGCCCCCGCGACGCCGATGATGATCGACTCGCCCCAGCCACGATGGCAGCACTCCAGCGCCTGGCGCATCAGCTCTACGTTGCCGACGCACTCGAAGCTGTAGTCGGCGCCACCGCCGGTCAGCGCGACCAGGTAGGGAACCAGGTCCCCCTCGACCTCGCGGGGATTGACGAAGTGCGTCATGCCGAACTTCTCGGCCAGGGCCTTGCGTCGCGGGTTGATGTCCACGCCGACGATCTTGTCGGCACCGGCGAGCCGTGCGCCCTGGATCACGTTCAGTCCGATGCCGCCGAGACCGAACACGACCACGTTCGCGCCCGGCTCCACCCTGGCAGTGTTGATGACGGCGCCGATGCCGGTCGTGACGCCGCAGCCGATGTAGCAGACCTTGTCGAACGGCGCATCCTCGCGGATCTTCGCCACCGCGATTTCGGGCAGCACGGTGAAGTTCGCGAAGGTGGAGCAGCCCATGTAGTGATGGACCTTGCGGCCGTTGATCGAGAAGCGGCTGGTGCCGTCGGGCATCACGCCCTGGCCCTGGGTGGCACGTATCGCCGTGCACAGGTTGGTCTTCTGCGAGGTGCAGGACTTGCACTCGCGGCATTCCGGCGTGTAGAGCGGAATCACGTGGTCGCCCTTGACGACCGACTTCACGCCGGGGCCGACATCGACCACGACGCCCGCACCCTCGTGCCCGAAGATCACCGGGAACAGTCCCTCCGGGTCGGCCCCGGAACGCGTGAACTCGTCGGTGTGGCAGATTCCGGTGGCGCGCAGTTCGACCAGCACCTCGCCAGCCTTCGGTCCGTCCAGCTGGACGGTCTCGATCTCGAGCGGCTTGCCTGCTTCCCAGGCCACCGCGGCCCTGACGTCCATCGTGTCTACCTCCTCAGTCCTTCGCGTTCCGGATGATCCTGAAGCCGCCGATGGCCATGACCGCGGCCACCAGCGGATTCAGCAGGTTGAACAGCGCGAACGGCAGGTACGCGCTGGTGGCGATGCCCAGGGTCGCCGCCATGTAGGCGCCGCAGGTGTTCCATGGCACCAGCGGCGAGGTCAGGG
This sequence comes from uncultured Steroidobacteraceae bacterium, assembly GCA_964638185.1. Lineage (GTDB taxonomy): Bacteria > Pseudomonadota > Gammaproteobacteria > Steroidobacterales > Steroidobacteraceae > SG8-30. The sequence goes on along the minus strand of CAZXAS010000064.1, from coordinate 6,550 downwards.
TACCGGCATCCTCCAGTGCCCGCGACAGGTTCACCGGCGCGAGTCCGCGGCGCTCGTACTCGGGCCGGAAGATTCGTCCCGGCAGGACGATGGCGATGTACTGGTCGGCGGCGATCACGTTGACGCCGATCGCGGTTGCCAGGGTCGCGATGACGAGCGAGGCCGTGGAGTGCGCAGCCGCGAAGACGCCACGCACCAGGCGCTCCAGCAGGCCCACGCGCTCCATGCTGGCGCCAAAGGCCATCGCGCAGACGATCAGCCACACGGTATTGAGCATGCTCGACATGCCGCCGCGGGACAGCAGGCTGTCGACGGCGGCATCGCCGGTGGTCGACGTGTAGCCGTCGAACATGGCGGTCCAGGTCCCCGACAGGAGCGCCAGCGGCCGTGACAGCGCGTCGTTGCCGGCGCTTCGGACCACGAGGTCCGGCTGGAACACGACCGCGAACAGCGCACCGACCAGCGCGCCGATCATGATGGTCGGGAAGGCCGGGACCCTCCGCGCGGCCATGGCCATGACGAGTGCTACCGGCACCAGCAGGTACCAGCCGATGTTGAAGCCGGCGCGCAGGGTCTCGGGAAGCTGGCCGAGGGCGAGCACGTCGCCCTGGCGTTCGGCGCTGAGGCCCAGTGCGGCGAAGCCGGCCAGGGCCAGCGCGATGCTCGGGCCGGTCGTCCAGGTCATGTGGCGGATGTGCGCGAACAGCTCGCTGCCGGCGGCGGCGGGCGCCAGGTTGGTCGTATCCGAAAGCGGCGACATCTTGTCGCCGAAGTAGGCCCCCGATATCACTGCACCGGCGGTGATGGCCGCGGACAGCCCGAGGCCGGCCGCGATCGCCATGAACGCCACGCCGAGCGTCCCGGCAACCGTCCAGGAACTGCCGATCGCCAGCCCGGTGATGGCACAGACCAGGCAGACGGCGAAATAGAACCAGCCGGGATCGAGGAGCTGCAGTCCGTAGTAAACCAGTGTCGGCACGACGCCGGCCTGGATCCAGGCGCCGATCAGCGCCCCGACCGCCAGCAGGATGAAGATCGCCTTGGTCGCCAGCGACACCCCGTGGACGATGGCGTCCTCGACCTCGTGCCAGTGCAGCCCGTTCTTGAGGCCGACGAGGCCGGCCACACAGGCTGCGAGCAGCAGTGCGATCTGGTTGGCGCCGTAGGAGGAGTTCTCCCCGTAGAGGTGGACCGACAGGACCAGCAGTCCTACCAGCACGATCACCGGGATGGCGGCGTCGAGCATCGACGGCGAGCGCACGGCGGCGCGTCCAGCGGTTTCCGGCATCCTGGTCGTCCCCCTGCGCAAGGCGCCCTAGTCTACGCGAGCGCGGTGCGGTCGCGGCTGCCTGTCGGTCGGCGCCACCGCTCCAGGCGGTTGGCCAGCCCGCGCCGCCAGCCCCTACAATAGCCCGGTCAACCTCCCACGCAGACGTAGCATGCCCGCCGCAGCCCGCCGCCCCTCCGTCGCCGTTCGTATCGGCAGCGTCACCGTCGGTGGCGGTGCGCCCATCGTCGTGCAGTCGATGACCAATACGGATACGGCGGACATCGAGTCCACGTTCCAGCAGGTCAAGGCACTGGCGCGGGCCGGCTCCGAACTGGTGCGCGTGACCGTCAACACCGACGAGGCGGCCGCGGCCGTACCGAAGATCGTCGAGCGCCTCGCCGCCGCCGGCGTGGACGTGCCGATCGTCGGCGACTTCCATTTCAACGGCCACAAGCTCCTGAAGGCGCACCCGGGATGCGCCGAGCTCCTGGCCAAGTACCGCATCAATCCCGGCAACGTCGGCCGTGGCAGCCGGCGCGACCCGCAGTTCGCCGAGATGATCGAGACCGCCTGCCGCCACCGCAAGCCGGTGCGCATCGGCGTCAACTGGGGCAGCCTCGATCAGGAACTGCTGACGCGCATGATGGACGAGAACTCGCGTGCGCCCGAGCCCCTCGACGCCCTCGAGGTGCTGCGCGAGGCGACGGTCGTATCGGCGCTCGACAGCGCGGCGCGCGCCGAGGAACTCGGGCTCGCCCACGACGCGATCGTGATCAGCACCAAGGTATCGGGCGTACAGGACCTGGTCGCCATCTACCGTGCCCTGGCGCGCCGCTGCGACTACCCGCTGCACCTCGGCCTGACCGAGGCGGGGATGGGGTCCAAGGGCATCGTTGCCTCGACCGCCGCGCTTGCCGTGCTGCTGCAGGAGGGCATCGGCGACACGATCCGCATCTCGCTCACGCCGGAGCCCGGCGGTGATCGCACGCGCGAGGTCATCGTCGCCCAGGAGATCCTGCAGACCATGGGGCTCAGGGCCTTCATCCCGATGGTCATCGCCTGCCCGGGCTGCGGCCGCACCACCAGCACCTACTTCCAGGAACTGGCCCAGCGCATCCAGGGCTACATCCGCGAGCGCATGCCGGAGTGGAAACGGCAGCGCGTCGGGGTCGAGGACATGACCGTGGCCGTGATGGGCTGCGTGGTCAACGGGCCCGGCGAGAGCAAGCATGCCAACATCGGCATCAGCCTTCCGGGAACCGGCGAGCGGCCGGTGGCGCCGGTCTACGAGGATGGCGAGAAGACGGTGACCCTCAAGGGCGAGCGTATCGCCGAGGAGTTCCAGCAGCTGGTGGAGCAATACGTCGAGCGCAGTTACCAGGCGAGGGAGAATCCATGAACGACGAGCTGGCGGAGCGCAGGTGCCGGCCCTGCGAGGGCGGTGTCAGGCCCTATGACGCGGCGGAAGCCAGGGCGCTGCTGGACCAGTTGCACGGCGACTGGCGGCTGGTCGCCGAGGGCGAGGCGATCCGGCGCGAGCTGAAGTTCAAGGACTTCTACCGCACCATGAGCTTCGTGAACGCGCTGGCGCACGTGGCCAATGCGGAAGACCACCACCCCGACCTCGAGGTCGGCTACAACTACTGCAACGTCCGCTTCTCCACGCATGCGATCGGCGGACTGTCGGAGAACGATTTCATCTGCGCGGCCAAGCTCGACCGCCTGGTCGAGTAGCGCCGGACCGGCCTCGCGGGGACACAGAAGCCCCGCAGGCGATGATGGACACGGGGGGCAAGACGATGGCCGAGAGCTCCGGTTCCGTGGGCGCGTCCGCGACGACGGACGCATTGCCGTTCGTGGCACCCTGCCGCCGACTGCCGACGTTCGCGGCCCTGGAGTGGGTGCGCAAGGGCTGGCAGGACTTCAGGCGTGCGCCGCGCCAGAGCCTGAGCTACGGCGCGGTGATCGCGCTGCTCTCCTGGCTCGTGACCGGCATCGGGCTCAAGCTCGGCAGCTACTGGGCGGTGCTGGTCCTGCTGTCCGGCTTCGTATTCATCGCCCCGGTGCTGGCGCTCGGCCTGTACTCCATCAGCCGCCAGCTCGAGCAGGGCCTCGCGCCGTCGCTCGCGCGCTGCTTCGTCCAGCAGCGCGGGAGCCTGGGCACCGCGATGGTGTTCGCGCTCGGACTGCTGGTCGTGTTCCTGGTCTGGGCCCGCGCCGGGTCGATGGTCCACGTGTTCTTTCCGGTCGAGGCGGAGCCCGACTGGCGCCAGCTCGCCACGTTCCTCGCCATCGGCTCGGCCGTCGGGTCGATCTTCGCGCTGCTGACGTTTGCCTTCAGCGCGTTCTCGCTGCCGATGATCTGCGACCGTGATGCCGACGCCATCACCGCCATCGTCACCAGCGTGAACGCGGTCCTGCGCAACAAGCGCGCAATGTTCGTGTGGGTACTGGTCATCGTGCTGCTGACGGCCCTGGGCTTCGCGACCGCGCTGATCGGGCTCGCGGTCACGATCCCGCTGCTCGGGCATGCGACCTGGCATGCCTATCGCGACACCATCGACGCGAGCCAGTGGCCGGAGGGGTCAGGCGTTGCCCCGGCTCCGGGACAGGACGGCGCCTGACCGGTCGCCGAGACCCAGCGCCCGCTCGATCAGCGCGCGCTTGAGCGGTGTGGCGCGCTCGACCGCCGCGAGCCCGCCGCGGCGCGCCCAGGACAGCATCGGGTGGTCGTTGCTGAACAGGCGCTTCAACATGTCGAGCAGCGCCATCGCCGGCAGGTTCTCCGCCTTGCGCCAGCGCTCGTAGCGTCGCAGTACCGCGTGTTCGCCCGGGTCGCGGCCGGCCGTGACGGCCTCGCCGATGACCTGCGCCAGCGCACTGACGTCCATGAAGCCGAGGTTCACGCCCTGTCCTGCCAGCGGGTGGACCGTGTGTGCGGCATCGCCGACCAGGGCCAGCCGCGGGCGCGTGTACTCGAGCGCGTGCAACAGCCTGAGCGGGAACGACACGCGTGGCGTCGTGGGCTGCAGCCGGCCCAGCACGCTCGCGGAACCCTCGGTCACCCGCTCGCTGAACGCCGCGTCGTCGAGGGCAGTGAGCTCAGCGGCCATTTCCGGCGTGGTCGACCACACCAGCGATACGCGGCCGTCGGCGAGCGGCAGCAGGGCCAGCGGACCGGTCGACAGGAAACGCTGGCGCGCGGTGCGGCCATGCGGGCGCTCGGGTCCGAGGTGCGCCACCACGGCGTGCTGGCCGTACTCCCAGCCGCGCGTGCCGATGCCGGCCAGGCGCCGTACGCCGGAATCGGCGCCGTCCGCCGCCACGACCAGCCCGGCAGTGAACTGGCGGCCTTCGCCGGCGGTGAGGTGGTAGTTCTCGCGAAGTTCGATGGACTCGACGCCGGCGCGTATCAGCGACACGCCCTGCTCGACCGCGCGCTCGAGCAGCGCCGCCTGCACCGAGCGGTTCTCGACGATGTGGCCGAGGTCGGGCTCCCCGAGTTCGGCCGCATCGAATACCAGCGCGTCCGGGGCGTCCGGCGCGCCCTGCTCGTCCCAGACGAGCATGCGCTCGTACGCGGCCGCCCCGCGCACGGCCACGCTCGGCCAGGCGCCGGTCAGCCGCAGCAGGCGCTCGGAGGCGCGCGACAGGGCCGACACGCGCAGGTCGATCGGCGCGCCGGCAGCGGGCACCGGGGCCGGCCGCGGCTCCAGCAGCGCCACGCGCAAGTTGCTGGTCGGGCGATGGACGCCGAGCAGCGCGGCCAGGCCAGCCCCGACCATGCCGCCACCGACGATCGCGACGTCGAAGTCGGGCTTCATGCCAGCGGCACGCCGCGGGCGAGGCGTGGCAACCTGCCCGCCAGACCCATGGTGACGCGCGCGAAGGCTTGCTTGGCGGGAGTCGCGAGGTCGAACAGCAGCAGGCTCGCGGCCCGTGCCGCACGCACCGGCGGCAGCGGGTTGCCGAAGAGCCTGACCAGGCCGTCGGTGAACGCGATCACCGTGCGCCGGTCGGCACGACGCCAGTCGGCATAGCGCTCCAGGACCGCGGCGCTGCCCGGGTCGAAATCGCCGCCCCGCGCCGCGAGGTCGTCGGCGATCACCTCGGCGAGGGTCGCGACGTCCCGGAGGCCAAGGTTGAAGCCCTGGCCGGCGATCGGGTGCAGGCCCTGGGCCGCATTGCCGATGATCACCGCCCGGTCCGCCACCTGCCGTTCGGAGCGCGTCAGCGACAACGGATAGACGTGGCGCCGGCCGGCACGGGTGAAGCGACCGAGGCGGAAACCGAATCGCTCCTGCAGCGCCGCCAGGAAAGCCGCGTCATCGAGGTCGACGATGGCCTGGGCCTCGGTCGGCGCCACGGTCCAGACGATGGTGGAGCGACCATCGCCGAGCGGCAGGATGGCGATCGGTCCGGCCGGCGTGAACCGTTCATAGGCGGTGAACTCGTGGAACCTGTCGGTGACCACGTTGGCGATGACGGCGTGCTGGTCGTAGTCCCACACGCTGGCGTCGATGCCGAAGGCGGCACGCACCGCGGACCTGGCCCCGTCCGCCGCCACCACGAGCCGCGCCTCGAGCCGTCCCCGCCATGAACCGTCGACCCCGAGCCCGACGCGGTCGGGGCCCGGCTCCACGCCGGTCACGCGTGCCGGGCACATGACCTCGACCCGCGGCGCCGCTGCGCACAGTTCGGCGAGCGCGGCGCCGAGCGCCCGGTTGGTCATGGTGTGCCCGAGCGCCGGGACACCCTGCTCCTCGGCGGACAGGCGCGCGAAGGCGAAGTGGCCGCGATCGGAGACGTGGATGTGCCGGATCGGGGTGGCGTCGGCAGCGATGCGGGACCAGACGCCGATGCCCTCGAGGATGCGGCGGCTGCCGTTGGACAGCGCGGTCGTACGCTCGTCGAAGCTCGGCTGCTCGGCGCTGTCGGCGGCGACCGGCTCGACGACCACGACCTCGAGCGGCAACTTCGACAGCGCCGCGGCCAGTGACAGGCCGACCATGCCGCCGCCGACGATGGCTATGTCGCAGCGCCTCGTTGTGGCTTCGGCGGTCATGGTCGCAGTTTACTTGAACCGGGTCAGGGGGAGTGCCGGCGGTGAGGCGCTCCGTTGGGGCCTGTCCCCTATGGCGTTGCGCCTGTGGTGAGGCGCGCCGCGTCAAGGTTGGCGCGGCGCAGGGGCGGCGTGCCTGCGGTGAGGCGTGCCGCGTCGAGGCAGGCACGGCCCAGGCCGGCCTACTCCTGTAGATCGTATTTGCTCGCGCGGAAGAA
>CAZXAS010000063.1:0-13793 GCA_964638185.1 uncultured Steroidobacteraceae bacterium | reverse complement strand
CAGCCATCCGACATCGATCGAGAATCCAGACGCCAAAGCGAGGTTTGCCGATGAATAGTACTGTCCGGGCCGTCGAGGCCAGGCTCAAGCCAGCCAACACGTTCGACCGGCTCGAGTCCGGTGTCCGTTCCTACTGCCGGTCGGTGCCCGCAGTGTTCGAACGTGCCCAGGGCGCGGAAATGGTGGACCGCCACGGCCGCCGTTACCTCGACTTCCTGTGCGGCGCCGGCAGCCTCAACTACGGCCACAATCACCCGCGCCTGCGCGAGGCGCTGATCGAATATGTCGCCGGCGACGGCATCACCCACAGCCTCGACCTGCACACTGCCGCCAAGGGACGCTTCCTCGAGAGTTTCAGCCGCCGCGTGCTGGAACCGCGCCGTCTGGACTACCTGACGCAGTTTCCCGGGCCGACCGGCGCCAACGCGGTCGAGGCCGCCATCAAGCTGGCGCGCAAGGTGACCGGGCGCGAGGGCATCGTGGCCTTCACCAACGCATTCCACGGAGTGACGCTCGGCGCGCTGTCCCTGACGGGCAACCAGCACCACCGCGGCGCAGCCGGCGTGTCGATGCCCGGCGTGCTGCGCGCGCCGTTCGACGGGTACCTCGGCACCGGCGTGGACACGCTCGATTACCTCGAGCGGGCGCTGGACGACCCAAGCAGCGGGTTCGGCCACCCGGCCGCGGTGATCGTGGAGACGCTGCAGGGCGAGGGCGGGCTGAACGTCGCCGGCAATGACTGGCTCAGGCGCCTCGAGCGCATCTGCCGCGAGCGCAGGATCATCCTCATCGTCGACGACATCCAGGCGGGCTGCGGCCGTACCGGGACGTTCTTCAGCTTCGAGCCGTCCGGCATCCGCCCGGACATCGTCGTGCTGTCGAAGTCGCTGTCCGGGTTCGGCCTGCCACTCGCAGTGGTGCTCCTGAGCCCGGAGCTGGACTGCTGGAAGCCGGGCGAGCACAACGGCACGTTCCGCGGCAACAACCACGCTTTCGTCACGGCGACCGCGGCGCTCGAGACCTTCTGGCAGGACGGCGCGTTCGCCAACGACGTGCGTCGCAAGTCCGGCGTGCTGCGGGCGCGCCTCGGCCGCATCGCGAGCCTGGTCGACCTGCCGCTCGAGCTGCGTGGCCGCGGGTTCATGACCGGGCTCGCGTGCGCGGACGGCGAGACCGCCGCCGCGACCTGCCGTGCGGCATACCGGCGCGGACTGGTCGTGGAGACCAGCGGGGCCCGCGACGAGGTCGTCAAGTGCTTCCCCCCGCTGACCATCACCGACGAGGAACTCGACCGCGGCCTGTCGATCCTCGCCGACAGCTTCGAGGAGGTGGCAGCACGATGATCGTCAGGACCCTGCAGCAGGCGCGCGAGACCGACCGGCGCGTCGTCACCAAGAACTGGGAGAGCACGCGGCTGCTCCTGAAGAACGACGGGATGGGCTTCTCGTTCCACATCACCACCATCTACGCGGGCACCGAGACACCGATGTGGTACCAGAATCACCTCGAGTCGGTGTACTGCATCTCCGGGCACGGGCAGGTCGAGAGCCTCGACGACGGCCAGGTCTATCCGATCGCGCCGGGGACGGTCTACATCCTCGACCAGCACGACCGCCACGTCCTGCGCGCGTCGAGCGAGATGACCATGGCCTGCGTGTTCAACCCGCCGCTCAATGGCCGCGAGGTCCACGACGACACCGGCGCGTATCCACTCGCCGCCGAGGCAGCGGGTTGAAGGAGCCGACGATGACCACGCATGACGACGCCTATCCCTCGCGCCGGGAATCCCGGCCGCAACGAGTCGACCGTGACGACCCGGTGGTCCATGCCGGGGCCGGGGTGTCGCCGCCGGTCGCTCCCGAGCACCTGCGCGGTTACGAGCGCGATGGCTTCATGATCCGTGACGACCTGTTCACGGCCGGGGAGATCGCGCTGCTCGAGGCCGAGCTCGCGCGGCTGCGCGCCCGGAGCGCACCTGGCGATGGCGACGACCTCATCCGCGAGCCGGGCAGCAACGAGGTGCGCTCGATCTTCCGGGTGCACGCGGTCAGCGAGCTCTTCTCCCGGCTGGCGCGGGACGAGCGCCTCGTGCGTATCGCCGAGTACGTGCTGGGTGACAGTGTCTACGTGCACCAGTCGCGCCTCAACTACAAGCCCGGGCTCTTCGGCAAGGAGTTCTACTGGCACTCCGACTTCGAGACCTGGCACGTCGAGGATGGCATGCCGCGCATGCGCGCCCTGAGCGTGTCGATCAGCCTGTCGGACAACACCGACGTCAATGGCCCGCTGATGCTGATCCCCGGGTCGCACCGGCAGTACATCGCATGTGTCGGCGAGACACCCGACGACCACTTCCGCCAGTCGTTGCGCCGCCAGGAATACGGCGTGCCCGACCCGGAGAGCCTCGGGCTCCTGGTCGCACGGGGCGGGATACGCACCGCGACCGGTCCGGCCGGCACCACCGTCTTCTTCGACTGCAACACGATGCACGGCTCGAACGGGAACATCTCGCCCTTCCCGCGCTCGAACGTGTTCATCGTCTACAACGCGGTCAGCAACCGGCTGGTCGCGCCATTCGGACCCGCCAGGCCGCGCCCGGGCTTCCTTGCCGAACGCGACGACACGACCCCGATTCGCGCCGTCGGCGGCCTGCTCACGGACGAGCGAAGCGCCGCATGAGCATGCACACCGTCGAGAAGATCGGGGGAACGTCGATCGCCGACACCGAGGCGGCACTCAACAACGTGCTGCTGCCACCGCGCCTCGAACGGGATCCATACCGGCGCATCATCGTGGTCTCGGCCTATGCCGGCATCACCAACCTGTTGCTCGAGCACAAGAAAACCGGCGAACCCGGCGTCTACGCGCTGTATGTGCGCGGGGACTCCGACCTGGCCTGGACCGATGCCATCACCGGGACCGGGCGGCGCATGTGCGAGATCAACGCGCGGATGTTCGCCCACCCTTCGCTCGCGGCGGAGGCAGACCGGTTCGTGCGCGAGCGGATCGAGGGGGTGCGCAGCTGCCTGATCGACATCCACCGCCTGTGCGCCTACGGGCACTTCCGCCTGGACGAACAACTGAAGACGGTGCGTGAGATGCTGACCGCGATCGGCGAGGCGCACAGTGCATTCAACACGACACTGCTGCTGCGGCAGCGTGGGGTCGAGAGCCGGTTCGTGGACCTCACCGGCTGGCGCGACGAACGCCAGCTGGGCCTCGACGAGCGCATCGACGACGGTCTGGCCGGCATCGACCTCGCGCGCGAGCTGCCGGTCGTGACCGGGTACGCGCAATGCGTGGAAGGCATGGTCAGGCGCTTCGGGCGCGGCTATACCGAGGTGACCTTCAGTCACATCGCCGCGCGCACCGCGGCGCGCGAGGCGGTGATCCACAAGGAGTATCACCTGAGCAGCGCCGACCCAAAGCTGGTCGACGAGGCCGCGGTGCGCAAGATCGGCGACACCAACTACGACGTCGCCGACCAGCTGGCCAACATGGGCATGGAGGCGATCCATCCGGGCGCGGCCCGCATCCTCCGGCGTTCCGCCATCCCGCTCAGGATCCGCAACACCTTCGACCCGCAGGATCCCGGCACGACCATCCGCTCCGACTACGTCAGCGAGCAGGCCGGTGTCGAGATCATCACCGGCCGCAGGGGGGTCTACGCGTTGCAGGTCTTCGACCAGGAGATGCAGGACCTGCCGGCCGTCGACCGGCGCATCCTCGAGCTCATCGCCGCGCGACGGCTCGAGGTCGTGACCAAGGACATCAACGCCAACACCGTGACGCATTTCGTCTGCGGCAGCATGAGCCAGCTGCGACGGGCGACCCACGACCTGCGGCGGGCCTTCGCCAGTGCGGAGGTGGTCCTCGACCGGGTCGCGATCGTATCGATCATCGGCAGCGACCTCCGGGTCGCGGGGCTCCTCGGCAAGGCCGTGGGCGCGCTCGCCGCCGCGGGTGTCGGCGTGGTCGCTCTGCACCAGGGCATGCGCCAGGTCGACATCCAGGTGGTCGTCGCCGAGGACGACTACGAGCGCACGGTGCGGGCGCTGCACGCCACGCTGGTGGAAGGGGCGCGCCCGGCCGCGCGCGCGGCAGCCTGACGTCATGATGCTGGCGGGCTTCGTCGCGGCGCTCGCCTTCTTCGTGGTGGTCGGCCTGGCGTCGGTGGCCTCGAGCCGGGGGACGAAGGTCGACTACTACCTAGCCAGCCGCTCGGTCTCGCCGGCGATGGCAGGCCTGTCCGCGATCGCCACCAACAACTCCGGCTACATGTTCATCGGCCTCATGGGGTTCACCTACAGCGTGGGCCTCGCGTCGCTGTGGCTGATGGCAGGATGGATCATCGGCGACTTCCTGATGTCGCTCGTGATCCACGACCGCCTGAGGCGGCGGACCGCTCACCTCGACGAGGTCACTTTCGCGGCGGTGCTCGCCCGCTGGGGGGGTGGCGACTACCGCCACCTGCGCCGCATCGTCGCCGTGGTCACGGTGTTGTTCCTCGGCGCGTACGCGGCGGCGCAGCTCAATGCCGGCGGCAAGGCGCTGCAGGCGGTGTTCGGCTGGCGCCCGGAGAGCGGCGCGGTGCTGGTCGCCGTGATCGTCGCCGCCTACTGCATGGCCGGCGGCATCCGCGCCTCGATCTGGACCGACGTGGCGCAGTCGATCGTGATGCTGGTCGCCATGGCGGCCATGCTGTGGGCCGCCGTCGCCAGCACCGGCGGCGTCGCCGCCGCATGGGACTCGCTGGCGGCGATTCCGGGGTACCTGGATCCGTTCCCGCCCGAGCTGCTGCTCCCTGGCTTCGGCGGTGCGGCGCTGTTCGTGCTCGGCTGGCTGTTCGCCGGGATGAGCGTCATCGGCCAGCCGCACATCATGGTGCGGTTCATGGCGCTCGACAGCGCCGGCAGCCTGGCGCGCACCCGTTCGTACTACTACGGCTTCTACGTCGTGTTCTACGGCATGGCGGCCGGCGTCGGCCTGCTGTCACGGGTGTTGCTGCCGGACCTCGGCAACCTCGACCCGGAGCTGGCGCTGCCGACCATGGCCATCACCCTGCTGCCGGCGCTCGCGGCCGGGGTCGTGCTGGCCGGGATCTTCGCGGCGACCATGTCGACCGCCGACTCGCTGGTGCTCAGCTGCTCCTCGGCGCTGACCCACGACCTGCTGCCGATGCGCCTGGAACGGCCGGTGGCGCTCAAGCTCGTCACCGTTGCCGTGGTGGCGCTCGCGCTCGGCATCGCGCTCAACGGCACGCAGAGCGTATTCGTGCTGGTCATCTTCGCCTGGTCGACGCTCGCCAGCGCCTTCGGCCCGCTCTTGTGGGTCTACGCCCGTGGCCAGCGGGTGGGCGAGGCCGAGGCCATCCTGATGATGCTGGCCGGCGTGGCCGTCGCGCTCGGCTGGCGCTGGCTGGGCTGGCAGGACATGGTCTACGAGGGCCTGCCGGGCATGCTGGCGGGTTGGATGACGTTCCAGTTGCTGCGCGGCCTGCGGCCGCAGGCGATGTCTTCGACCGGACCGGAGCGTGTCAGCGACCGAGGGTGAACCAGGCGACCAGCGTCACGACCGCGGCGACCAGCACGTTGAGCACGAGCCCCTCGCGCGCCATGCGGGCGATGGTCAGGCGCCCGGTGGCATAGACGATGGCATTGGGCGCCGTGGCGACCGGCAGCATGAAGGCACACGAGGCCGAGATGGCCGCCGGGATCATCAGCAGTTCCGGGGCGATGCCCGTGCCCACGGCGGTGGCCGCCAGCACCGGCATCAGCAGGGTGGCGGTCGCGGTGTTGGACGTCATTTCGGTCAGGAATGTCACCGCCAGGCAGATCGACAGGATGAGCAGGAGCACCGGCAGGGCCGCCAGGCCCGCGAGCCCCTCGCCAATGAGCGCCGACAGGCCGCTCGCCGTGAAGGCGCTCGCAATGCAGATGCCGCCGCCGAACAGGAGCAGCATGCCCCAGGGGATCGCAACCGCGTTGTCCCAGTCGAGCAGGTGGCCGCCCGCGCCGTCGCGTACCAGGAACATGACGAGCACGGCGGCGAGGGCCACCGTCGAGTCGTCGGCAGAGGTGATGCCGAAGAGCCCGGACCATCCGCCGAACGGTCCTGAGCGGGTGATCCAGGCGAGCACCGTGATGCCGAACACCAGGAGCACGCGCCTTTCTCCCGCCCGCCACGGACCGGGCTCGGGTGGAGCGATCGGTCGTGCGCCGGACAGGCCGCGGGTGAGCCACAGGGCCATGACCGGGATGGCGAGCGCGACCACCGGCAGCCCGGTGGTCATCCAGCGCAGGAAGCCGTACTCCTCGCCCGTCGCCTGCAGGTAGACGCCCGCGAAGATCACGTTCGGCGGCGTGCCGATGAGCGTGCCGGTGCCGCCGACGGAGGCGCCGTAGGCGATGCCGAGCAGGAGCGGTGCGGCGAGGCGTGCATCGTCGCTGCGTGCCAGCAGTGCGATCGCCATGGGTGTCAGCATCACCACCGTGGCGGAGTTCGAGATCCACATCGAGATCGCGGCCGCGGTGATCATGAACGCGAACACCAGTCCGGCGCCGCCATTGCCGCCGACGAGGCGGATCATGGCCAGCGCGAAGCGCTCGTGTACCGCCGACTTCTCGATCGCCTTGGAGAGGATGAAGGCGCCCATGAGCAGCAGGATCACCGGGTTGCCGAATGCGGCCGCGGCCTGCCGGTAGTCGAGAACGCCGGCGAGCGGGAAGGCGGCGAATGGCAGCAGGGACGCGGCCGGGATCGGGATGCTCTCGGCGACCCACCAGATGGCTGTGTTGAGCGTGATCGCCACGGTCCAGCAGATCTTCACATCGAACCCGGCGGCGGCGAGTCCGATCCCGGCGAGCGAACCGCAGACGGGGCCCAGCACCAGGGTCAGTGGCTTGATGTCCAGGAGTCCTCCCCGCGTGCGGTGCCGAAGCCGGTAGGATGATGCCATGCCTTGCGGCCGCTACGGGCGCGCAGCGCCGGCCGATTCGCTAGGATCGCCGGGCGCGGAGGCGAGGACGCTTGCAGCAAGACCACGACAACACCGGCGGGACCGGGCCGCGACGCCAGGTTGCGGCCGTGGCCCAGGGACGCCTCGTCGGCGAGGAGCGCGACGGGGTATGGCGTTTCCTCGGCGTTCCCTATGCGCGCGCGCCGGTGGGGGCGCTGCGCTGGCAGGCGCCGCAGCCGCCGCCGGCCTGGGCGGGCCTGCGCGAGGCGCTCGCCTTCGGCCCGAGTTGCCCGCAGCCCGTGGCGACCGGCGCAACCCGTGTTTCCGACGATCGTGCCGCGAGCCAGGACGAGGACTGCCTGTACCTCAATGTCTGGACTGCGGACTGCACGGCCAGCCGGCCGGTGATGGTCTGGCTGCATGGCGGTGCGTTCCGCAACGGCTCGGGCGCGGAATCCTGGTACGACGGCGCCGCGCTCGCGCGCCGCGGGGTGGTGCTGGTCACGGTCAACTACCGCCTCGGCGCATTGGGCTTCCTCGCCCATCCGGAACTGGAGCCGGAGTCGCCGCTCGCCACCAGCGGCAACTATGGACTGCTCGACCAGGTCGCCGCACTCGAATGGGTGCGGGCGAATATTCCGGCCTTCGGCGGCGATCCCGCGTGCGTGACCATCTTCGGCCAGTCGGCCGGGGCCGGGAGTGTGCGCGCCCTCATCGAGTGTCCGCGCGCCCATGGCCTCTTTCACCGCGCCATCCAGCAGAGTGGCGGCTTCGCGTCCTCCGCCACGGGTGGATCGGGGTCGCTCGCCAACAGCTACCCGGAGGGGCTGCGTCTCGGACGCATCGTGCAGGGCAAGCTGGATGCACGCTCGATCGGCGAGATGCGCGCGAGGCCGGCGGCCGCCGTGGTCGCTGCCGGCGACGCGAGGATTCGTGGCTCGAACCCGGCGATGCGCTGGTGGCCCGCGGCGGACGGCCGGCTGCTGCCGCGCACGGTCGGACAGGATCCCGGTGCCGGCAGCGCGGCGGTGCCGGTGCTGCTCGGCACCAATGCCAACGAGGCCAATGTGCTGGTGCCGGAGCTTCCGGTGCACCGGCCGCTGTACGCCGGCATGTCGCTCGGCCTGCTCGGCGGCGCGGCGCGCCCGCTGTGGCGCAGGCATACGCCGCTGACGCGCCCGGGGGCCTGGCGCGGGCTGGAGGCGCTGTTCACCAACCTGATCTTCACCGAGCCGGCGCACGAGATGGCGTTGCAGCTCGCCGCGCTCGGCCGGCGCGTCTGGACCTACCGCTTCGAGCGGGTGGCGCCGTGCAACGCGGATGCCCGCAGGCTTGCCTTGCATGCGTGCGAGATACCCTATGTCTTCGGCAACCTCGGCGAGGGGTACGACGACGTGGATCACGCCGTGGCGAGACGCATGCAGGACTGCTGGATCGCCTTCGCGCGCAACGGCGAGCCCACCATCGACGGCTGGGGTCCCTTCTCGGCGACCCGGCCGGTCGAGATGGTCTTCGGCGACCAGCCGGCGCCTCGTCCACCGGCCCGGGACGTGGTCTTCGAGGCCTTGCGCCGCCGCAGGGCGGCGCGTGACGGCAATCGGCACCCAGAGGAACGGCAACCGGCATGAATTCACTGCGCCAGCGACCGTCGCTCCTCCGCTACGCGTGGCTGTCGGTCGCCGCGGCGCTCGCGACGATCATGCTCAAGGCGGGTGCCTGGTGGCTCACCGGCTCGGTCGGACTGCTGTCCGACGCGCTCGAGTCCTTCGTCAATCTCGCCGGCGCGCTGATGGCGCTGTCGATGCTGTCGCTCGCGGCCCGGCCGGCCGACGAGGACCATGCTTTCGGCCACGGCAAGGCCGAGTATTTCTCCAGCGGCGTGGAGGGCGGGCTCATCCTGCTGGCCGCGATCGGCATCGGCTGGGCGGCGGTCGATCGGCTGCTGCACCCGCAGCCGCTCGAGCGGCTCGGCCTCGGGCTGCTGGTGTCCGTCGCGGCGTCGGTGGTCAACCTCGGCGTCGCGCTGGTGCTGATGCGCGCGGCCCGCCAGTACGAGTCGATCACACTCAAGGCCAACTCGCATCACCTGCTGACCGACGTGTGGACCTCCGTCGGCGTGCTGGCCGGCGTCGGTGCGGTGGCGCTCACCGGCTGGCTGTGGCTCGACCCGGTGGTGGCGCTCGCGGTGGCGGTCAACATCGTCTGGACGGGCGTGCGCATCGTCACCGAGTCCGTGCACGGCCTCATGGACCGTGCGCTGCCGGCTGCGGAAGTGGCCGTGATCCGCGAGGTGCTCGACCGTTACACCGGCCCGCACGTCCGCTACCATGCGCTCAGGACGCGCCAGGCGGGACCACGAAGGTTCATCACGCTGCACGTGCTGGTGCCGGGCACCTGGACCGTCCAGCAGGGCCACGACCTTCTGGAAAGCCTCGAGGCCGAATTGCGCGCTGCGCTCGCCGGAGCGACGGTGCTGACGCACCTCGAGCCCCTGGGCGACCCGGCGTCGCTCGCCGACCAGGAGCTCGACCGCTAGCGAGGTCACCGCCCGCCGGTCATGGCAGGAACCCGGAGCGCCCGACCGGGTCCACCAGTGGTCACCCTGCCGGTCCTCGTCTTCCGGCCGCGGCAGCGAGGTGTCCCGGACTCACGCCCAGACGAGCAGGTCGAGCATGCTTGGATCAATCCGCAGCTTCTTCGAGCAGTACATCGCCCCGCGTCCCGGGGACCGTCCCGAGGATGCGGAGGCCAGGGCCAGAGTCGCCGCCGCGGCCCTGCTGGTCGAAGTGGTGCGCAGCGACGACCACTTCTCCGCCGCGGAGCGCCAGGCGGTGCTGGAGTCCGCCGAGCGCAAGTTCGGCCTCGACCCGGCGGAGTCCGCCCGGCTCATCGAACTGGCCGAGGCGGAGTCCCAGGACGCGCACGACCTGTTCCAATTCACCTCCCAGATCAACCAGGCCTTCGACGCAGGACGCAAGGCGCGCCTCATCGAGGAACTGTGGCGCGTCGCATACGCCGACGAGATGCTGCACAAGTACGAAGAGCACCTGATCCGCAAGGTCGCCGACCTACTCTACGTCTCGCATTCGACCTTCATCGCGACCAAGCTCAAGGTGCAGCAGTCGCTGGGTTGAGCCCCGGGGTGGTCATCCGGCCCACATGCCCGGCGCCCGGCCGCCGCTGAGGCCGGCCCATGCACGACCCTTGCCCTGCGCTGACAGCGGCGTATTCTTCCCACCGGCACGACAACAATCACAAGACCGCCAGGGGGGCTCATGAACAGGCGAGACTTCTTTCGCTCGTCGCTGGCCGCTGCAGTCGCGACGGCACTGCCGTATCACCGTGTGCTGGCCGCGGCCCAGCCGGTCGCCCAGGACATCCAGGCGGTGACCGGCAATGGCACGGCCACTGTGCTCGAGCGGGCGGCGATCCAGGAACTGAAAGACAGCCTGCGCGGCCCGTTGCTGCTGCCGGGCGAACCCGGCTACGACGAGGCCCGGCGGGTGCTCAATGCGTCCATCGATCGTCACCCTGCGCTGGTGGTGCAGCCAACCGGCGCGGCGGACGTGCAGAGCGCCGTGACCTTTGCCCGCGAGCACGACCTGCTGCTCGCGGTGAAGTGCGGTGGCCACAGTTACGCGGGCAAGTCGACCTGCGATGGTGGCATGCAGATCGACCTGTCGCGCCTGCGCGCCGCGCGCGTCGACCCGATGTCGCGCACGGCCTACGTCGCCGGAGGCAGCCTGCTCGGTGAGCTCGACCACGAGGCCATGGCCTTCGGGCTCGTGACGACGGCCGGCACCGTGTCGCACACCGGGGTCGGCGGCCTGACACTGGGCGCCGGCTTCGGGCGGCTGGCGCGCCGCTTCGGACTCGCGGCCGACAACGTCAGGGGCGTGGACATCGTCACCGCGGATGGCCGGCTCGTACATGCCAGCGCCGCGGAGAACCCCGACCTGCACTGGGGCGTGCGCGGCGGCGGCGGCAACTTCGGCGTGGTCACGTCCTTCGAATTCGGGCTGCACCCGATGCAGCGCGAGGTGATCGGCGGCAACCTGGTGTTCCCGGTCGGGCGCCTGCGCGAGTTGCTGGCGTTCTACGCCACGTTCAGCCAGGAGGCCGCGGACGACATGTACACGGACCTGATCGCGCTGCAGCCCGCCGGCGGCAAGGCCGGTGCCGTCATCCTCAACGTGTGTTACTCGGGACCGGTGGCCGGCGCCGAGAAGGCACTTGCACCCCTGCGCAAGCTCGGCACACCGCTGTCGGACTCGGTCAAGCCGGTCGACTACGTCGCCCTGCAGCGCAGCTCGGACAACAGCGACCCGCGCAACCGCGGCGAGTACCTGAAGTCCGGCTTCATCAACGAGTTCCCGCCGGAGCTGGTGGCGACGATGGCCGACGGCTTCGAGGCGCACCCCGATCGTGACACCGTGGTGTTCTTCCAGCACTCGGGCGGCGCCATCGGCCGGGTTGAGGCCAGCGCGACGGCGTTTCCGCATCGCAGGTCCATGGCCAACATGTTTGCCGTCGTGTCCTGGCCGCTCGAGCTCGATGGCGCGGAGCACGTCCGCTACGTCAAGGACTACTGGAAGACCCTCGAGCCCTTCACCGACGGCTACTACACCAACGAGGTCGCGAACGAGGCGCAGAAGGTCGTCGACGCGAACTACCAGGGCAACCTCGGGCGTCTGCGCACGCTGAAGAGGAAGTACGACCCGACCAACCTGTTCCGGCTGAACGCCAACATCAAGCCGGAAGCCTAGCTGCCAGGTCGCTTCGGTGAGCGCTGGCCGCCGGGCCGGCGTTCGCCTAGAGGCGATCGATCAGCCAGCCTGGAAAGACGGTCAGCAGCAGCACCGGCAGCAGGCACAGCAGGCTCGCAGCGAGGGCGACGCCACGCGTCGCGAGCGCCGGCGTCCCCGCGCGCTCCGGTCCGCCCATGAACATGTACTGGATCACGCGCAGGTAGAAATAGATCCCGAGATAGCTCGCGACGAGGCCTGCCACCGCATAGCCCGTGTAGCCGGCGTCCATGACATTCCTGAAGATCAGGAACTTCGCGACGAAGCCGGGGAAGGGCGGAATACCCGCCAGGGACAGCATCGCGAGGCCGATCGCGACGGCGCCATACGGATGGCGCGCGAACAGGCCCTTCAACTCCTCCAGCCGGTCGCGCGTCGCATCCGCACCTGCCGGCAGGCAGGCGAAGGCCAGCAGGTTGGCAAGCCCGTAGGTCACCAGGTAGAACACGACGGCCGTGGACCGGCCCTCTGGTGCGCCGAGCAGCGCGAAGAACAGGTAGCCGGCATGCGCGATCGAGGAGTAGGCGATCATGCGGCGGAAGCCGTCCTGGCGCATCGCGGCAAGATTGCCCCAGGCCATGGACGCGAGTGGCAGCAGCGCCACGAGGCCAGCGGCGGCCACCGGCACCGTCGCGCCGCCCATGAGCCTCAGCGCCGCGAGCAGCACGCCCGCCTTCACCAGCGTCGCCATGTACGCCGTCACCGGCACGGTCGCGCCCTGGTAGGCATCCGGGGCCCAGGCATGGAACGGCACGACCGCGGCCTTGAGGAAGAACGCCGCGAGCACCAGCGCGACGCCGGCCTGGGCGAGCGGGTCGACGGTGCCGAGCGCGAGCTGGAAGGCGCCGAGCGACAGGCTGCCGGTGGCGCCGAACAGCATCGAGATGCCGAGCAGGAGCGTCGCCGAGCCGGCCCCGCCCAGGACCAGGTACTTGAGCGCCGCCTCGATGCTCTCGGGCCGGGTGAAGGCGAGCAGCACCAGCACATAGACCGGCAGCGACATGAGTTCGACGCCGAGGAACAGCGTCAGGAAGCTGTCGGCGGACACCAGCAGGCAGACGCCGTACAGCGACGCCAGCAGGAGCACCGGGAAACGGGCGTCGTCGAAGTCCTCGCGCGCCAGCAGCAGCACCGGTAGCGCGAGGGCCAGCACAACGGCCTTGGCGACCGATGCCGCGGGATCGACCGAGAACTGGCCGGCGAACGGCGCGCCGGCGTAGTCCGCGAAGTACAGCCACCAGGCCGCCGCCGCGGCTGCGGCCACGGCCAGCATGGCGATCGGCAGCGCAGAGCGCTCCCTCATCCCGGCGAGGCCGGCGACCAGGATGACCAGGATCCCGGCCAGCAGCGTGTGCTCGGGCAGCATGGCGACGAGCAGCGTGGACGGGTTCACGGCCTTGCCTCCGCGTCGGCCCGGCTCGCGGATACCAGCGCCTGGTAGGCTCGGGCTCCGGTCTCGGTCTTGTGCAGGAACGGTTGGGGAAAGAGGCCGAGCGCAAAGATGGCGACGACGATGGCGGCGAGGATGGCACGCTCGCGGCCGTCCAGGTCGGCCACCGGCCCGTGCGGAAGCTTCGCGGCGCCGAACAGCAGCCGCTGCGCGAGCCGCAGCATGTACAGGGCGCCGAGCACCACGCCGAGCACGGCGCTCGCACTCAGCGCGAGCGGCCAGCCGGTGCCGGCGACGTACTGGGGCCAGGCCGCATTGAAGGCGCCGAGCAGCACCAGGAACTCGCCGGTGAAGCCGCTGGTCGTCGGCAGGCCCACCGAGGCCAGCGTCAGCACCATGAAGAACACCGAGAACACCGGCAAAAGCCTGGCCAGGCCACCGTAGACCGCCAGGTCGCGGCTGTGGCAGCGCTCGTAGATCATCCCCACCATCAGGAACAGCCCGCCCGAGACCAGCCCGTGACTGACCATCTGCACGATCGCACCCTGGATACCGAGCAGGTCGAGGCTCAGCAGCCCGAGCATGACGTAGCCCAGGTGGCTGATCGACGAGTACGCGATGATCTTCTTGATGTCGTCCT
>CAZXAS010000062.1:0-14003 GCA_964638185.1 uncultured Steroidobacteraceae bacterium | reverse complement strand
TTCGTGCTGACCACCGCGCTCGGGGATTTCTGCGTCACCTACGAGATCAACGCCTTCACCCGGGACCCGGGGGAGATGGCCCGGCTCTACAGCCGGCTGCACCTCAATATCCTCGACGTGTTCAACGAGTACGGGGTGCAGATCATGACGCCTGCCTACGAGCGCGATCCCGAGGTGCCGAAGGTCGTGCCGCCAGAGCGGTGGCACGATGCTCCTGCCGCGCCGGGGGCCACCGACAAGGACTGACGAGGTAGTGATCATGCCGCACCCCCGCCCCTCCATCCGGACGCGAGTGACCACTGCGTTCGCGGCATGCGGCCTTGCGGCCACACCGGCGCTGGCGGAGAAGACCGACGTGGTCGTGCTGCTGAACGGCGACCGGATCACCGGCGAGGTCAAGGAGCTGTCCTATGGGCAGCTGAAGTTCAAGACCGACGACATGGGCACGCTCTACATCGAGTGGAACAAGATCGCCGAACTCAGGACGCGGCAGCTGCTGCAGGTCGAGCTGAGCGACGGGCGTCGGCTCTACGGCCAGGCGACGCAGGCCGGATCGAGCGCCCAGGCGCTTCGCCTGGACACCGGGAAGACGGGCGACGCGGTCGCGACGACCGAGGTGCCGACCTCCAGCGTCGTTCGCATGGCCACGATCGACCGGGGAAACTGGTACGACCGCCTCGATGGATCGGTCAATGTCGGCTACAACTTCACGGCGGCGAGCGACGTCGAGGTGCTGACCGTTGCCGCGGAGATCGGCTCCCGCAACCAGAAGCGCAAGTGGAACGTGTCGTTCGACGCGCAGCTGACCGATCAGGCGGCCGGCGACTCGAGCCAGAGCGCATCGCTGGTGTCGACGCTGGAACGTTTCATGCGGAACCGCTACTACTACGAGGGTTCGCTCGAATTCTCGCGCAACCAGGAACTCGGCCTCGACCTGCGCACGCTGGTGGGTGCGACCTTCGGACGCTACCTCCGCCAGACTACGGGCAGGGAATGGCGTGCCGGAGCCGGCCTGGCGGCATCGACGGAAGACGGCACGGACGGCAGCCGCCGCCAGAGCCTCGAGGCGGCGCTGAATACCAGCCTGAGGCTGTTCCGGTTCGACTCACCGGAAACCAACGTCACCCTCAACCTGACGCTGCTCCCGAGCCTCACCGAGTCCGGGCGCTGGCGCGGCGAAGGCTCGCTGGAGCTGCGCCGTGAAATCGTGAACGACCTGTTCTTCGCGATCTCGCTCTACGACAGCTACGACAACCAGCCCGCCGAGGGCGCGGAGACCAACGACTGGAGCGTGGTCACGTCCCTCGGCTACACCTTCTGAAGCCGTCAGAAGGTGAAATTCAGGAACAGCTGTGGCCCGGAATAGGTCCAGTCCATCGAACCGTTGAACCTGTCCCGGTCGACGTCGACGTCGATGTTGAAGTAATCGTAGCCGACACCGAGTCCGAACGCCTTCATGGGCTGCCAGATGAGCGCCGCGCGGTAGTTGATGATGGTTCCGTCGTACTCGTCGATGGCAAGGGTGAAGAACTGCGCATGGCCGTCGAGGTAGAAATCGCCCCCGACCCGCCAGATGCCATGGGCCCCGATGACCGGAAGCGGCGCATCGACGGACGCCGGCCCACCCACTGTCGTCGAGCCACCGCCACCGGGCGAACTGACCGTCGCGGTGATGCTGGCATCGAAGGTCGTGTAGTGCAGGCCGATGCCCGCGGCCACCTCGTAATCTTCCGAGCGCAGGAAGGCGTACTCGTACGCCACCTCGATGATCTCGAACCCGATCCTTCCCGTGGCCGTTGCGCCGACGGGGATGATGTCGTCGCCCCATTCGATGTCCCGCTGGACTGACTCGGTCCGGCCCCGGGAGTAGTCGGTATACATCATCCGCAGGTGATGCTTCTCGGAAAAGCGCCATAGGCCGTCGAACCGGAAACGGGTGACGTCCTCGTCGCCGAAGGTGTCGCCCCAGTCCACGGTCGTGCCCTCGTCACCGGCCTGGCCGTCGAGGCGGATGTCCAGTTTCGACGCATTGATGAAGGTCCCGCCCGCAAGCTGCCAGCCCTGCTCGATCATGTTCACGTCATCCGCGCGGGCCGCGGGTGTACCGACGAGACAAGCCAGCGACACAAGCCCTGAGACCCATGCGGCAGGGTGCCTGACCCCGCACAGCGAATGCGAGTTATGCATAAATTCTCCCTTGCGACACGGCGGCGACGATGGTCACTGGCCGCTACGCTAGCACTTTCGCGTGCAGACACAATGGGGGCATCAACGAATGACGCCCCCGCCCCACCCGCCACGCGGCGAGCCCCGCCGGCGCCAACCGATCCAGGCCCGGGGGCCGCTACAATCCCGCTGTGGAATCCACGTATACAAGCCATGACCCGCTCGTGCTGCGCCCGATCGGCATCGTGCGCGCGCCGATCGATTCCAAGGCGGACGCACCCCGGCAACCGCGTTCATCCGGCGCCGCCGCTGGCAAGATCGAGTTGTTTCCGGGCCACAACTTCGAGCATGCGCTCGAGGATCTCGAGGGGTGGGAGTTCATCTGGGTGATCTTCTGGTTCCACCTCAATGACACCTGGCGGCCCAAGGTGCTGCCACCGCGCAGCACGACCGGACGCAAGGGGCTGTTCGCCACCCGCTCGCCCCATCGACCGAACCCGCTCGGACTGTCCGCGCTGCGGCTCGAGCGCGTCGAGGGCCTGACGCTGCACGTGCTCGACCTGGACATGGTCGATGGAACGCCGGTGCTCGACATCAAGCCCTACGTCCCATACGTCGACGCGCATCCCGGCGCCCGCAGCGGCTGGCTCGACGCGACGGCAAGGCATGGCGACGTCCAGTCGCCGCGCGATCCGTTGGACGCCTACGGCGTGGAGTTCGACGCCGTCGCGGCGGCACAGGCGGCCTGGATCGAGGAGCGGACCGGTCTCGCGATCCGCGCGCGGATTGCGAACACGCTCGGGCTCGGTCCCGCGCCCCATCCCTATCGACGCATCCGGCGCGAAGGAGCGGGATTCAGACTCGCGATCAAGGACTGGCGCATTCGCTTCGAGGTCGCGGGCCGGCGGGTACGCGTGCTCGACATCGACTCCGGCTATCGCCCCGCGCAGCTTGGCGACCGGTCCACGCTCGCCGACGACATCCGGGCGGCGCACCGCTGCTTCGTCGCCACCTGGCCGCGCTGACGGTGGCCCGTCGCCCGAAGGCACGGGCCGCCGTCGCTGGCATCAAAGCTTCTGCCCGGGCTTCAGGTCCTCCGGGATCGGTGAGTGAGACTTGAGCGTCTCGAGCCCCTTGGCGGCGATCCCCGCCCACTGCTTGAACAGCGCGCGGAAGTCGCTCAGGTTGGTGACGCTGCTCGTCATCTGCATCATGCCGGCATCCCGGGTCTCGTTACGGTCGAGGACCCGGCCGAGCAGCGCACCGGTCGCGGAGTCGCGAAGTTCGAGCACCAGCGTCGCCTCACCGGCGTTCGCGCTATAGGTCCTGCTGCGGCCCGCCGCCATCGTGTCCGGTGCGTTGAGGTAGAGGTTGATCACGGCCGTGGAAACGCGGAGTACCTCCGCGCCGGGCTTGTCGACCACGGAATAGCCTGCCGACTTGAACGCTTCCTGGAAGATGTCGTCGAAGTTCGAGCGTGCCGCCGCCAGGATTTCCTGGGCATCCTCCTCGGTGACCCGCCGCGACACCGACCGCTCCGCGCGGTTCACGTCCTTCATCCAGTCTTTCTTGAACGCCACTTCGGTGGGGTCGACCATGACGGCCGTATAGGGCCGGAAATCAGCGCCGGGCGCCAGATAGGCGACATCCAGGCGCTTTGACTTCACTTCCACCAGGCCATCCCAGGTCTCCGGCGGATCGTCGGCGAGCGTCACACCACTGGTTGCGAACATCAGGGCCGTCGCGAGCCAGGTCATCCTGATCATCATTCCTGCTCCGTTGCTGGGTTGGTTCGAACGTGTCGGGGCCGGTCATCGCCGTCGCCGCATGCGGCCGCTGCGCATGGCTGCCGGTTCGTAAAGCGGAAGGGTTACATTCGGCGCGACGGGCCGCAAGTCCCGTTCCCGGGCGCGCCTGCGGGCGAGGCCGGGTCGCTTCCGGTTATGCTCTCGGGCATGCAGGATACCCACACCGCCCGCGATGCAGCACCGATCACCGACGCCTTCCTGGCGGCGCTGCCCAAGACCGACCTGCACGTGCATCTCGACGGGTCGCTCAGACTGGCGACGCTCATCGATCTGGCGGGCGAACACCGGGTCGAGCTGCCCAGCCGCACCGAGGGCGGGCTGCGCGAGACGGTGTTCAAGGACCGCTACGCCAGCCTCGGCGAGTACCTCACCGGCTTCCAGTACACGGTCGCCGTGATGCAGACAGCCGAGGCCATCGAGCGCGTCGCCGCAGAACTCGCCGAGGACAACCAGGCCGAGGGCGTCCGCTACCTGGAGGTGCGCTTCGCACCGCAGCTGCACGTCCGCCCCGGGCTCGACGCACTCGAGGTCATCGCCGCGGTGGACCGCGGCCTCAGGCGGGCGCGCGATGCCTTCAATCGCCGGCCGGAGATCATTGCGGGCAGCGAGCCCCCGTTCGAGTACGGCATCATCTGTTGCGCGATGCGGATGTTCAGCGGCGCCTTCAGCCAGTACTACGGCACGCTGTTCGCCGCCCACCCCTATGCGCGACCGAAGGACCTCTACGCCATGGCGTCGCTGGAGCTGGCGCGCGCCGCGGTGATCGCCCGCGACCGCCACGGCCTGCAGGTCGTCGGTTTCGACCTGGCGGGCGAAGAGGCAGGCTACCCGGCCGGCGACCACCGCCAGGCCTACGACTATGCGCACCGTCATTTCCTGAAGAAGACCGTGCACGCCGGCGAGGCCTATGGGCCGGAATCGATCTTCCAGGCCATCACCGACCTGCACGCGGACCGGATCGGGCACGGCACCTACCTGCTCGAGCCCGACGCCATCACGGACCCGGACATCGAGGACCGCCAGCACTATGTGGAGCGGCTCGGCAACTACATCGCGGACCGGCGCATCACCCTCGAGGTCTGCCTGACCAGCAACCTGCAGACCAACCCGCACATGCGCCGCCTGGAGGACCACACCTTCAGCAGGCTCAGGGCGCAACGGCTGTCGACGACCATCTGTACCGACAACCGGCTGGTGAGCAACACCACGGTGACCAACGAGCTCGGGCTGGCCGTCAGGCACCTCGGGCTCACCCGCGAGGACATCAAGTCCATCATCATCTACGGCTTCAAGCGCAGCTTCTTTCCCGGCAGCTACCAGCGCAAGCGCCAGTACGTCCGCCAGGTCATCGACTACTACGACAGCGTCGTGGCGAGGCAGGTTTGAGCGGCGCCGCGCACCGGCCCTATGTCCCGGCGGACAGCCTGTTGCGGGAATTCACCCTCAAGGCCATCGCCCTGGGGATCCTCTTCGGCATCGTCTTCGGCGCCGCGAACGCCTACCTCGGACTGCGCGCGGGACTGACCGTCAGTACCTCGATTCCGGTCGCCGTCATGACCGTGGCGATGTTCCGGCTGCTCGGGCGCATCGGCCGCGACGGCACCATCCTGGAGGCCAATCTCGCACAGACGACCGGCTCGGCCTCGAGTTCGCTGGCATCCGGGGTGATCTTCACCCTGCCGGCGCTGTTCATGTGGAACATGGCGCCCGACCTGCTGCAGATGACGCTGCTGGCCCTGTGTGGCGGCCTGCTCGGCGTGCTGTTCATGATCCCGCTGCGGGAATATCTCATCGTCCGCGAGCACGGCAGGCTGCCCTACCCCGAGGGTACCGCCTGTGCCGAGGTGCTGAAGGCCAGCCAGGCACGCGGCACGCAGGCAACGCACGTGTTCCTCGGGCTCGGCCTCGGCGCCGCGTTCAAGGCGCTCACGTCCTGGGCGCGCATCCTGCCCGACCACCTGACGCTGCAGCTGCCGGTGTTGAAGAAGGCCCAGCTCAGCCTCGACCTGTCGGCGGCCCTGTTTGGCGTCGGCTACATACTCGGGCCGCGCATCGCCACCATCATGGTCGGCGGCGGACTCCTGTCCTCGCTCGTGATCATTCCCGCGCTCGCGACCTGGGGCGAGGACCTCGCGGACCCGCTGTTCCCGGAGACGGTCAAGACCATCGGGCAGATGACCGCGGACGAGCTGTGGAGCCGGTATGTCCGCTACATCGGGGCCGGCGCGGTGGCGACAGCCGGCATCCTGACGCTGCTGCGATCCATCCCGGTGATGCTGGAGAGCTTCCGCGCCAGCGCCGGCGAGTTCGGCAAGGCGAGCCACGCGCCGGCAGCCGAACGTACCCGGCGCGATCTCCCGGTGTGGGTGCTCGGCGCCGGACTCATCGCCGTGACCGCCGTGATGGCGCTGGTGCCCGCAGTGTTCAGCGTCATCGACGGCATCCCGCGCCAGCTGCTCGCGGCCGTCTGTGTCGTGGTGTTCGCCTTTTTCTTCGTCACCGTGGCGGCGCGGATCGTCGGCATGGTCGGGGTCACCAGCAATCCCACCTCCGGCATGACCATCGCCGCACTGCTCGGCACCGCGACGGTGTTCCTCGCCATCGGCTGGACCGACGCGACCGGCAAGGCGGCGGCGCTGATGGTGGGCTGCGTGGTGGCGATCGCGGCGTCGATCTCCGGCGACACCTCACAGGACCTGAAGACCGGATACCTGCTCGGCGCCACGCCGCGTCACCAGCAGCTGGCACAGCTCATCGGCGTGCTGACTTCCGCGACCTTCGTGTGCCTGTCCGTGCTGCTGCTCGCCGAGACCTTCGGCTTCGGCGGCAAGGACCTGCCTGCGCCCCAGGCGACGCTCATGAAGCTCGTCATCGACGGCGTGATGGAACAGTCGCTGCCCTGGGGGCTCGTGGCGATCGGCGCCGGACTCGCACTGTGCGCCGAGATCGCGCGCCTGCCGTCGCTCGCGTTCGCGGTCGGCGTGTACCTGCCGCTCGGCACCATGACGCCGGTATTCCTGGGCGGCCTGCTGCGCTGGCTCTTGACCCGCAGGCAGGATCCGTCGGTGGCCGAGGCACGTGGCGATCGCGGCGTGCTGCTCGGCTCCGGATTCGTCGGTGGCGAGGGACTGCTCGGTGTCGGGCTGGCCGGCGCGGCCTTCATGCTCGGGCGCAAGCCCGATGGGATCGGTCATGCATGGGCGGGGCCGCTCGGCAGCTGGCTCCTGGGCGCCGCGGCCTTCGCCCTGCTGGTGACCTGGTTCGCGCGGCGAGTGCGCCACGCGCACTGAAAGCCACCCATCTCGCGCGTGCTCCGGCGGCCCGTCGAGCGCGGCGCCGCAGACCTCGACTCGTCAGGCCCGCTCGCGCATGGGAGCCGGCGGTGGCGCAACCTGGCGCGGCAGCGCGAGGCCCGGCCGTGACGACGCAACGGTTGCGCGATGCTCGTACATCTGTGCCACGGCACGCGCGAGCAGCGCCGGACCGTCGAGCGCCCGTCCACGCGGTGCGCTGGTCTGCCCGACACTGCAGGAGAGATCCTCGCCCTGGGTCAGCAGCCACTCGGTGAGCGTACGCGCGAGCTTGTCGGCGACGGCAGTGGCGGCATCGGGACCAGTCTCGCGCAACAGGAGCACGAACTCGTCGGTGGTCAGGCGGGCCACGCTGTCGGTGCGTCGTGCGGAGGACCGGAGTGCTTCGGCGAAGGCGCGCAGCATCGCGTCGGTCGCCTGCGTACCGCGCAGCTGGGACAGCCGTGCCAGGCCATTGAGCCCCACGCAGACCACGCTCGTCTCTCCGCCAAAGCGCTCGGTACGGACGAGTTCGTCGCCGAGCGTCGCAAGCAGGCCATGGCGGTTGAGCATGCCGGTCACGGGGTCGGTCACGACCAGCGAGGCGATGCGGCGACGCTCACCGCGCAGCTCTACGACGAGCCATGCCGGCAGTGCGAACAGGGCCGCGCTGGCAAGCAGGTTCCACGCCTGCACCACCAAGCCGCCGGTTGCCCCGTTCAGGAATGCGGCCGTCGCACTCGCGGCGGCGGCCGCGGCCGCAGCTGCCAGGGCGGGCCGCAGCCCGTAGTACCAGGCGAGCGGCAGGATCGCCGGCAGGTAGAACGGCATGACGTTCGCGGTACCGGCCACCGCGGTGTCGACCACGCCGCAGCCTGCAAGCCAGCAGGCCGCAAGGACGATCGGATAACGCCTCGGCTCAGGCGCCAAGGCAGGGAATTCCTGGCTCAATCGGGGGCCCTCCTGGCCCGGACCCTCGGGACGCAGCGGTTCGGACTATGTCCCATCGCCGCGCCTGCGACCGTCGACCAGCGCACAACATGGCGGCACGCGCATGGCGTTCTGTCAAATGGGAGGGTCGGGCCGGCGCTCGCCGGCGGCGCCGGGTCAGTGATGCGTGACGACGCGTTCCAGTTCGTAGCCGAGGATCTGCCGCGAATCCGGGTCGACGATCGGCCGGCGGCGACGCAACTGGAGTTCACGCAGCGCGCGGCGCACGCCGGTGTCGTCTAGCGGCAGCTCTTCCACGCTCACCCTGCCACGCAGGTCGCGCAACACGACGGTGGGATGTTCGACGCCCTCGTCGTCATAGGTGGCAACCACCACTGCGATCTGTTCGTTGTCGACCATCGTCGTTCCTGCCGCACCTGCCCGATGACTCGCGGTATATGTAGCAAGGCCCATGCCAATCGCCAGAGACCAATGAATTCATATGGTTGCGCTTGAAGGGAGGGGCCACCAGTGACGCGGGGCGTCACTTTTCGACCTGGCGGCGCGGCGTGCCCGGGCGGGCCCGGGCAGGTCAGGCGGCCGGCCGCAGCGGCTCCGGGCGACCGATGAAGTAGCCCTGCACGAAGTCGATGCCCATGCCGCGGGCGGCCTCGAGGGACGCCAGGTCCTCGACCTGCTCCGCCACGAGCCGGAAATTGAGCGTGCGTCCGAGACGCACGATCGCTGCCACCATCGCCTGGTTCACCGCGTCATGAGCCAGGTTGCGCATGTACGACCCGTCGATCTTGAGGAAGTCCATGGCGAGATTGCGCAGCTGGGTGACGCCGCCGAGGTCGTTGCCGAAATCGTCGAGCGCGAACTGGCACCCCATGCCGTGCAGCACGCCGATGAACCGGCGTGACGTGTCGAGGTTGGCGGCAACCGAGTTCTCGGTCAGCTCGAAGCACAGTTGCGCGGGCCGCACGCCGGTGCGATCGAGCGTCTCGACCACGAACTCCAGGAACGCGGGATCGCCCAGGGTCTGCCCGGACAGGTTGATGGCCAGGCTCTTGCCGTCCGGCAGGCGTATCGCGCCGCTGGCCAGTGCCGCAAGCGCTGTCTGTACGACCCACCGGTCGACCAGCGACATCAGCCGGTAGCGTTCGGCCGCCTGCATGAACTCGGCCGGGGCCGCAGCGATGCCCTGCTCGTCACGCAGCCGCAGGAAGACCTCGAGCCCTGGACCATTGCCGGTGCCCTCGATCGCCTCGACGATCGGTTGCAGGAACAGTTCGAAGCGCCCGTCGCGCAACGCGACCTGCAGCCGTTGCAGCCACTGGATCTCGCCCGAGTGCCGTGCCACCGCCTCGTCGTGCGCGGAGTACACGTGGACCTGCCCGCCGTTGCGCTGCTTGGCGACGTAGCAGGCGGAGTCGGCCGCGGCCATGACGTCGTCGAGCTCGCCACTCTCGCGGCCCACCTCGACCAGGCCGACGCTGACGCCGACGCTGAAGATCTGGTCCTTCCAGACGAAGCGATAGTCGTTGATGGAACGGCACACGTCGGCACCGATCTGCTGCGCCTTCTCGAGCGGGCAGCCGGCGAGCAGGATGCCGAACTCGTCGCCGCCGAGCCGGCCAACGGTGTCCGAGTCGCGCACCGCGTCCTTCAGCAGCGCCGCCACCTCGCGCAGCATGTTGTCGCCGGCGACGTGGCCGCAGCTGTCGTTGACGGCCTTGAAACGGTCGAGGTCGAGGTAGCACATTACGTGCGCCGCCTCGCCGGCGTGCGCGGTCTCGAGCGCGTCGGCGAGACGCCGTTCGAATTCCCTGCGATTGACCAGGCCCGTCAGCCCGTCGTGACTCGCCTGGTAGGACATCTGCCGGGTATAGCCGCGCAGGTCGGTCACGTCGTGCAGCACCACGGCGATCCCGGCGATCTCGCCGCGCTCGGCGCGCATCGGCGCCGCCGAGACCTCGATGCTGTACTCCAGCGACGAGGTGACCGACACCATCAGTGCGCGGCGGCCGAGGCCGACGCGCGTGCCGCGCGCCAGGCAGTTGCGCACCGGGTCCGGCAGCGGATGGCGGTCGTGCTCGTCGACGAAGCGCACCAGGTCGCCGAGCGGCTTGCCCAGCGCCTCCGCGGCAGTGACACCGATCAGCTTCTCGGCCGTTCGGTTCAGGTAGTCGACGCGGCCCTGCGTGTCGGTCGTGACCACGCCTTCGCCGACCGAGTCCAGGGTGAGCTGGGCGCGCAGGCCCTTGGACGAGCCGCCGGCGATCGCCGGCCCCGGCAGCATCTCGACCGCGGTGTAGAGGATCAGCCGTTCCGGCCCGAGGTCGAAGGTCGTGCCGCGCAGTTCCAGCCGCGTCAGCTGGCCGTGGGCGTCGACGACCTCCACCTCCGTCAGTTCCGAGGCTGGCTGGCCGGCAAGCCGGCGGCCCACGTTGGCGGCCACGAGCCCGCTGTACTCGGCGGAGACCAGTTCGGACAGCCGCTGACCCGGCACGCTCGCCGGCTCCTGGCCGAGCAGGGCGCACATGGCGGGGTTGGCGGCTTCGATGCGCTCGCCGTGCACGAGCACCGGCTCGTCGACAGAAGTGACCAGTGCGCGCAGGAAGGTGCGACCGGAGTCCGCGGTTCGACCCGCCGCGTAGGCACGGGCGGCGTCGGCGAAGCGCTGGGCCAGCGAGCCTTCCGCCATCTCCGAGGAATCGAACTCGCGCGTCCGCGACCGGGCAGCGTCTTCCAGCGCCTCGGCGATCCTCGCCGCGCGGTTCATTGCTGCACGCTGCGCGACGACGACCACCGCCAGGGTGGCCGCGAGCAGCGCCAGCACCACGCTGGCGATTTGAAGATCGCTCATGCCGTCGCGTATCCCCTCAACGGTGGGCGGGACCCTTCAGCCGTCACAGGCCCGGATCCTGCTTGTTCTCACCCCCACGACGCTTCGAAGCATATCGCAGGCTGGTGGAGCGCCCTGCCATGATTCACCATAATGGGTGCCGTGCCCGGCTTGTCCGCAGCGGGGCGAGGCCGTAACCTTGCGGGCCGCTTCGCGGGCTGAACCACAGCGGAAATTCCATGGAAACCAGCATCGAGATCGCACGACGCCAGATGATCGACCAGCAGGTCCGAGCCTGGGACGTGCTCGACGACCGGGTGCTGGAGGCGCTCGGTGCGGTGCCACGGGAACGCTTCGTCCCGGAGGCCTATCGCGACGTGGCGTTCGCGGACACTGCGATCCCGCTCGGTCACGGCCAGCACATGCTGGCGCCGAAGGTGGAGGGCCGCATCCTGCAGGCGCTCGCCATCGGGCGCGGTGACGAGGTGCTGGAGGTCGGCACCGGCAGTGGTTTCTTCGCCGCGTGCCTCGGCCGGCTCGCCCATCAGGTACGCACGCTCGAGATCTTCCAGGACCTTGCGGCCGCGGCGACTCGCGCGCTGCGGGCGAACTCGGTGACCAACGTCACTGTCGAATGCGCCGACGGTCTCAAACTCGACGCCACGGGGCGCTACGACGCGATCGCCGTGACCGGCTCGCTGCCGGTCTACGACAGCTGCTTCGAGCGGGCGCTCAAGCCGGGCGGGAGACTGTTCGTCGTGGTCGGCGAGGCGCCGGTGATGCAGGCCCAGCTGGTCACGCGCGTCGACGACAGCCAATGGCTGCGACAGGGCCTGTTCGAGACATGCATCGACCCGCTGGTCAACGCCGCGACGCCGCCGCGGTTCAGGTTCTGAGGTTGCCGATGATCGAGGAAATGACGCCAGCCGAGTTCGTGCGCAGGCGCGAGGCTGGGGACGACCTGTTGTTGCTCGACGTGCGCGAGCCGCGCGAGGTGGCGGCCGCCGCGGTGCCGGGCAGCCTGCACATCCCGATGGCGCAGATCCCCCAGCGACTTGCCGACCTCGACCCAGGCCGTGAGACGGTTATCCTTTGCCGCTCCGGGGCGCGCAGCTACCAGGTGGCAATGTTCCTCAAGCAGCAGGGTTTCACACGGGTCGCCAACCTGACCGGCGGCATCCTGCGCTGGACGCAGGATGTCGATCCAAGCCTGCCGCCCTGCTGAGTGCTTGCGACGAGCGGACCTGCCGCTGCGACCGGGCTGCTTGAACTGGGTATATTGGTGTTGTAGTATGGTACATCACCATTCCTCTTATCGATTCGATCACGGATGAGTAGCGCATGAACACCCGACCCTTCGTCCGCTCGGTCCTGCTCGCTGCCGGGCTCTCCATCGCCGCCGCTTCCTCCGCCACCGACCTGGCCGAGGTCTACCAGCGCGCGCTGCAGAACGACCCGCAGATCCGCGAGGCAGAGGCGTTGCGGCTCGCGGCGCTGGAGTCGAAACCGCAGGCCCTGTCCGCGCTGCTGCCGCAGGTGGACGCGTCCGCCGGGTATGACACGCGCGACTCCGACGGCGAAAGCGTCTTCTTCGCGACCGTCGGCGGGGTGCTGCAGCCAATCACGCGCGAGACCTCGTCCGAGAGCGACACGCAGAGCTGGGACGTCACCCTGCGCCAGAGCATCTTCCGCTGGGAGAACTGGGCGACACTGCGGCGTGCCGACAAGGAGGCCGCGCAGGCCGAGGCCGATTACCAGGCGGCGCAGCAGGACCTGATCCTGCGAACCTCGGAGACCTATTTCAACGTGCTCGCGGCCAAGGACACGCTGACCGCGGCGGAAGCGACCTACGAGGCGCTCGGCCGCCAGCTCGAGCAGGCGGAGAAGCGCTTCGAGGTGGGGCTCATCGCGGTGACCGACGTGCAGGAAGCCAAGGCGGCCTACGACCTCGCCACGGCGAGCCTCATCCAGGCCAAGCGCAACCTGGCCACGCAGCGCGAGTTCCTGCGCGAGCTGACCGGTGATTCCTTCGATACCTTGTCGAAGCCCGGCGACGAGGTGGCGCCAAGAGCGCCGGATCCGGCAGACGAGGAAGTCTGGGTCGACCAGGCGATGGACCAGAACCTGGCGCTGGTGTCGAGCCGGCTCGCCGCCGACATCACGCGCGACGACATCAGCTTCCAGCGCGGCGGCCATTATCCGAGCCTCGACCTCGTGGTCACGCGCGGCAATCGCGACTCGACCGGCGACGTGACGCTCTTCGACCCCATCAGCGGCCGGACCACCGGCGTCAACGACAGCGAGTCCGACGACACCACGATCGGCATCCAGCTCACCGTGCCGATCTACTCCGGCGGCGCCACGTCCTCGCGCGTGCGCCAGGCAGAATACCGCCATCGCGCCTCGCGCGAGCGGCTCGAGCGCACCGCACGCGAGACCGAGCGGGCGGCCCGCGACGCGTACCTCGGCGTGATGTCGGAGATGGCGCGCGTGCAGGCGTTGAAGCAGGCGGTCGCCTCGGCCAAGGTCGCGCTCGAGGCGACGGAGGCCGGCTACGAGGTCGGCACGCGCACCACGGTCGACGTGCTCGATGCGCGCAGGCAGCTGTTCGACGCGGAGACGAACTACGCCCGCAGCCGCTACGACTACCTGATCAACACGCTGAGGCTGCGGCTCGCGGCGGGGTCGCTCGATCCGACGCACGTGGCGCGCATCAACTCGCAGCTCAACGAGACCGTGACGATCCGCTGAGCCGGCTCTGTGCCTGTAGCAAGGCGAGCCGCGTCGAGGTAGGCGCGGCCCGAGGCGGTGTGCCTGCAGTGGAGCGTTTCGCGTCGAGGTAGGCGCGGGGCTGGGTGGTGGGCGTACGGTAAGGCAACCCGCGTCAAGGTCGGCACGGCCCAGGCCGGCCTACTCCTGTAGATCGTATTTGCTCGCGCGGAAGAACCGGAAAACGCGCGA
>CAZXAS010000061.1:0-14017 GCA_964638185.1 uncultured Steroidobacteraceae bacterium | reverse complement strand
CCGACCAGCGACAGCGCCACGAAGGTCATCAGCGTCGTGACCGGCCGCCGCAACGCGAAGCTGGTGTGAATCATCGCTCAGGCTCCTCCATCGACGGGGGCGGCGGGCGAGGAGACCGGGGCGCCACCCGCCTGCGCAGCCACGAAGCGCTTGCGATCGAGCAGCGAGTAGACGACGGGGATGACGAGGAGCGTGAACACGCTGGCGATGGCCACGCCGCCGATGACCGTGATGGCCATGGGCTGGCGGATCTCCGCACCTTCGCCGACGCCCAGCGCCATCGGCAGCAGGCCGAGGATGGTCGTGAGCTTGGTGATGAGGATCGGACGCAGCCGGGCGTGCCCCGCATCGAGGATCGCGGCGTGCTTGTCGAGCCCGCGCTCGCGAGCCTGGTTCACCGCATCGATGAGCACGATCGACTGGTTGACCACGATCCCGGCCAGCATGATCAGGCCGATGAACGCCACCACGTTGACGGTAGTGCCGGTGATGAACATCGCCCAGACCGAGCCGATCAGGGCCAGCGGTATCGTCAGCAGGATCACGAACGGGTGCAGCAGCGACTCGAACTGCGACGCCATGACCAGGTACACGAGGAATATGGCGAGGATCATCGTGAACTGCAGCGACGCGAACGAGTCCTCCATTTCCTCGCTCTGCCCGCCCACGCGGACGCTCACGCCCACCGGCACCTCGACGCTGTCGACGATGCGTTCCAGGTCCGCGACCGCGGTACCGAGGTCGCCCGAGGCCAGGTTGGCAGAGACGATCGCGACCCGTTCCTGCCGGGCCCGGCGGATTTCCGCAGGCCCGGTGGCGAGACGTACTTCGGCCACGGCCGAGAGTGGCACCGGCCGGTCGCTGCCCGGGTTGACGATCAGGTTCCGGATCTCCTCGACCGAAGAGGCACGCGTGTCGACGCTGCGGACCAGCACGTCGATGTTGCGCTCGCGCAGCTTGTAGCGCGTGGCGACATCGCCACGCACGCTCGACACCACGCGGTCGGCGAGGTCGCGGACCTCGAGACCCAGCTGCGTGGCGCGCTCCTGGTCGAACAGCACCTGGATCTCGGGGTTGCCGGCCTCCACGGTCGACTTGATGTCGCTGAATCGCGGATTGGACTCCATGGCGAGGCGTACCTGCTCGGCAGTGAGCCTCATCCGGTCGAGGTCGAAACCGGCGATCTCCACCTCGAGCGGCGTCGCGAATGCGAACAGCGCCGGACGGCTGAACTGGTACTGGACTCCGGCGATGCCGTCGAGCTGGCGCCGCAGGTCGCCGATCACGAGTTCTTCCTGTTCCCGGCCGGAGCCGGCCTCGAGCGTGACCGTCAGCCGGCCGGTGTTCTCGCCGGCATCGGTCGGATTGGCGTCGAGTCGATTGCCGGTGCCGGTGACCGAGTAGGTCTGGGCGACCCCCGGCTCGGCCATCGTCATTTGTTGCGCGGTTGCCATCGCGCGGTCGGTCTGTTCGAGCGGCGACCCCGGGGCGAGCCTCAGGTCCAGGATGAACTCGCCCTGTGACAGCTGTGGAATGAGCTCGGTGCCGAGGCGTGGCACCAGCAGGGCCGTCAGTACCAGCGCCCCGACGGCCGCCAGCAGCACCCGGCCCCGGTGCTCGAGGGACCAGCGCAGCGCCGGCAGGTAGGCGCGTTCCACGGCCCCCATCGCGGCCTGGGTCGCACGTACCGCGGGCGAGAGGAGCCAGGCCACGAGGCGCCCCGTGGCGCCGAAGCCGCGGCGCGCCGCGGCGAAGCCGGTCGAGATGCCCCGGGTGAATCGACCCGGCGGGCGCACCGCCGGCACAGGCGGCTGCTGGTCGCGTCCCGCCGCCATCATCGGTACCAGCGTGATCGCGACCACCAGCGAGAACAGCAGCGAGAACGTGACCGTCAGCGCCTGGTCCTTGAACAGCTGGCCCGCCACGCCGCTGATGAAGACCATCGGGAAGAATACCGCGACCGACGTCAGCGTAGCGGCGGTCACCGCGGTCGCGACTTCGCGTGTTCCCTCGCGGGCCGCCGCGACCCGCCCGAGCCCCTGTTCGCGGCGGCGGACGATGCTCTCCAGGACGACCACGGCGTTGTCGACCAGCATGCCGACCGCAAGCGCGATCCCGCCGAGCGACATGATGTTGAGCGAAAGGTCGAAGGCGTACATGAGCACGAAGGTGCCCACCACGGACACCGGTATGGCGACACCGGTGATCAGCGTGGCCCGCGCGTCGCGCAGGAACAGGTACAGCACCAGCACCGCGAGCAGTCCGCCGATGATCGCGGCCTCGCGGACCTCGTTGATGGCCGACGAGATGAACCGCGACTGGTCGTAGACGACGGTGAGCTCGCTGCCCGCCGGCAGGTTCTTGCGCATGTTCTCCAGCCGCGCGCGGACACCGTCCGCGAGCTGAACGGTGTTCGCGTCGCCTTCCTTGTAGACGGCGAACTCCACCGACTCGCGCCCGTCGACGCGGGTGATCGCCTGGCGGTCCTTGTGGCCGCGTTCGACGCGTGCCACGTCGCGCAGGTACACCGGCTGCCCGTCATTGACGGCGATGATGGCATTCGCCATCTCGTCGACGGAAGTAAACTCGTTCAGGGTCCGTACCAGGAAGCGCTGCATACCCTGTTCCAGCCGCCCACCGGACAGATTGACGTTCTCCTCGCCCAGCCGTCGCGAGACGGTCTCGATCGAAAGGCCGAGTTGGGCAAGCCGGTCCTGGTCCACGTATATCTGGATCTCCTCCTCGTAGCCGCCGCTCACCTTGACGGCAGCGGCGCCATCCACGGACTCGAGCTCCGGCTTGAGGCGATCGTCGGCGAAGCGCCGCAGCGCCTTGAGCCGTTCCTCCGGTGTCTGGCGCTGGCCGGCCTCGCTCGCCGCATATTCCTCGGTATCGAGGAACGCGAGCCGCATCACCGGCTCGCTCGAGGGATCGAAGCGCAGCATGATCGGCCGGCTGGCCTCGATCGGCAGCTCGATCAGGTCGATCTTCTCGCGCACGTCGATCCCGGCCAGATCCATGTCCGTGCCCCACGCGAACTCGAGGATCACGTCCGACTGCCCGGAACGGGATACCGAGCGCACCTGGCGCACATTGCGGATGACGCCTGCCGCCTCCTCGATGGGACGCGTGATCAGGGTCTCGAGCTCGAGCGGTGCCGCGCCGGTGAGCTCGGTACGGACGGTCAGGGTCGGATAGGACAGGTCGGGCAGCAGGTTGAGCTTGAGCCTGCCCAGCGAGACGATCCCGAACAACACGATGGCGACGGTGAACATGAGCACCGTGACGCGTCGGCGCGTCGCGAAGTCGACGATCTGCATGGCGCTTCCATCCGCTCTGGATTCAAGGGACCGGGAGCGATCCCGCCGCTCCCGGCAGGCTCGCTCAGCCGGCGCTCGCGGGTCCCGGTGCGGGTGCGTTGACCACGCGGACCGCCGTACCGTTCTTGAGGGCCGTCTGGCCGACCACCACCACCTGCTCGTCGCGCGCGAGACCCGACACGACCTCCACGAAGCCGCCGTTTGCCAGGCCGAGCTCGATCGGCCGCTCCGACGCCTTGCCGTCCCGCACGACGTAGACCGTGGGCGGGCCATCGCCCTCGATGAGCGCGCTGCGCGGGATCTGCAACGTGTCGGCGCGCCGCTCGTAGACGATCGTCACGCGCGCGAACATTCCCGGGCGAAGCTTGCCGGTAGCGTCATTGACCGCGATCT
Organism: uncultured Steroidobacteraceae bacterium; assembly: GCA_964638185.1. Classification (GTDB taxonomy): domain Bacteria; phylum Pseudomonadota; class Gammaproteobacteria; order Steroidobacterales; family Steroidobacteraceae; genus SG8-30. The sequence continues at coordinate 10,304 of CAZXAS010000061.1, read as the reverse complement.
TGACCGGGAAGGTGGCAGTCGCCGGGTCCACGCGCGGGCTGATGAGGTCGATCTTGCCCTCGAACACGCTGCCGGGCACCGCGTCCACGCTCACCTGCGTGGTCTGGCCGGCGGCGAGTTTGGACAGCTCGCGCTCCGGGACATTGACCTTCACCACCAGCGAGTCGAAGTCGGTGACGACGAACAGCGCGCTGTCGGCGCTCTCGATCACGCCGCCGACCGGGGTGACCGTGTTGCCGACCTTCACCGTGTCGGTGCGCTGCACGACCACACCGTCGATCGGCGAGCGGATGTCGGTGTACGACAGCTGCAGGCGCGCCAGGTCATGGGTGGCGCGCGCGGCGTCGAGTTCGTACTTCAGGTTGTCGAAGGCGGTGACGCTCACCAGCCCCTTCTTCTGCAGTTCGACGTTGCGCGCATAGTCGCGCTCGAGCTTGCGGAGGTTGGCTTCGGCCTGGGCCACCTCCAGCCGAAGCTGGTCGCCATCGAGGCGCGCCAGGACCTGGCCGGCGCGAACGCGTGCGCCTTCCTCGACCAGCACGGCGCGGATCTCGCCGCGCACCTTGGGCATGACGAAGGCCTCGCGGTCCGCCTCGATCGGGGCCGTGCCGGTGTAGACGGCCGCCATGTCCCCGACCTTCGGCAGCGACACCTCGACCGGCACGGCAGGCGGCGCCTCGTCCTGGCCATTGGCATTCTTGCCATTCGCCTGGCCACAGCCGCCCAGCAGCAGGGTGCCCGTCGCCAGCAAGGCAGCCAGCAGGGGGACTTGGAAGCCCGGACGGCGATGGAGCGCCTGAGTTGAAGCCTTCACGGTAGATCCTCCCGAATCGATGGCGCCATGTTACGGTCGAATAGTGTTGTAGTCAAGTATAACAGCGGTGCCAAGCGCACCATGATTCTCGCCCCTCGGCCGGCGACGGTCCAAGGGCCCGGGGCAGGGGGGCGCTACAGAGGAGGGCGGGCAGCCGGCAGGGTCTGCGCGAGCAGGGCATTGCCGGTCGGCAATGACCCGAGGAAGGCGTCGGCGGCAATCTCGGCGGCCTCGTCGAGTACCGCGTCGGGGCGCGTCGCGTCGTCGAGTTCCTCGAGACTGGCCAGCGGCTCGAGCCCACGGCCCTTGCGGCGCTGGTTCTCGCGGGCGAGGCGCTCGACGTCGGCCGCCTCACGCTCGGCCCGGCGCGACTCGAGGTTGAGCGAAAGGCTCTTCTGCCCGCGCAGCCGGTCGATTGCGGCACGGTCGGCCTCGAGCGCCACGAAGTCGGCATCGCCTTCGATACGCGCGGTGTGCACGCGTCCGAGCAGCGGAAGCTCGCTCGCCACGCCGCCCTGACGCTCGAAGGTGGCCGGACGGATGCGATCCCAGGGCAGCGCGCTGTCCCGGGTGCTCTCGCCGATGTCCTCCACGCTGAGGAGCGAAGGCAGCTCGATGTCCGGCTCCACGCCCCGGTGCTGGGTACTGTCGCCGGTCACCCGGTAGTACTTGCCGATAGTGACCGTGAGCTGCCCGAAGCCGGACTTGGGCCCGAGCGCGTAGCGGTCCAGCGGGTAGAGGTTCTGCACCGAGCCCTTGCCATAGGTCTGCTGGCCCACGACGAGGCCGCGACCGTAGTCCTGGATCGCGCCGGCGAAGATCTCCGAGGCCGAGGCACTCGCGCGGTTGACGAGGACCACGAGCGGGCCGTCCCAGGCGACGCCGGGCTCCGGGTCGTCCAGCACCTCGATCCGCCCGCCGGTCTCGCGCAACTGCACCACCGGTCCCTTGTCGATGAACAGTCCGACCAGGCTCGTGGCCTCGGAAAGGTGCCCACCGCCGTTGTTGCGCAGGTCCACGACCAGGGTGTCGATGCCCTGGGCCTTGAGTTCCTCCACCAGCCGGCGGACGTCGCGGGTGGTACTGCGGTAGTCGTCCTCGCCGGCGGCGCGCGCCTGGTAATCCTGGTAGAAGCTCGGGACGTCGATGATGCCGATGTTGATCTTGCGATCGCCGCGAGTGGTGCTGCGCAACTCCTGGCGGGCCGCCTGCGCCTCGAGCGTCACCTTGTTTCGCTTCAGTTCGACCGTGCGTTCCGGCGTGCCGGGGGCGGCGCCGCCGGGCAGGATCTGCAGCCGGACGACCGTGTCGATCGGCCCGCGTATCAGCTGGACGACATCGTCGAGGCGCCAGCCGATCACGTCCGTGAGTGCACCGCCGGTTCCCTGGCCGACGGCAGTGATGCGGTCCTCCGCCTTGATGTCGCCGGACGCGGAGGCCGGACCGCCCGGCAGGACATTCACGATCGTCACGTAGTCGTCGACGAGCTGCAGCGTCGCGCCGATCCCCTCGTAGGAGAGGCTCATCGCGATGTTGTATTCCTCGGAATTGCGCGGCGAGAGATAGTTGGAATGCGGGTCGAACACGTGAGAATACGCGTTCATGAAGATCTCGAACACGTCGTCGGCGCTGACCTGGTCGCTGCGCTTCAGGACGCGCTCGTAGCGCTTGCGCAGCACGTCGGAGGCCTCGGTCCAGTCCTTGCCGGCGAGCACCAGGGTCAGCCCGTCGTTCTTCACGCGCTTGCGCCAGAACTCGTCGAGCTCGGCGGCGGAGGCGGGCCATGGCTGGTCGCTGCGGTCGAACTCGAAGCTCTCGTCGACGGTGAAGTCCGGTTCCTGGTCGAGCAGCGCGATGGCGTACTCCATGCGCTCGCGATTGCGCTGCTGCAGCCGCCTGAAGATGACGAACGCGGGCTCGGCGTCGGCCGCCTTGATGGCATCGTCGAGCTGGTAGCGGTACTGCTCGAACTCCGCCACATCCGACGCCAGGAGGTAGCTGCGGTTGCCGTCGAGCGCCTCGAGGTAGCGTTCGAAGATCAAGGCAGAGAGCTTGTCGTCGAGCGCGGCCTGGCGGTAGTGCTGGCGGTCGATCACTTCCGAGACCAGTCGCACCACCCGGCGATGCCGGTCGTTCGCGGTCAGCTCGCCCGGTGCTGCGAGCGCTGCCGGCAGAGGAGTGGTCGGGCCGCGACCGATGCCTGCCACGACCGCCGCACCGGCCACCGCGAGCGCGACGACCAGGGCGATGCGCGGCCAGGGCAATCGGACGACTTCACGGAACGCGTTCATGGATTGGTACACTTTCCCCGTCGGTCGGGCTGCCAGACCCGTCCTAGGCTAGATTCGCGGGGCGGGGCGATCAAGTGCCCGTTTCACGGGAACCCGCAAAAGGAAAATTCGCAAGCATGGGACCCCTTGGATTCCTGACCGGTGTCGTACTGGGCTCGGCCGTTTCGATCGCCGGTGTCCTGGCCATGGTGCTGGTCATGTTCCTCATCGTTTCCAGCGATCATCCCGCACTGTTGGAAGAATACCGCCCGCTGATCCGGGCCGTGATCCTGTTCGGGATCCTCGCCGCCGTGGCCGGTGCGGCGTTCGTCGGGGTGCAGAAGCACCGGCCGTGGCGGTGGGCGGCGCAGGGTGCCATGTGGCTTGTCCTCGTGGCGGTCGCCTGGTCCTATTGGCCCGCCCCTGAGGCCTGACCACGTTATGACCGCTGGCCTGGCCAGTGGTTCCAGGTTTGTCGAATCGAGGAGTGACAGATGCCGAGAGTCATGGTGTGTGCCCTGGTCGCGCTGCTGACGGCCCTTGCCGGCTGCAGTACGGCGCTGCCCATACGCGAGCGGGCGGCGCTCGCCATCACGCCGGAGACCTACCGGCAACATGTCTCGACGTTGGCCTCCGACGAGTTCGAAGGCCGGGCGCCGGGCTCCCCGGGCGAGAAGAAGACGATCCAGTACCTGGAGCAGGAGTTCGTCAGGCTCGGGCTGCAGCCCGCCCTGGGGGGCAGCTATCGCCAGCTCGTTCCGCTGGTGGAGATCACGGCGGCGGGCAGCGCCTCGTACCTTCGCTTCGAGAAAGGCGGCACCCGCATCGAGCCCAGGCTGGGCGAAGAGATGGTCGTCGGCACCCGCCGCTTCCAGCCGCAGGTCCAGGTCGCCGACAGTGATGTCGTCTTCGTCGGCTATGGGATCGTGGCGCCAGAGTACGACTGGAACGACTACGCCGGCATCGACATGCGCGGCAAGACCGCGATCATCCTGGTGAACGATCCAGGTTTCGCCACCGGCGACCCGAAACTGTTCCGTGGACGCGCCATGACCTACTACGGTCGCTGGACCTACAAGTTCGAGGAAGCGGCCCGGCAGGGCGCGGCCGCAGCCATCATCGTCCACGACACCGCGCCGGCCGCGTACCCCTGGAGCGTGGTGCGAAATGGCTGGAGCGGTCCGCAGCTGTACGCCGACACCACCGACGGCAATGCCGGGCGTGCAGCGATCGAGGGATGGATCACGCTCGAGCGTGCGCGCGAGTTGCTGCGCCTGGCAGGCCAAGACCTGGATGCGCTGTCACTGGCGGCCACGAAGCCAGGGTTCGCTCCGGTTTCATTGGGCGTAAAGGCTGCGGCCGGCGTACGCAACGTCATCCGCCGCGCTGCATCGCCGAACGTCGTCGGCGTGATGCCCGGCAAGGAGACGCCCGACGAGTACGTGGTCTACATGGCACATTGGGACCACTTCGGGCGCGCGCTCGCGGTGGCCGGGGACACCATCTTCAACGGTGCCGCCGACAATGCCACCGGCGTGGCCGGCATCCTGGCCATCGCTGAGGCGTTCCAGCGCATGATCCCCGGACCCGCCCGCTCGGTACTGTTCGTCGCGGTGACGGCCGAGGAGGCCGGCCTGATCGGCTCCGAGTACTATGCCCTGAACCCGGTGGTACCGCTGGAAAAGACCGCCGCGGTGATCAACCTCGACCGGCTGGACCCGCTTGGGCGGGCACGCGACATCGAGGTGGTCGGTTACGGCGCCTCGGAACTCGAGGACCTGCTGGCGGAGGCGGCCGAACGGCAGGGACGGGTCATCAAGCCGGATGCGACGCCTGATCACGGCTACTTCTACCGGTCCGATCACTTCAACCTGGCCAAGATGGGGGTGCCGGCGCTTTACGTGAAGTCGGGCATCGATCTCATCGGCCAGCCGCCCGGTACCGGTCAGGCGCTCAAGGACGACTACACGACCAACCGCTATCACAAGCAGTCCGACGACTATGACGAGAGCTGGAACGTCGAGGGGACCGTCGAGGACCTCCGGCTCCTGTTCGAGGTCGGCGCGCGGGTCGCCAACGAGGGGCTGTGGCCCGAGTGGTACCCGGGCAACGAGTTCCGCGCGGCGCGCGAGGCCACTGCGGCGGCGCGCGACTGAGGCGCAGGCAGCGGCGGGCGGGGCGCCGCGCGGCGTCTCGCCCGCAGGCGGGTCCTAGAGGAAGCGGACCCGCGGCGCCCGCTCGGCAAGGTCGTGGCGGATGGCGCGGTTGCGTCCCTGCAGCTTGGCCGTATAGAGCGCCTGGTCCGCCGCGCGCACCAGCGCATCCACATTGTCGTAGGGGTGGTCCGGCGCGTGCGTGGCATAGCCGACGGACGTCGTGGCCGAGATCCTCTGCCCGTTGATGTCATGTTGCGCCGAGCCGAAGGCTGCGACGATCCGCTCGCAGATGCTCTGGCAGGTCGCTGCGTCCGTCGCCGGGAACACCAGTACGAACTCCTCGCCGCCGTAGCGTGCGACGACATCCGATTCGCGCGTGCAGCCGCGCAGCAGGCGGGCGGTGGCCTGCAGCACGCGGTCCCCGGCCTGGTGGCCGTAGGTGTCGTTGACCTTCTTGAAATGGTCGAGATCGCAGAACGCCACGGACAGGGACCAGCCCTGCCGGCTGGCACCGTCGAACTCGCGCGCCAGGTACTGCTCCAGGAAGCTGCGGTTGAAGGCGCCGGTGAGCGGGTCGCGGCGGGTCTCTTCCTCGAGTTCCATGGCGCGGGCCGACAGCGAGTCTGCGGTCACGCGCAGTGAGTTCACCTCGCGCAGCGTGTGCAGGTTGCGAATCATCAGTATCTCGCGCGCCTGCTCCACCAGGCCCTCCGGGTCCGGCATGATGTCGGTGTCGAAGACCGACTCCATGTCGGGTATCACCGCGCTGATGTGCGCAATGAGCTCGCCGAAGGCGTGCTTGTCCATGCCGAAGACGCGCGCCACCTGCTGTGCGAGTTCGTTGACCGCCTTGCCGTCGTCGCCGCGCTGCAGGTACATGTCGGCGATCGATCCGGAGAGTGCGACCGCCCGGTTGAAGCAGTCCTCCGGCGTGACCGCGCGGCGCAGGTCGAGCTTATGGCTCGACTGGATCGCCTTCCACAGCCTCTCCGGGATGTTCCACTGGCGCATCAGCCAGGCTCCGACCTCGGCGTGATCCATCCCGACCCGCTTGCGCTCGACCGGCAGCACGTCCTTGTGTACCAGCTGCAGGTCGCCGGCATCCCGATAGAGGTCCGGCAGGTTGCGGTCCAGGGCGATCATGCCGACGTCCTGCAACAGGCCGGCCAGGAACAGCTCCTCGCCGGCCGCCTGGCCGGTTGCATCGCCGATGGCACGCGCGGCCGTTGCCGACAACAGGGCCCGGCGCCAGTAGTGCGGGTAGTTGAGACCGTTCGGCTTGCCGCCCTTCAGCGACTTCACCAGCGAGAATGACAGGGCCAGGGTCAGCGTCGCATTGAGCCCGAGCACCACCAGTGCCTGGCGCAGGTTCTCGCTGCGCCGGCGCTGGGCATAGATCGCCGAGTTGGCGATGCGCAGGATCTTGGTGGTCAGCGACGGGTCGAGGCTCACGGTCTTCGCGACCTTGCCCATCTCGACGTCGGGGTCCTGGGCCAGCTCGATCACCCGGGCCGCCACGCCAGGCGGACTGGGGAAGTTGACCATGGACTTCAGCTGGGCTTCCTGTTCGGGCGTCATGGCGTGCTCGTTTCGGGCGGCGGTTGCGCACTGCTTGGCTCGGGCACAGTCGCCCTCGGCCGGTCTATCGTCCGCGGCCGTGGAACCTTTAGGGAAAAGCCCTACGGGGTGTCGAACTCAGGCAGTGCGTCGCCGCAACGGCCGTGACAGCAGCCGCACCGCCTGGAACAGCAGGTACGGACCGAGCAGCAGGGCCCAGGCGCTGGGCCGCAGGGTGAAGAACGCAGCGTAGAGCGACTTGAGGAAAGCCCACAGACCGCCGTCGTAGGGTCCGAGCGTCAGCACACCGGCGTAATAGACCAGCCACGGCAGCAGCACGAGGCCGAACCCGGCCAGGATTCCCAGCAGCCGGAGCTCGCGCTTCATGGGGGCATTGAGGCGGATCGGGGCCTGGATCATCGTTCTGGCCGGGCACAGCGGTACCAGGAGTCTGCGGCCCCGCCGCAGGCTTGGCAACCGCCGGCGCGGGTCGCGGCGCATATACTGTCGGCCGAACCAGGGGAAGGAGTATCGCGGTGACGAGGTACTGGTGGCCAGGGCCGCTCTACGAGGCGCGGCCGTATGGAGCGCTCGCGCTGGGCGTGACTGCCGTGTTCGCGGCGCTGGCCCGCGCCCTGGCACAGGGCGAGTGGCAACTGGCCGCAGGAGTCGCGTTCATCGCCGGCTGCGCCGTGACCATCTACGGTGGTGTCGTCCTGCAGATGCGGATCGAGTACCGCCGCCGCAGCCGCTGGCGGCGTGAACAGCAACGTCAGGAAGGGCACTCGCCATGATCCGTGCGGCAGTCATAGGCGCCGGCTACCTCGGCCGCTTTCATGCCCAGAAATACGCGGCGTTGCCGGGGGTCGAATTCGTGGGCGTGGCGGATCCGGACACCGCCGCAGGCGCCCGCGTCGTCGCCGAGACCGGCGGCACAGCGTGGCCGGACCACCGTGCGCTGCTCGGCGCCGTCGACGCGGTCAGCGTGGTGACGCCGACCCCGCTGCATCATGCCGTTGCCCGCGATTTCCTCGAGGCCGGCGCGCACGTGCTGGTGGAGAAGCCGATCACCAGCACCCTCGACGAGGCGCGCGACCTGATCGCACTGGCGACGAGCCGCGGCAAGGTGCTGCAGGTCGGCCACCTGGAACGCTTCAACCCGGTCATCCGCGCCGCCACCGGCGCGCTCCGGCGGCCGCGGTTCGTCGAGTCGAACCGCCTGGCGCCGTTCAAGCCGCGCGGCACCGACGTGAGTGTCGTGCTCGACCTCATGATCCACGACATCGACCTGATCGAGAACATCGTCGGATCGCCGATCGTCGACATCGATGCGATCGGGGCGTCGGTGTTCACCGACGAGATCGACATCGCCAATGCACGCATCCGTTTCGCCGACGGTTGCGTCGCGGATGCGACGGCGAGCCGGATCAGCATGAAGGCGGAACGCAAGCTCCGGGTGTTCCAGGAGGACGCCTACCTGTCGATCGACCTGCAGCAGAAGATCCTGACGCAGGTCCGCAAGGGCGCGCCGGTGCCGGCCGGCGAGATGCCCAAGGTCGAGATCGACGAGCAGAGTTACGACCAGGGCGACGCGCTCCGCGACGAAATCGAGGCGTTCCTCGACTGCGTGCGCAGCGGCCAGCGCCCGCTGGTATCGGGTGAGGACGGCCTGCGAGCGCTCGAGACCGCGATCCGCATCGGCGAGCTCGTCGGTACCGGGGCCTTGCGGCGCTGATCGGCGCTCAACGGCGCGGCGGCATCACGAACGCCGCCGCCAGCAGCAGCCAGGCGATGATTACGGCGCTGCCACCGGCGGGCGCCAGGGCCGGTCGATCGACGAGCCCGAGACGCGCGGCGTAGATGCTGCCGCAGAACAGCAGGATTCCCGCGAGCAGCGACCAGCCTGCGACACGCGTCAATCGGGAGGCGGGCAGTGCCTCGTTCGCCCAGGCCATGGCGAGGAGTCCCAGGGCATTGACGAACTGGAATGCCACGGCGGTATTGAACGACGCGAGCTCGGCCGGTGTCAGCCTGGCGGCGAGGGCGTGCGAGCCCGCCGCGGCCAGCGCCGCCGCGAGCGCGGCCAGCAGCGCACCCGTCGCGGCCAGCCATCGGGTCGTGGCGCCCGGTGGGTTCACAGGTACTCCAGCACTTCGAGGGCGGCGCGTTCGCCGGATTCCATGGCGCCCTCCATGCCGCGATTGGCGAGCGCCGTCTGCTCGCCACAGAAATGCAGCCGCCCGTGTCGCGCAAACATCGCCGGCATGAAGCGGGTCACGCTGCCCGGGGCGAACACCGCCCAGTCACCGGCAGCATTCGGGTCCATGCTCCAGGAGTGCCAGGCCACCCCCTCCAGCAGGCCCCGTGCCGCCGGCCGCAGGCGCTCGAATTCGCTGATGACGAGCGCGGTCGCCGCCGCTCGACCGAGCCGGTCGAGGGCGGTGGCCTTCCTGCCGTAGGCAGTGACCAGGAGACTCGCGATCGAGTCGCCATCATGGTGGGCGAATACGCGTGCGAGCGGTCCGTCGCACCACATGCCTGGCGCCATGCCGTCTTCCAGCCAGAACGGCTTGCGGGCGACCAGCGCGACCTGGGTGACGGCCTGATGCGCCAGGGTATCGATGGCCTCCGCCTGAACCCCGCCCGGCAGCGGGTAGAGCCTGATGTCGCGCAGTACCGAAAAGGGCAGGGCACAGATCGCCGCGCGCGCCGACACCCGGCTGCCATCGTCGCAGGTCACCGCGACCCGGGTGCCGTCATCGTCGATTGCCACGACGCGTGCGCCGAGCCTGAGGTCGCCCTTGAGTGCGCCCGCCATGGCCTCAGGGATCCGCTGGTTGCCGGCCGCAGCACGGAACACCGCCGCCGGCCTGATCTGTCGCTGCACCCTGCTCCAGGCATCGATGAACATCATCTGCAGCGCCGAGACATCCCAGGCACTGGTGCCATAACTGACGTTGGTGTCGTAGGCGAGCTCGATGGCCGCCGGCGAGGCGCCCAGGGAGCGAAGGAACTCATGCATCGACACGTCGAGCCGGGCGTGCGCCGGGTCGTACCATGAGGCGCCGGGTTCCAGCAGATTGCCCTGGCCGAGGAGCGCCGCGGCATATTGCCACGGCATCTGTCCGCGCGCGTCCTCGGGGAATGGATTGAGCGGCGAGGACGGCCACTCCGACCGGGGGATGACCCGGTCGCCGAGCACCAGTTCAGGCTGCTGCTGGGCTCGCTGGGCGGGGAGCGTATCGACGAGTTCGACGCCGTAGGTGCGTGCGGCGGTCAGTACGCGGCCATAGCCAGGTCCGATGGACTGTCCGCCGGCCTCGGGCCGGCCCGGCACGCTGTCGAACGACAGCATCTTGCCGCCGACGCGGCGCTGCGACTCGAGTAGCACCACCTGCGCGCCCGCCTGCTCGAGCAGGAGCGCCGCGGCCAGGCCCGCGAGCCCCGCGCCGATGACGATGACCTCCGGCGCCGGTGGACTGGCGGCGCGCAGCATGGCCGGCGTGA
>CAZXAS010000060.1:0-14056 GCA_964638185.1 uncultured Steroidobacteraceae bacterium | reverse complement strand
CGGAGACGATGACGTTGATGCCAAGCACGGCGAACAGCGCCAGCACGAAGTACTCACCCTTGAACAGCCCGCGCTTCACTAGGTAGTCACGGGAGTACAGCAAGGTCACCGCGACGATCGCATAGTTGAAGAGCTTGAGCACCGTGGCCAGAGGATCGGCCACGAACTGCCCATACAGCACGACGCTGCGGTCCGGGCCGGCCAGCAACGAAGTGACCGCGGCGGCCCCGGCCAGCGTCAGGATGCTCAGCACGAAGGTCACGTGGCGACGGCGATCGTCGAGGAACAGGTCGACCAGCAACACGACGCAGGTCGCGGCCAGCAGGAACAGTTCGGCGCCGGCCGGTGCGATGTCGTTCCAGGTCAGGGCCAGGTTCATTTCATTCCATCCAGTACCGGGTCACAGCTTCGAGACCAGCAGCTGCTGCACCAGCATTTCAACCGTCGGTCGCATCACCTCGAGCAGCGGCGCGGGCCACAGCCCGAGCAGCATCACCGCCACCGCCAGCACGGCCAGCACGGCGAACTCGCGGCGGTTGACGTCCTTCAGCGAGGCGACCCCGTCGTTGCCGACCTCGCCCCAGACGACGCGCTTCACCAGCCACAGGGTGTAGGCCGCCCCCAGGATCAGCGTGGTGGCGGCGACGAACGCGTACCAGAAGTTGGCCTTGAAGCTGGCGACGATCACCAGGAACTCGCCGACGAAGCCCGAGGTCCCGGGCAGGCCCGCATTGGCCATCGCGAACAGGACCATGAAGAAGGCGAACACCGGCATCGTGTTCACGACGCCGCCGTAGGCGTTGATGTCGCGGGTATGCAGTCGATCGTAGAGCACGCCGACACAGAAGAACAGGGCGCCGGACACCAGGCCGTGCGAGATCATCTGCACCATGGCGCCGTCGATCCCCATCCCCGCCCCGCTGGTCGAGCCGGTGGACTGGACGATATCGAAGGCGAGGAAGCAGCCGAGCGTCACGAAGCCCATGTGTGCGATCGACGAATAGGCAATCAGCTTCTTCATGTCCTGCTGCACGAGCGCAACGAAGCCGATGTACGCGATGGCGATGAGCGACAGTGCAATGACCAGCCAGTCGAGCTCGCGGCTCGCGTCCGGCGTGATCGGCAGGCTGAATCGCAGGAAGCCGTAGCCGCCCATCTTCAGCATGATGGCCGCCAGGATGACGGAGCCCCCGGTCGGCGCCTCGACATGCGCGTCCGGCAGCCAGGTGTGCACCGGCCACATCGGGATCTTGACCGCAAACGCGGCGAAGAACGCCAGGAAGATCAGCACCTGTTCGGTCATGCCGAGCGGCAGCAGCTGGAACGCGGCGATCTCGTAGCTGCCGGACTGCAGGTACATGTAGATCAGCGCCACCAGCATGAACACGGAGCCGAGGAAGGTGTAGAGGAAGAACTTCACGGTCGCATAGACGCGGCGTGCGCCACCCCAGATCCCGATGATGATGAACATCGGGATGAGCATCGCCTCCCAGAAGACGTAGAACAGCAGTGCGTCGAGCGCCGCGAACACGCCGATCATCAGGCCTTCCATGATCAGGAAGGCGGCGAAGTACTGTGCCGGGCTCTTCTCGATGACGGTCCAGGCCGCGACCACCACGAGCGGCGTGATGAACGTGGTCAGGAGCACCAGCGGCATCGAGATGCCGTCGACGCCAAGGTGATACCAGGCGTTCAGGTTGGCGATCCACGGCGCACGCTCGACGAACTGCATGGCCGGCGTCGTCGTGTCGAACTGCGCCCAAAGGGGCAGGCTCAGCACGAAGGTGGCGAGCGCAACCGCCAGGGCGGTGATCCGTGCCAGCGACCGGCGGCGCTCGCCGAGCGCCAGCACGGCCACGCCGCCGGCGATCGGCAGCCACACCAGCCCGCTGAGCAGGGGTACTCCGGCCTCCATGTCAGCCTCCCCTCAGCAGGAGCCAGCCGAGGAGCAGCGACAGGCCGATGACCATCGCGAAGGCATAGTGGTACAGGAGGCCGGTCTGCGCATGGCGCACGATGCCGGCGATGGTGCCGACCAGGCCGGCCGAGCCATTCACCAGGGCGCCGTCGATCAGGCGCTCGTCGCCACGCTTCCACAGGTTCCGCCCGAAGCTGCGCGCGCCGGCGGCGACCACGTTCTCATTGAACCAGTCGAAGTAGTACTTGTTCTCGAGCAGGCGATACAGCGACGCATAGCGCTGCCGCAGCGCCTCGGGGATGTCGGGCCGCTTGAGGTACAGGAACCACGCGGTGAAGACACCGGCCGCAGCGAGGTACAGGGCCGGTGATGCGAGTGCGTGGACGAGGAATGCACCCGCCCCATGGAAACCCGTGCCGAGCTCGCCCAGGGGCCCGCGCGGCGACTGGGTGATTACCCCGGCGAAGAAGTCGCCGAACACGACCGGGCCCACGGTGAACCAGCCGATGACGGCGGATGGGACCGCCAGCGCAACCAGCGGCAGCGTCACCGTCCAGGGACTCTCGTGCAGGTGCTCGCGGGTGTGCTCGTCCATCCGCTCCTTGCCGTGGAAGGTCATGAATACCAGCCGGAAGCTGTACAGCGCGGTGACGAAGACGCCGAGCAGGACACACCAGTAGGAGTACGTGTTGTGGGTGATGCGCGTCGCGTGGACCGCCTCGATGATGATGTCCTTGGAGAAGAAGCCGGAGAGGCCGGGAAACCCGATCAGCGCCAGCGAGCCCACGACGCAGGTCACGTAGGTCACCGGCATGTAGCGGCGCAGCCCGCCCATCTTGCGCATGTCCTGCTCGTGGTGCATGGCGATGATCACCGAGCCGGCAGCCAGGAACAGCAGGGCCTTGAAGAACGCGTGGGTCATCAGGTGGAAGATGCCAGCCGCATAGGCACCTGCGCCGAGCGCGGCGGTCATGTAGCCGAGCTGCGACAGCGTCGAGTACGCGATGACCCGCTTGATGTCGTTGTTGACGAGGCCGAGGAAGCCCATGAAGAGGGCGGTGGTCGCGCCGATCACCATGATGAAGGACAGCGTGTCGGGCGACAGCTCGAAGAATGGCGAGAGACGGGCCACCATGAAGATGCCGGCCGTGACCATCGTCGCGGCGTGGATCAGGGCCGAGATCGGCGTGGGGCCTTCCATCGAGTCGGGCAGCCAGACGTGCAGCGGGACCTGGGCCGACTTGCCCATGGCACCGATGAACAACAGGGTGCAGATCACCGTGATGGCCTTGGTCGGCTCACCCGGCGTCAGGTACATGTCGTTGCCGAGGATCAGCCCGGTGCGTGCGAATGCCTCGGCATAGTCGAGCGTGCCGGTGTAATAGACGATCCCGGCGATGCCGAGCACGAAGCCGAAGTCCCCCACCCTGTTGACCACGAACGCCTTCAGGTTGGCGAAGATCGCGGTCGGCTTCTTGTACCAGAAGCCGATGAGCAGGTAGGACACCAGGCCCACTGCCTCCCAGCCGAAGAACAGCTGCAGGAAGTTGTTCGACATCACGAGCATCAGCATCGCGAACGTGAACAGCGAGATGTAGGCGAAGAACCGCGTGTACCCGGGATCGTCATGCATGTACCCGATGGTGTACACGTGCACCATCAGCGAGACGAAGGTCACGACAGTCATCATCAGCGCCGACAGGTTGTCGACGAGGAACCCGACCTCCATCTGCATGCCGTCGCTGACGGCCCAGGTATAGACGGTGCCGTTGAACGGCTCCATGCCATCGACGAGCAGCAGCTTCAGCACCCAGGCAGACAGCGCGAATGCCACGCCGACGCCGGCGATGCACAGTGAGTGCGACACCGCGCGACCGATCCAGCGACCGCCGAAGCCGGCCACGACCGCTGCCAGCAGCGGCGCCAGGACGATCGTGACGTAGACCTGCTCCATCGACATGGTCAACCCTTCATCGTGTCGAGTTCCTCGACGTTGATGCTGCGGCGCTCGCGGAACAGGACGACAAGTATCGCGAGGCCGATGGCTGCTTCCGCCGCCGCCACCGTGAGGATGAAGAACACGAAGATCTGCCCGTCGAGATTGCCGAGGAAGCGTGAAAAGGCGACGAAATTGAAGTTGACCGCGAGCAGCATGAGCTCGATGCACATCAGCAGCAGGATCACGTTCTTGCGGTTGAGGAAGATCCCCGCCACCGCGATCGCGAACAGGATCCCGGCCAGGAACAGGTAGTGGGAAAGCGTGATCATGTCTCACGCTCCGATTCGACCTTGACCAGCCGGACGCGGTCCTGCCGTCGCACGGCCACCTGCGCCGACACGTCCTGGACCTTCAGGCCCGGCCGGCGCCGCATCGTGAGCGCGATGGCGGCGACGATGGCGATCAGCAGCACCACCGCGGCAAGCTGGAACGGGTACACGTACTGCGTGTACAGAACGGCACCAACCGCCTCGGTGTTGCTGTATCCGGCCGGCAGCGGCGCGGTTCCACCGGTGACGTCGAGGCCGGCGCGCTTCACCCACAGCACGTAGAAGAACTCGATCACCACGATCAGCGCGACCAGGGCGCCGAGCGGTGCATGGCGCGCAAATCCCTCGCGCATCCTGGCAATGTTGATGTCGAGCATCATCACGACGAACAGGAACAGCACCATGACGGCCCCGACGTACACGAGCACCAGCACGATCGCCAGGAACTCCGCCTCGATGAGCAGCCACAGCACCGCGCTGTTGAAGAAGCACAGCACCAGGAACAGCACGGAGTGCACCGGATTGCGCGACGTGATGACGCCGAGCGCGGCCCCGATGAGCACCGCCGAGAAAGCGTAGAAGAGGATTTCTGTCAGCACCTGAACCCCTAGCGGTACCGGGCGTCGGCGGCCTTGTCTGCCGCGATCATCGCCTCATACCGCTCGCCGATGGCGAGCAGCTTGTCCTTGGTCATGATGTTCTCGCCCCGGTTCTCCATGTGGTACTCGTGGATGCGGGTCTCGACGATGGCGTCGACCGGGCAGGCCTCCTCGCAGAAGCCGCAGTAGATGCACTTGAACAGGTCGATGTCGTAGCGCGTCGTGCGGCGCGTGCCGTCGTCGCCGACGTCGGAGTCGATGGTGATGGCGAGCGCCGGGCAGACGGCCTCGCACAGCTTGCACGCAATGCACCGTTCCTGTCCGTTCGGGTAGCGTCTCAGGGCGTGCAATCCGCGGAAGCGCGGTGACTGCGGAGTCTTTTCTTCCGGATAGCGGATGGTGACCTTCGGGGCGAAGAACTGGCGGATGGTCACCGACATGCCGAGCAGGAGCTCGGTCAGGAAGAAGGTCTTGAAGAGGCTCTTGAGGTTTGCCATGTCAGGACCTCATGCCGCCCAGGGGCCGATCTTGAACCACGCCATCGCGCCCTCGACCGCGATCCAGACGAGTGTCAGCGGGATCAGCACCTTCCAGCCGAGGCGCATGATCTGGTCGTAGCGATAGCGGGGAAATGTCGCGCGGATCCACAGGTACAGGAACAGGAACAGGCCGATCTTCAGGAACAGCCAGAAGAACGACGGCTGCGCCAGCAGCGAGTCCGCCGGCAGGTAGCCGTCGAACGGCGACAGCCAGCCGCCGAGGAACATGATCGCCGCCAGCGCGGAAATGAGGATCATGTTGGCGTACTCGGGCAGCGCGAACAGCGTCGCGAATGCCGCACCGGAGTACTCGACGTGGAAACCGGCGACGATCTCCGATTCGCCCTCGGACACGTCGAACGGCGCGCGGTTCGTCTCCGCGACACCGGAGATGCAGTAGACCATGAACAACGGGAATAGCCAGAACCAGTGCCATGACAGCGCCCCGCCCTGCTGGGAACGGACGATGTCGCCCAGGTTCAGGCTGCCTGCGGCCATGAGCACGCCGACCAGCGCGAAGCCCATCGCGATCTCGTAGGCCACGATCTGCGCGGCCGAGCGCATGGCGCCGAGGAAGGCATACTTCGAGTTCGACGCCCATCCGGCGAGGATGACGCCGTAGACACCGAGCGACGTCAGCGCCAGCACGTACAGCAGGCCCGCGTTGATGTCCGCCAGCACGAACTCCGGCGACAGCGGGATCACGGCCCACGCGGCCATCGCCGGGACCAGCACGATCAGCGGCGCGATCAGGAACAGCTTCTTGTCGGCATTCGCCGGCAGGATCATCTCCTTCAGCAGGAGCTTGAAGACGTCGGCGAATGGCTGGGCGATGCCGCGCAGGAACGGAAGGTTGAAGAAGGTCACGCGGTTCGGCCCGAGCCGCAACTGCATGTAGCCGATCACCTTGCGCTCGGCCAGGGTCAGGAGCGCCACGCAGATCACCACCGAGAGCATCACGGCGAGCACCTGCGCAGTGGTGACGAGCGTCACCTGCAGGCCGGGTGAAAGCGCATCCCAGAATCCGGTGAGTGATTCCATGCCGGACCTGCCTCAGTAGCCCGCTGCCGCGCGGCGGCCGCTTGCCGTGGCGACGAGCGCCGGCGCGCGACGCACGATCGCATCGACGGCATACATTGGCACGTCGGTGATGCTGCAGGATGCGGGCACACCGATCGCGCGGGATGGCATGACCGGTTCCGTCCGCGCGTCGGCGACGAGCGCCCTGAGCGCGTCGCGGACCTGGTCGGAGGACTCGTACTCGAAACCATCGATACCGAGCAGGTTGCCGAGCACACGCAGCACCTTCCAGCCCGGACGGGCATCGCCCAGCGGCCTGATGCAGCCCGCAAAGCTCTGCCAGCGGCCCTCGACATTGACGTAGGTGCCGGAAGTCTCCGCGAAGGTGCCGATGGGCAGGAGCACATCCGCGATCGAGCGCAATTCCCCGGTATCGTAGGCGGTCAGCGCGACGACCGTCTCCGCGGCGGCAAATGCGCGGCCGGCCTCCTCGTGCGGCAGGTCGGCGGAGGGCTCGATGCTGCCGAACAGCACATAGCCCGCGCACCCACCGGCGAGCATGGCGGCCACGTCGCGCCCCGCACGCGCGACAGGAACGCCGCCCGGACCGCGATGCGGCAAGGCGCCAGCCAGGGCGGCGCCTGCGGCGTTGCCCCCCTCTGGCAGCCAGGCCAGGGTTGCGCCGGTCAACGCGGCGAGCGCCGCGGCACAGGCCCGCAGGTCTGCAAACGCGGAGTGGCGGAATGCAAGCGCGCCGAGGAGCACCGCGCGGCGGCCTTCGCCGCCAAGTGATGCGGCGATATGCCGGTGCTGCCCGGTCACGGTGGCGGCCGCAGCCAGCGCAGCGACCCCGGCCGGGACGGGCCTTCCCGTCGCGTCCGCGGCGGCCCTCAGCACGGCGGCGAGTTCATGGATCATGCCGGCGGGCGATGCGACGATGTCCGCAGCGACCGGGAACAGGACCGGGAACCTGGCCGGGTTGACGAAGCTCACCTGCGCCCGGTGGTGCACGGCCGCCATGCGCACCCGATGCGCCAGAATGGGGGCTTCCTCGCGCAGGTTGCTGCCGACGACCAGCAGC
Source organism: uncultured Steroidobacteraceae bacterium (assembly GCA_964638185.1). Lineage (GTDB taxonomy): Bacteria > Pseudomonadota > Gammaproteobacteria > Steroidobacterales > Steroidobacteraceae > SG8-30. The sequence continues at coordinate 6,631 of CAZXAS010000060.1, read as the reverse complement.
GAATCCAGCCTGCTCAGGTCCGCCAGCGGCATGCCCAGCCCCGGCCACGGCGGATCGGTCTCGCCGTCGCGGAAATCGCGCTGGCGCAGGCGCGTGTCGACATTGGCCGTGCCGAGCCCACGTGCCACCTGCCCCAGGAGGAACAGTTCCTCGGTGGTGGCCGACGGCGCGCCGAGAAAACCGAGCGCATCGGGCCCGTGGCGCGTGGCGAGGTCCTTGAGCGAGCCGGCCGCGGCGGCGAGCGCCGCCTCCCAGCCGCACTCGCGCCACTCGCCGTCGACCTTCATCATGGGCGCCAAAAGACGGTCCGCGGCGTAGATGCCCTCGTAGGCGAAGCGGTCGCGGTCGGCGATCCAGGTCTCGTTGACCGCCTCGTTGTCGCGTGGCACGACGCGCAGCAGTCGGCCGCGCAGTACGTGCGCGTAGATGTTGGTGCCGACCGCGTCGTGTGGCGAGACCAGAGCATGCTGGGTCATCTCCCACGAACGGCCGCGATGACGGAACGGCTTGGAGTTGAGCGCTCCGACCGGGCACAGGTCGATCACGTTGCCCGACAGCTCGTGCTCCACGCTGCGCTCGATCCAGGTGCCGATCTCCATGTTCTCGCCGCGACCGGTGGTACCGAGCTCCTGCATGCCAGCGATCTCCGCCGTGAAGCGGACGCAGCGGGTGCAGTGGATGCAACGGGTCATGTCGGTCGAGATCAACGGCCCCAGGTTCTTGTCCTTGACCACGCGCTTGCGCTCGGCGAAGCGCGACACCGAACTGCCGAAGCCCTGGGCCAGGTCCTGCAGTTCGCACTCGCCGCCCTGGTCGCAGATCGGGCAGTCGAGCGGGTGATTGATGAGCAGGAACTCCATCGTCGCCTTCTGCGCCGCGATGGCCCGTGGCGAGCGGGTGAAGGCCTTCATGCCCTCGGTCACCGGGGTGGCGCAGGCCGGCAGCGGCTTGGGCGCCTTCTCCACCTCGACCAGGCACATGCGGCAGTTGGCGGCGACCGAGAGTTTCTCGTGGTAGCAGAAGCGCGGCACGTAGATGCCCGCCGCATCGGTCGCCTGGATCAGCATCTGGCCCTTGCGCGCGCGCAGGGCCTTGCCGTCCACCTCGATATTGACCAGGTCGTCACTCATTCGACGGAGCCGCCTTGGATCGTTGAAGTACTCATGCCGCCCGCGCCTGCGTATCGACGATGCTGCGCCCGCCGTTGGCGATCATGAACTCGAATTCGTGCCTGAAGCGGCGCACGAAGCTCTGCACCGGCCAGGCCGCAGCGTCGCCCAGCGCGCAGATGGTGTGCCCCTCGATCTGGTTGGCGACCCCGACGAGCAGGTCGAGATCCTCCATGCGCCCCTCGCCCGCCAGGATGCGGCGAACCACGCGGTTCATCCAGCCGGTGCCCTCGCGGCACGGCGTGCACTGGCCGCAGGACTCCGCCATGTAGAAGCGGCTGATGCGCTCGAGCACCCGCACCATGCACGTGGTCTCGTCCATGACGATCACCGCGGCCGAACCTACCGCGGAACCGGCCTTGCGCAAGGCGTCGTAGTCCATGGTGCAGTCGATGATCGCCTCGGCCGGCAGCACCGGCACCGAGGAGCCACCCGGGATGACCGCCTTCAGCTTGCGCCCGTCGCGCATGCCACCGGCGATCTCGAGCAGGTCCCGGAACGGAATGCCGAGCGGCAACTCGTAGTTTCCAGGCCGGTTGACGTGCCCTGACACGGAGAAGATCACCGTGCCGCCGGCATTGGTCGTGCCCAGCCCGGCAAACCACTGCGCGCCCTTGCGCAGGATGGTGGGCACGCTGGCGTAGCTCTGCGTGTTGTTGATGGTCGTCGGCTTTCCATACAGGCCGAAGCTCGCCGGGAAGGGCGGCTTGAAGCGCGGCTTGCCCTGCTTGCCCTCCAGGGACTCCAGCAGCGCCGTCTCCTCGCCGCAGATGTAGGCGCCGGCGCCCACGAAGGTGTACAGGTCGAAATCCACCCCCGAACCGAGCAGGTCCCTGCCGAGCAGTCCGGCGGCGTAGGCCTCCGCGAGGGCCGCCTCGAAGCGCGGCACCGGCTCGGCGAGGAATTCACCGCGGATGTAGTTGTAGCCCACGGTGGCGCCCATGGCGTAGCCGCCGATCGCCATGCCCTCGATCAGCGCGTGCGGGTTGTAGCGCAGGATGTCCCGGTCGTGGCAGGTCCCCGGCTCGCTTTCGTCGGAGTTGCACACCACGTACTTCTGGCCCGGCACGCCGCGCGGCATGAAGCTCCACTTGAGCCCGGTCGGGAAGCCCGCGCCGCCGCGGCCCCTCAGCCCGGATGCCTTGATCTCCTCGATGATCTCCGCGGGTGGCGTCTTCTCGCGGAGTATGCGCTCCCAGGCGTCGTAGCCGCCGATGCGCCGGTAGGTCGCGAGTTCCCAGCTACGCTCGTACTTGAGCGGCTCGAACACGACCTGGTTCATCTCGTAGGCCATGAGCTCACTTCACGCTGTCGAGGACCTGCACCGCCTTCTCCGGCGTGAGGTTCTCGTAGTAGACATGGTCGACCATCATCATCGGTGCGTTGTTGCAGGCCGCCAGGCATTCCTCCTCGCGCTTGAGGTAGAACTTGCCGTCCGGCGTGCTCTCGCCAGTACGGATTCCGAGGTGCCGCTCGACCGCCTCGACGATCCCGGCGGAGCCGCACAGCATGCAGCTGATGTTGGTGCACACCGACACGTGCACGCGCCCGACCGGCCTGGTCTCGAACATGGAGTAGAACGTGGCGACCTCGTAGACCTGCACGGGTGGCAGCCCGAGATAATCGGCAACCGCGTCCATCAGCGTCGCCGTCAGGTAGCCGTCGTTCTGGTGCTGGGCGGCACGCAGGGCGGCGATCACCGCCGAGCGCCTGCGATCCGCCGGGAACTTCGCCAGCCAGTGGTCGATCTCGTGCCGCGTGTGCTCGGAGAGCACCTGTCCAGTCTCCGTCGCCAGTTCGTTCACCGGTCGATCTCCCCGAACACAATGTCCATGGTGCCGATCACCGCGACGACGTCCGCGAGCATGTGGCCGCGGACCATTTCGTCGAGCGCCGCGAGGTGGGCAAAGCCGGGTGCGCGACACTTCAACCGATACGGCTTGTTCGCGCCATCGGACACCAGCCACACACCGAACTCGCCCTTCGGTGCCTCCACCGCCGCATAGGTCTCGCCCTCGGGCACGCAGTAGCCCTCGGTGAACAGCTTGAAGTGGTGGATGAGGGCTTCCATGTCGTCCTTCATCTCGGCCCGCACCGGCGGAGTGACCTTGTGATCGGCCAGCATCACCGGGCCCGGGTTCGCGCGCAGCCACTCGACGCACTGGCGAATGATGCGGTTGGACTGCCGCAACTCCTCGACACGCACCAGGTAGCGGTCGTAGCAATCGCCGTTGACACCGACGGGGATGTCGAAATCCAGCCGGTCGTAGACCTCGTAGGGCTGCTTCCGGCGCAGGTCCCAGGCGAACCCGGAGCCACGCAGCATCGGGCCGGTGAAACCGAGTTGCAGCGCCCGCTCGGGCGTCACGACGCCGATGCCGACCGTGCGCTGCTTCCAGATGCGGTTGTCAGTCAGCAGCGTCTCGTACTCGTCCACACAACCGGGGAAGCGCTCGGTAAAGTCCCAGATGAAGTCGAGCAGCGACCCCTGCCGGTTCGCATTGAGGCGCTTGAGGTCCCTGTCGTTGCGCCAGCGCGAGGGCTGGTACTGCGGCATCGCGGCCGGCAGGTCGCGATAGACCCCGCCCGGACGGTAGTAAGTGGCGTGCATCCGGGTTCCCGAGACTGCCTCGTAGCAGTCCATCAGGTCCTCGCGCTCGCGGAAGGCGTAGAGGAACACCGTCATCGCACCGATGTCGATCGCGTGCGAGCCGAGCCACATGAGGTGGTTCAGGATGCGGGTGATCTCGTCGAACATCACGCGGATGTACTGCGCCCGCTCCGGCGGGGCGATTCCCATCAGGTTCTCGATCGCGAGCACGTAGGCATGCTCGCTGCACATCATCGAAACGTAGTCGAGGCGGTCCATGTAGCCGATCGACTGGTTGAACGGCTTGGACTCCGCCAGTTTCTCGGTCGCCCGGTGCAGGAGCCCGATGTGCGGGTCGGCCTTCTGGATGACCTCGCCGTCCATCTCGAGCACCAGGCGGAGCACGCCGTGGGCCGCGGGATGCTGCGGCCCGAAATTCATGGTGAAGTTCCGGATCTCAGCCATCGCCCGGGACCTCGCGCAACACCGGGTCGTAGCGGTTGTCGTGGCGTATGACCTTCGGCACCGTGACGCGCGGCACGATGCTCACCGGCTCGTAGACGACGCGGCGCTGCCCGGGGTCGTAGCGAACCTCGACGTTTCCCGACAGCGGGAAGTCCTTGCGGAACGGGTGGCCGACGAAGCCGTAGTCGGTGAGGATGCGCCTGAGGTCCGGATGGCCGCGGAACAGGATCCCGAACAGGTCGAAGGCCTCGCGCTCGAACCAGTTGGCGGAGGCCCAGACGCGGGCCACCGAGTCGAGCATCGGCGGCTCTCCCTCGATGCAATGGCAGCGCAGCCGCACCCGGCGATTCCTTGCCACCGACAGCAGGTGATACACCACCGCGAAACGTGGCCGTTCGCCCGCTGCCGCCATGCCACCAAGGCGCGTCACACCCCTGCTGAAGCCGGTGGACGTCGCCGAACTGGTGGCCCACTCGTCGCGGCCATGATCGAGGTAGTCGATGCCCGAGGCGTCGACCAGCTGCTCGAAGGCCAGACCGGGGGCATCGCGCAGGCCGGTGCAGACCTCCACGAGCTGCGAGGCGTCCACCGCGTAGGTCAGCTCGCCCGCGATGGACGGCAGACGCTTCACGCGTGCACCGAACTGCGCTTCGATCGCCGCCGCGAGGCTTTCGATTCGACTCATTACTGGCTCACCGGGCGATCGTGCTCGTGCGGCGGATCTTGTTCTGAAGCTGGATGATGCCGTAGACGAGCGCCTCGGCCGTCGGCGGACAGCCCGGCACATAGACGTCCACCGGCACGATCCGGTCGCAGCCGCGCACCACGGCGTAGGAATAGTGGTAGTAGCCGCCGCCGTTCGCGCAGGAGCCCATCGAGATCACCCAGCGCGGCTCCGCCATCTGGTCGTACACCTTGCGCAACGCCGGTGCCATCTTGTTGACCAGGGTGCCGGCGACGATCATGACGTCGGACTGGCGGGGACTCGGACGAAACACGACTCCGAAGCGGTCGAGGTCGTAGCGGGCCGCGCCGGCATGCATCATCTCGACCGCGCAGCAGGCGAGGCCGAAGGTCATCGGCCACAGCGAACCGGTACGGGCCCAGTTCATCAGGCCGTCGACCGAGGTGACCATGAAACCCCGGCCTTCGCGGGCCTCGGGGGCGGCGCTCAGTCCCATTCGAGCGCCCCCTTCTTCCATTCGTAGACGAAGCCGACGACCAGCACCGCCAGGAACATCGCCATGGACAGCAGGCCGAAGCCGCCGATGGCGTCGAGCGAGACCGCCCATGGAAACAGGAAGGCGATCTCGAGGTCGAAGATGATGAACAGGATGGCCACGAGGTAGTAGCGCACGTCGAACTTCATGCGCGTGTCCTCGAAGGCCTCGAATCCGCACTCGTAGGGCGAGAGCTTCTCGGCGCTGGCGTTGCGTGGCCCGAGCAGGAATCCCAGCACGAGCAGCAACATGCCGAAGCCACCGGCGACGACCAGGAATATCAGGATCGGCAGGTAGTTTTCGAGCATCTTGGAACGAGGAGTCCAGGGGCGCCGGGGGGCTCGGTCACTGCGCGCATTCTACCTGCGCGGCCGCACATGAGTCACGCAAGGCGCGGCGTGCACGCAGCAGGACCGGAAAAGAAAAGGCCCGGCATTCCGGGCCTTCTCACTGCATGGTGCCGACGGTCGGACTCGAACCGACACGGGAAACCCCACTAACCCCTCAAGCTAGCGCGTCTACCAATTCCGCCACGTCGGCAAATCAAGAAAGCTGCGTCTCCCGACCCCTTCAGCGCGCCGGTTCCGGCGCAGGCTCGACCGGCGGGAGTTCGTCCTCGCCCAGTCCACTCGCAGCGGGCCCCTCGCCGACGTCGGCAGGCGCCGGCGCGGTCTCGAGCGGCACGGTGTCGACCAGGCTCTTCGGCGCCTCGGCCGGCTGCGACGCGACGAAAGTCAACGCCAGGCTGGTGACGAAGAAGAGCGTCGCGACCACCGCGGTCGCCTTCGAGAGGAAGGTCGCGGAGCCTCGCGCGCCGAACACCGTGCCCGAAGCGCCGGCCCCGAAGCCCGCGCCAGCGTCCGCGCCCTTGCCGCGCTGGATCAGCACCAGCGCCACGATGACCGCGCACAGCGTCAGGTGCGCAATGACCAACAGAGTATTCAGCATCGGATCAACCCGGTCCCTCAAGCCCGCCTGCGGCCGGCCTGGCAGATGCGGCGGAATTCGTCGCCGTTGAGCGACGCGCCACCGACCAGGCCACCGTCCACGTCCGGCATGGCGAACAGCTCGTCGGCGTTGGCCGCCTTGACGCTGCCGCCGTACAGGATCCGAAGGCAAGCGGCCAGTTTAGCATCCTTTGAGGCAATTCGCCCACGCAACAGGGCGTGGACTTCCTGGGCCTGGGC
>CAZXAS010000059.1:11062-14087 GCA_964638185.1 uncultured Steroidobacteraceae bacterium | reverse complement strand
CGACCGCCTATCCTGCCGCTGTTTATGTCATGTGCCGCGTGGTCGCGGCGGTGTCTCGCGCAATGATGCGTTCGCTGAAATGGCTGGTCGTCGCCGCGGCACTCCTCCTGCCCGTGCTGGCGCATGCCCAGCAGGTGCCGATCTCCCGTTACGCGCGCTTCAGCGGCAACCTCAACTTCGTGGTGACCGGCGGGTCGCTGCGCACGCAATCGAATACCGGCAATGCCTGCGCGGTCGGCGCCTCGAGCAGCCAGGCGCTGACCGGCGTGCCGGCGGGCGCCAGCATCGTGGCGGCGTATCTCTACTGGGGCGGTTCCGGTGCCAGCGTCGACACCACCGTGACACTGAACGGCGCCACGATCAGCGCCCAGCGCAGCTTCCAGGCGACCTTTTCGCTGAGCGGCACGGACTTCCCGTACTTCGGCGGATTCGCCGACGTCACCAGCCGCATCACCGGCAACGCCGTAATCACCTTCGGCGGCCTGTCGGTCAACACCGGCGCGCCGCATTGTGCGTCGCAGGCCGTGACCGCCGGCTGGGGGCTGGTCGTCATCTACGGTTCGCCTGCCGAACGCCTGCGCGCGGTCAACGTGTTCGACGGCCTGCAGTGGTTCCGCGGCAACTCCGTGACACTCAACCCGGACGGCTTCCGCGTGCCGGCTACGGACATCGACGGGCGCATCGCCATCGTCGCCTTCGAGGGCGACCCGCAGAACTCCACGCCGCTCAACGGTTTCGCCGAGTCGCTCACGTTCAACGGCGCGACCCTCGACGATGGCATCAACGTGGCCGACAGCGACCCGTTGCTGCAGCCCTACGACGGCACGGTCAACCCGGTCGGCGCCAGCAACAGCTGGGGCGTGGACGTCGACACGTTCGATGTCTCGGGCCTGCTGTCCCCCGGCCAGACCTCCGCCACGACCGTGTTTTCCGCCGGCGGCGACCTCGTGTTGCTCACCGCGCAGGTGGTCAGCGCGACCAGCGAGCCCGTCGTCGACCTGTCGATCCAGAAGTCGCACGCCGGCAACTTCGTCGCCGGTGCGAGCGGCGCGTACACGATCCGCGTCGCCAACGCCCCGGGCGTGCAGCGCGAGGACAACGTCATCACCGTGACCGACACCCTGCCCGCAGGGCTCACGTTCGTCTCCGGCAGCGGCACCGACTGGACCTGCGCGGCCGCCGCGCAGGACGTGACCTGCACGCACCCGCCGCCGCTCGCGGCGGGCGCCACGCTGCCGGACCTGACGCTCACCGTCCAGGTCGGCGCCGCCGCGGCGCCCGGAGTGACCAACACCGCCACGGTCAGCAGCGCGAGCCTGGACACGAATCCCGCCAACGACGTTGCCACCGACCCGACGGTGGTGCTCGCTCCCGACCTGTCGACGTCGACCAAGACGGTCACCGACCTCAATGGCGGTGAGGCCGATCCCGGCGATGTCCTGCGCTACACGATCACGGTGAGCGAGTCCGCCGGCTTCCCGGCGCCTGCCGTGCGGGTCACGGACGACATTCCCGCGAACACGACCGGCTTCAGCGTGAGCAGCATTCCTGCCGGAGCCGTGGATGCCTCGACGGGCGGCGGCACCGGCGCGAACGGCACGGGCTATCTCGACATCACGGGAATCACCGTGCCCGCCGGCGGCAGCGTGACCGTGGTCTTCGACGTCGAGGTGCCGCCCGCGGCGTCACCGGGTACACCGATCGACAACACGGCCAGTGTCGAGAACCCGTTCGGGCCCGGCGCGGGGCCCGCGGCGCCACAGGTGATCGTGTCCCCGTCGCAGATTCCCGCCAGCGGTACCAAGTCGCTTTACCTGCGGCGCACGCCGGCGCTGCAGCTGTCGCGGCTGCCCGGATCCGCCGCCGAGGGCTTCGAGACGGTCAATGCCGGAACGTCGGACACCTGGACCCTGGCGCCGCCGTTGCAGGCGGCCTTTGCCGTCCCGGCCGGCAACATCGCGATCCCGCTGTGGCTGCGCCGCGCCGGTGGCGGCGGGGGCAACCGCACGCTGCAGGTGACGCTGGCCAACAGCGCCACCGGACCGATCGGCTCGACCACGCAGACCATCAGCCCGCCGAGCGGCGGAACGCCGGCACTGTTCACGTTCGTGGTCAGCAACCCGGCGGCGACGACGTTTCCGGCGGGCTCGAGCTTCACGCTCACCATCGCCCAGCTGTCGGGCGGCAATGGCGGCTCGGTGACGCGCGTACATCCCGCCGGACCGGGCAGCGGCAACTACTCGCAGGTGCGGCTCGACAGCAGCACCGTCATCAACGTCGACAGTGTGGCGGCCTATGACGCGCCCTACCCCGGCGGGACGACCGGCGTGCCGTTCGCGCCGGGAACCACGGTGTACCTGCGCGCCGTGGTGAGCGACCCGTTCGGCACCTTCGACATCACGGCCGCACGCCTCACGCTCGAGGATGCCTCCGGCACGACACAGCTCGCCGGCCAGCCGATGATCCGGGTGGCCGACACCGGCGCGGCGATCGCCAGCTTCGAGTACGCCTACACGCTGCCGGCCGGCGCAGCGACCGGTGCCTGGACCGCGCGGGTCGTCGCCGACGAGGGCACCGAGGGCACGGTGTCCGATACCGGCGTCAGCGGATTCCAGGTGCAACTGCCCGAGCCCGCGCTCAGGGTACAGAAGACGTCCGAGGTGCTGTCGGATCCGGTCAATGGCACCGGCACGCCGCGGCGCATCCCGGGCAGCCAACTGCGCTACACCGTGACCATCGTCAACACCGGTCCGGGTCCGGTCGATGCCAGCACGCTCGTGATCACCGACGGCATTCCCGCGGGCACGGCCCTGCTGGTGGCCGGTGGCGGCGGCGACCCGGTGGAGTTCGTCGACGGCTCGACCCCGAGCGGGCTCGGCTACGACTTCGCCACGAACGTGACCTACTCGAACCAGCCCGGCGGCGGGGCACCCTACGACTACACGCCCGTACCCGACGGTGATGGCTACGATCCCGCCGTCACGGGACTTCGGGTCGCACCGACCGGCACCATGGCGGCGGCGAG
>CAZXAS010000059.1:0-10962 GCA_964638185.1 uncultured Steroidobacteraceae bacterium | reverse complement strand
ACCTTCGGCCAGCGGAAAGCTCACGTGGTCCCGCCCCCTGCGAGCGCAAACGACCTGTTCCAGGACGTGTTGCTGGCATTGTTCCAGCTGCACGGCCAGGTGCTGCATGCCGCGGACATCATGTCCGGCGATTTCGGCCTGACCGGTGCGCGCTGGCAGGTCATGCAGGTGGTGGCGAAGCGGCCGCTGACGGTGTCGCAGGTCGCACGACGGCTGCAGCTGCAGCGCCAGAGCGTGCAGCGCACCGTGGATCACCTGCGCGGCGAGGGTATCGTGGAGATCACCCACAACGTCGATCACGCGCGCGCTGGCCTCGTGGCGCTGACACGCGCCGGCCGCAAGACCCTGGACGCCCTGCAGCAGCGCCAGCAGGCCTGGGTGCAGCGAAGCCTCAAGGGCCTGGACCGCGCCGACCTCGCGGCGCTCGGTGTGGGGCTTGCCGACCTCGCCGCCCGCGTCGGGCGCGCGACCGAGCACGAGCACGCGGCGGCCGACCGGCCGCCGACCGGTCGCAGCGGCTCCGCGCCGCTGGGCCGGCGGCTGGTTGCCGCCTGAATCCAGAACGGGTCATCACGCTAGAAGCGGAGGCTGTCCATGATCTCGAGCCACCTCATCCTGAAGTGGGCGCACATCATCGCGCTGGTGTACTGGCTGGGTGGTGAATGGGGGGTCTTCCAGACCTCCTACCACATCACCAACCCGCGCCTGTCGCTCGAGGAGCGGCGGCGACACATGGAAACCGCGTACCGCATCGACATCCTCGCGCGCACCGGCATCATCCTGCTGCTGCCGCTCGGGCTGCACATGGGCCATACCTTCGGCATCCAGCCGTTGGGCGGCTGGTGGCTGGTCGCCATGTGGGTGCTCGCCTTCGGCTGGCTGAGCCTGACCTGGGGCGCTTTCGTCAAGCGCGATACGGACACCGGCCTGATGCTGACGCGCTGGGACGAGCGCATCCGCTATGTGGTGATCCCGCTGCTGGCCGTGACGGCCATCATGTCCCTCGTCGGCGACGGGCCGTTCCTGGCCGACTGGTACTCGGCAAAGGTGCTGATCTATTCCGGTCTGCTGGTGATCGGCCTGATCCTGCGCTTCGTCATGCGTCACTGGGTGACGATCTTCCGCGAGCTCGCCGCCGGCGGGCCGCGCGACGTGCTCGAGGCGCGTCTCAACTCGGAGATCGCCGTCGCCCGGCGGCTGGCCTATCTCTACTGGATCGGCATCGGCACGGTGGCCTTCCTGGGCGTCGCCAAGCCATTCTGAGCCGCCCGGCGCCGAGGGATGGGCCGGCCGATACGGGTTCCTGGGACGTTGGTCCCGGCAGGACGACATTCGTCGCACGATCATGGCGGCCCGGGCCGGGACCGGATAACGTCCCCCGGACCCCAGCGAGGCGCTGCGGCAGGCAAACATATTTACGGTCCCGGCTCCCCCAGGGTCGGGACCCCAGAACCCCGCCGGCCGCAGCCCCTCGCCTTTTTCCCGGTCCCGGTGATGCCGACCGCGCGCTTGCCGGCGCGGCATGCCGCGACGATCATGCGCCGATCGACCCTCGGGGGCCCGTCACCGTGGCTGCAAGCATCACCACCGCCGCACCCCGGCCGTTCGACCGTCATGAACCGGCATTGAGCGGACTCGGCCGCCTGGCCACGCCGTGGCACCTGGTGCTGCTGGTCGGCCTGCCCGTGTGGCTCGCGGCCGGGGCCTTCCGCATCCTCGGCATGTACCTCGTCGCGCACGACACGCCGGATGTGTTCATCATGCTGCCGACGCCGCCACGCATCGTGCAGCACCTCGCCATGGTGCCGTTCCTGCTGGTCGCCTACCGGCTGGCTCTGGCGATCGGCTGGCCCGATACGCGCCGGGCCGCGGCGGTGATCGGACACGGCGCGCTCGCGATCACGGTGAGCGCCCTGGGCCGCCCGGCGCTCTTGATCGCAGGCAACGCGTTCCGGCCGGAAGACCCGATGCCGGTGCTGGGCGGACTCGAGGGCATCGGCTTCAGCCTGTGGGTGAGCACCAGTCTCGACTTCATGCTTGCCTACCTGTTCGGTCTCGCCGCGATGGCCTTCCTGCACACCGCCGGCACGCTGCAGCGCTCGGAGCTGGAACGCAGCCGCCTGGCGGGGGCCTGGACCGAGGCGCGGCTGCAGGCCTTGCGGATGCAGCTCAATCCGCACTTCCTCTTCAACGCCTTCAATCTCGTGGCCACGCTGCTCGAGCGCGACCCGCCGCAGGCGCGCTCGGTGCTGCTGTCCCTGAGTTCGCTGTTCCGGCGGACGCTCGCGACCATGGACGAGACCTGGGCCACCGTGTCCGACGAGTTCGAGTACGCGCGCGAGTACCTGAGCATCCAGGCGGCGCGCTTCGGGTCGCGCCTCAGCTACGAGGTCCAGTCGGAAACCGAGCTCGGCGCGGTCAAGGTGCCGTCGATGCTGCTGCAGCCGCTGGTGGAGAACGCCATGGTGCACGGCGCGGACGACGATGCGGCCACGCTGCACGTGCGCGTCAGGGCCGAACGCACGACCGGGCCGGGCGCACCAGGGTACCTGTCGATCGAGGTCACGAACCGCACCAGCGGGCGGCTCGACGCGGGCGGCCACGGGCCCGGGGTCGGGCTCGCGACGACGCGCGACCGGCTGCAGGCCTGCTACGGCGGGCGGGCTACGATGGAATTCGGCCCCGACGGCGAGGACACTTACCGGGTGCGGCTCAGGCTGCCGGTCGGCGCCGCCACGCCCGGCCGGGCCGGCCACGTGCCGGAGGGGGCACCGTGAACCTTCGCGCCCTGATCGTCGACGACGAGGCCGCGGGACGGCTCGCGGTGCGCAGCCAGTGCGACGAGGTCGGCGACCTGGTCGTGATCGGCGAGTGCGAGTCGGGGCGCGAGGCGATCGTGCGCATTCGCGAGGAACGGCCGGATGTCGCCTTCGTCGACATCATGATGCGCCCGATCAGCGGGCTCGACGTGGCGGCGTCGCTCAGCATCGAGGACACGCCGGCGATCGTGTTCGTCACGGCCTTCGACCGCTACGCGGTACGTGCCTTCGACCTGAACGCCGTCGACTACCTGCTCAAGCCCATCGATCCGGCGCGCTTCAAGCGCACCATGCAGCGGGTCCGGCAGCGCATCGGCCACTCGCTGACGTCCTCGCTGCGCGCCGAGCTCGCCCTCGCGGTGCAGAACGCCGCGGCGCAGCTGCGCGGCGGGCAGGGCCGCGACAGCCGGCGCCTCCTTGTCGAGACCGGCGGCCGCGCAACCTTCATGGCACCGGAGACCATCGAGTGCGTCGAGGCGAAGCGGAACTACGTGGTGCTGCACGGTGAGGCCGGCAGCCACACCGTGCGGGCGTCACTGAGCGACATCGAGGAGCGGCTGGCGGACCCGGCGTTCGTCCGCATCCACCGCTCGGTATTGATCAACACCGCCATGGTCCGCTCGATGGAGCGTGGTTTCCACGGCGAGTACGTGGTGGAGATGGCGAGCGGGCGCAGCTTCACCAGCGGCAGGACCTACCGGCAGCGCCTGCAGGGACTGCTGCTGCGCAGCCGCATCGCGCGCGACTGACGGCGCGCCCCTCGCGGACGCTCCCGGCGCTCAGTCGTCCAGGCGGCGTTCCTTCCAGTTCCACCACTTGAGCAGGGACTCGTCCGGTTCCGGGGTGCGCGCCGCGTACACGGCACAGCGGAAGGTGTAGAGGATGCAGGGATCCTGCTCATGACCGGTCAGGTCGCACAGGCGCTCGAACAACTGGTCGGGGTCGGCATCGGCGAGGTCGCGGACGGAATGGACGCCAACGTGCCTCAGGTCCGCGGCGATGCTCGGACCCACGCCCGGCAGCGTGGTCAGTTCGTCATGCATTGGTCTGCCCTCCGGGGAATTTCTCCTGTGACGGGTCGAGATTAGTGGACGCAGCGCGACTGGCCGGTCGGGCAAATTGCGTATTTCGACGCCAGTCCCGTGGGCGTAGTTTGCTACGGATCGGTCGTGTCGGGATACCCGCCGCTCAGCCGATGCGGCGCTCCCAGACGGCGAGCTTCATGTCGGCGTCGACGAGCCACTGGTCCATCTGGTCGAGGACCGGCAGCCAGGTCGCGTCGGGAGGCTGGCGCGACAACTCCTCGAGACCCGTGCGCAACCGGCCCACCACGGGCGCGAACACGGCCGCCTCGGCGCGGCTCATGTGGGAGGCGCCGACACCGTGACGGGACAGGGTGTCGACTTCGACCCGGTCGGCGAGCTCATCGAGCAGCACCAGGGCGCCCCCGGCCGGGCCGACCGCGTCCGCCGCGGTCAACGAGTGGGCGACCGCCGCGATTCTCGACCGATAACGCTCGAGCGCGTCGCGACAGTGCCGAGGGCCGAGGCCGAGCGGCGTCATGCCGGCCGACCTGCGGACAAACGATAATCATTCTCATCCATGCCGACACCTTACGCAGGTCGTCCGGCCGAGTAGTCAGCAGTTCCCGCAGCTGTGAACGGCGTCGTCATCCGGACGGGTCCGCAAGTCCTGCAGGCGTGCCGCCCGGTCCCGTCGGCAGGGATTCGCCGTATTTCTGGCGGTGCGCGACGGCGGCCTGCCCGACCCAGTCGTCCTTGCGGATGCGGCCGCCGAAGCGCTGGAGCCGGCCGGCCATGCGCTCGATGTCCGCCTCCGACCACGCGGCGATCTGCCGGTAGCTGCGGATGCCCTCGGCGTGCAGCATCCGCTCGAGCGCGGGGCCCACGCCACGGATCAGCTTGAGGTCATCGATCCCGCCCGGCGGTCGTCGGTCCCGCTCGGCGGCGAGCGCCACCTCGAGTTCGCGGATCCGGCGCTCGCGCAGCGGGACCAGCGCGGCCTGGGCGGACAGCTGCTCGACCACCGCGTCGAGGTGCTGCAGCCGCTTGCGCGTCTCCTCGAGCTCGCGCAGGCGCTGCTCGAAGCGGCCGGTGATCGACTCGCCGGCGGCGGCGCGCGCCTGCAGCTGCTCGGTGGCGCGATAGCTCTCGACCAGGTGCACGCGGACATCGGCGAGTTCGCGCGCCTGGCGCTCGCCGGCCTTTCGCGCGGCGAGCAGTTCATCCTGCGCGGCCTCGAGCGTGGCCCGGCTGGACTGCAGTTCCTGCTCGACCTGAAGCATCTCTGCCCGCCGACGGCCGAGCTCGGCCTCCTTGAGGCCCAGCCGTCCGGCAAGGTCCGTGATCTCCCCCTCGAGCTGCTGCATGCGCTGTGAGCGGGCGCGCAGGCTGCTTTCGGCCTGCGACAGCCGCTTGCGCCACACCTCGTCATGTGCCGCGAGCCGCCGGGCGACCCGCCAGCGGCCGACGAGATAGCCAGCGAGCCCGACGGCCAGGCCGACCACCAGCAGGACCTGTGGCTCACCCATGCCTGAGCCTAGACCGGCCGGGGCACCGGCCGCCATAGGCATTGCGGCAATGGGCGGCGCGACTTGCGGGGCCGGCGCCCGGGCCGTGTAGCATCTCGTCGCCGGCACGAATACCGACCCGTCGGCGGGAGGCACGCATGCGCATGGGAATGATCGGGCTTGGACGCATGGGCGGGAACATGGCGCGACGCCTGGCGCGCGGCGGGATCGACGTGGTCGCGTTCGATCGCTCGCCGGCGGCTCGCGAGGCGCTCGGCGACGAGCCGCGGATCCGGGGCGCCGACGACCTGGCCGCGCTCGTCGCCTCGCTCGATGCCCCACGCGTGCTGTGGCTGATGCTGCCGGCCGGCGCGCCGACCGAGGAGACCCTCGCCACCCTGCTGCCGCTCATGACCGCCGGCGACGTCCTTGTGGACGGTGCGAACGCCAACTACCGTGACAGCCAGCGGCGCGCAGCGATGCTTGCGGCACGCGGCATCCTGATGGTCGACGCCGGCGTGTCGGGCGGGGTCTGGGGCCTCGACAATGGTTACGGCCTGATGTTCGGCGGCGAGGCGGCGGCGATGGCGCGGGTCGAGCCACTGGCGCGCGTGCTGGCGCCGGCGGCCGACGCCGGCTGGATCCACTGCGGCCCGGCCGGAGCAGGCCATTTCGCGAAGATGGTGCACAACGGCATCGAGTACGGCCTGATGCAGGCCTACGCCGAGGGCCTCGCACTGATGGCGGCGAAGCGCGAGTTCGGCCTCGACGTCGCGGCAATCGCCGAGTCGTGGCGGCATGGCACGGTGATCCGCTCCTGGCTCCTCGACCTGACGGCCGGATTCCTGGCGGATGACAGCGAGCTCGACGGCATCGCGCCGGTCGTCGCCGACTCGGGCGAGGGACGCTGGACTGCGCTCGAGTCGATCGAGCTCGGCGTGCCGACACCGGTGATGACGCTCGCGCTGATGGAGCGATTCACGAGCCAGGGCCGCGGCGACTATGGCAACCGGCTGCTGGCGCGCATGCGCCAGGCCTTCGGCGGCCATGCGACCACCGCCCAGGCCGCGTCGGCGCCTACCCGGGACTGATCGCACTCGCTGCCGCGGCATCGGCGATCACCACCGCCTGCTCGCGCGCCACGCGCACCGCCGGTGCAGCGCCACGCCCGGCGACCAGGTCGGCGAGCGGGCCCGCCTTGGCTTCCCCGGTCACCAGCCACAGGATGCGCCGCGCGCGCCCGATGGCCGGGAACGTCAGCGTCATGCGCCGGTGCCCGGCGTACGCCGCGGTGATCCCGACGTCTTCCTCGAGGTCGAGCACGGCGTCCCCAGGCGGCAGCGAGGCGGTGTGCCCGTCGCTGCCGAGACCGAGTTGCACGAGATCGAGACCGGCCGGGCCACAGCAGCCGGCCAGCCGCGCCGCGTAGTCGCGGGCGGCCGCCGCGAGGTCGGCCTGCTCCACCGGCATCGGGTGGAAGTTCCCGGCCGGCAGCGCCCCCCGCTGCACGAGCAGTGCCTCGATCTGCGCGGCATTGCGTGCGGGGTCACCGGCCGGCGCGATCCGTTCGTCGACCTGGAACACCTGCACGTGCTGCCAGGGAAGGTCCAAGGCCGACAAGTGCCCGAGCATGCGCCAGGGCGTAGTGCCGCCGCTCAGCGCGACGGTACAGCGACCACGGGCGGCGACATCGGCGCGCACGGCCGCGGCAAGATGTTCCGCGGCACGCACGGCGGCGGCCTCGGCATCGGCGACGACTTCTAGCCGCACGGCCCGCCACCGGCGCCGCCGGGGTCATACCAGCCGCCGACCTGCGCAGTCAGCCGGTCGGCGGCGGCCGGCCCCCAGCTGCCGCGCTCGTAGGGCAGCGAGGCGCCGGACCGCACCAGCAGTTCATCGACGACCGACCACGCCGCCTCGACACCGTCCTGTCTCGCGAACAGCGTGGCGTCGCCGCGCATCGCATCGCCGATCAGCCGCTCATACGCGGTCATCTCGTCGGCGTGGGTATTGCACGCGGCGAGCTCGACGCTCTTGCCGATCATCTCCTCGCCGCCGTCCTTGACCCGGGCGCCGAGCGCGATCGACACCTGGTCCGGCCCGAGGCGGAAGCGCAGGTAGTTCACCTGCCGCGGCACCTCCTCGTCGAACAGCCGCTGCGGCGGACGCTTGAGCGAGGCGTAGACCTCGGTCGCGGTCACGGCCAGGCCCTTGCCCGCGCGAATGAAGAACGGCACGCCGGCCCAGCGCCAGGACTCGATGCCGAGGCGCAGCGCGACATAGGTCTCGACGTCGGAACGTGGATCGACCCCTGCCTCGTCGCGATAGCCGAGGTACTGGCCACGCACGATCTCGCGGCGCGACGGCGGGCGGATGGCGCGCAGCACCTTCACTTTCTCGTTGCGCTGGGCCTCGCTGTCGAGGCCTACGGGCGGCTCCATGGCGAGGATGGAGACGACCTGCAGCAGGTGGTTCTGCACCACGTCACGCAAGGCGCCGAGTTCCTCGTAGAGCCGGCCGCGGCCCTCGACACCGAAAGCCTCGGCCATCGTCACCTGCACGCTTTCGACATGCTCGCGGTTCCACACCGGCTCGAGGAAAGCATTGGCGAAGCGGAAGTACAGCAGGTTCTGCACCGGCTCCTTGCCGAGGAAATGGTCGATGCGGAAGATGTCCGACTCGCCGAAGACGCGGCCGAGCGCCGCATTGAGCGTGCGCGCCGAGGCGAGATCGCGCCCGAGCGGTTTCTCGACCACCACCCGGGCCCCGTCGGCCGAGCCGCTCGCGGCCAGCGCATCGACGACGCCGGCAAACAGGCTCGGCGGAATGGCCAGGTAGTGGAGCGGATGGCGGGCGCCGTCGATCGCCTGCCGCAGCCGCGCGAAGGTGGCCGGGTCGCGATAGTCCCCTTCCACCAGCGCGAGGCGCGTGCACAGCGTGTCGCAGGCGGCGGCGTCGGCACCGCCGTCGCGCGCCAGGCTCTCCGCCACCCGCGCCCTGAGCGACTCGAGCGAGCCATCGCGGGCGACGCCGATCACGCGCCCGGGCAGGCGGCCGCGGCGCGCCAGGTTGTGCAGCGCGGGAATGATCTTCTTGAACGCCAGGTCGCCGGTGATGCCGAAGACGACCAGCGCATCGGACTGCTGGTTGGCCATCGGCGAAGCATATCGCCTTGCCGTTGCGGCCGCGTGGCGACGCGGCGGTCCGGCTCAGCCGCTGGCAGCGCTCGTCGCCGGTCGTGCGCGCGTGAACAGCTGGGCGAACGGCACCGGCCGGCCGATCGCGAAGCCCTGGCCGAACTCCACGCCGAGCTCCGTGACGCGCTTGCGGATCGCCGCCGTCTCGACGTATTCGGCGACCGTCGCGATGCCCATCGAGGTCGCGAGCGTGGTGACGGCGCGGACCAGCGCCTCGGAGCGCACGTTCTCCACGATGTCGCGCACGTACGAGCCGTCGAGCTTCATGTAGTCGACCTCGAGCGCCTTCAGGTAGGCGAGCGAATTGACGCCGGTGCCGAAGTCGTCGAGCGCGAAGCGGCAGCCGCGGCTCTTGAGGCGCCGGATCAGGTCCCGGGCACGCGACAGGTCGGCGGTCGCCGCGGTCTCGGTGATCTCGAAGCCGAGCCACTCGCCGTCGATGCTGCTGCGCGACATCTCCGCCAGCAGCCACGCCAGGAAGCCGGGATCGCCGAGCGTCGGCCCGCTGAGATTGATGGAGAACCTGAAACCGGACGCCTGCACGAAGCCGCGCTCGGCGTCGAGCTGCTCGAAGGCCTGGCGGATGATCGCGCGGTCGATCTGCGTCAGGAGCTGGTAGCGGGTCGCGGCGGACATGAACTCCGCCGGCTCGACGATGCGGCCGCGCTCGTCCTGGATGCGCGCCAGCAGCTCGTAGCCGACCGGCGAGTTCGCCTCCTCGAGCCGCACGATCGGCTGCGCATAGATGCACATGCGCTCCTCGTCGAGCGCCTCGCGCAGGCTGCCGACCGCGAGGATGTCGTCGCGGCGGCGGATGATGCTCTGGTCGGCCTCCTGGTAGACCTCCACACGATTGCGGCCACGGTCCTTGGCCGCCTTGCAGGCGATCTCCGCCGCCGCCAGGCTGTGCTGCAGCTCGGGCGCGCCGCCGTCGAGCGCCGCCGCGCCCCAGGACAGCGACGCCGGCAGGTCCGGCTCGCCCGGACCCTGCGGCAGGTCCAGCATCAGCTGCCGGACCTCGTCGGCGATCCGGCGCGCCTGCGGCAGCGTGCAGTCGAGGAGCAGCACGGTGAAGCGGTCGCCCGAGAGCCTGCTCGCCAGGCCCCGGTGGCCATTGAGGCCCTGGTGCAGCACGCGCCCGACACGCGCGATCATGCGGTCGCCGGCCGCGAAGCCGGCGACGTCGTTGACGACGTGCAACATGTCGATGTCGCCGTACAGCACGCTGCAGGGGACACCGTCGCCGAGTTCCGCCAGCGAGACTCGCGACTGGCGATCGAAGGCGGCATGGGTCAGGAGCCCGGTCAGGGCGTCGACCTCGTTGACGAGGGACGGCGACAGCACGTGGCCGAGACGGGTGGCGCGGCGCAGGGCGCGCTCCTCGAAGTCCGGCTCGCCGGGGCGGTTGAGCGCCACGAGCAGGCCGGCGACCGAACCTGCGGCATCGTGAAGGGGCACCACGACGACCTTGCAGGCGACTTCCTGGTCTCCGGTGGCGCGCAGGTCGTTGGTGATGAAACCGGTGCGGGTCGTGGTCGCCTGCGCCATGAGCGTCGCGGCGATGTGGCGGAGCCGCTCCTCGGCAAAGGCGCGATCTTCCGGAGCGTCGGCCCAGCACAGCGACACGCGCGGACCGGCCACCACGATCGCGAGCGCGGTGGCACCCAACCGCGGCTGCGCGGCGCGCAGCACGTCGACGACTCCCAGTGACAACGAGTCGCGTGGCATGTCTGTCCCTGTCTCCATCGACCTCCGGGCCTCATTGCCCGGCAACGCAGCTTCACTCAACCCCGTCCGGGGGATGCTGGAGAGGATATATGTCGCCCGGCGGCGCACCGGGACGGTCGTCGCAATCCGTGCTGCGGACGCGCGCCGCGATGGCCGGATCCGGAACTGGTTCACACTCCCCCGTCGGGTTGTCGCGGGCAGGCGCGTCAACCGGCGTCAGGCGGCGGCGTTGATACTCCCGTAACCCAACACGGCGCCGATGCGCCAGACAGGAGATCGACGATGGACCGCAAGAAGTTCCTTCCCCTGCCGTCGGCGCGCATCGCCGGTGTCACCGCGCTCTTGGCGGTCATGACGCTGCCAGTGATCGCCGAGGCCGGCGAGCGCACCCGCCAGACCATCCGGCAGCGCACCGAGACCGGGCATGTCCGCCACGACAGCTGGACGAACCCCGCGGGCCGGACTGCCACCCGCGATGCCACGGTGGTGAACGACCGCGCGACCCGGACGCGGACCCGCGACGTGGTGTGGACCGGACCGGAGGGGCAGCAGGCGACCCGGCAGGACGTGACCCGGCGCACCGCAGACGGCTACACGCGCGACAGCGTCTTCACCGGGCCCGGCGGCCAGCAGGCGACGCGCAATGCCGTGGTCGTGAACGACCGCGATGCCGGCACCCGCACGCGCA
>CAZXAS010000058.1:12195-14266 GCA_964638185.1 uncultured Steroidobacteraceae bacterium | reverse complement strand
CCCTCCCCGAGGCTCTCCGCAATCCGGCCCCAGCGCGGATCCCGGCACACGTCGATCATCGGCGCGAAGGTCCAGTTCACGCCGGCACGGGCCGCCTCCTGCGCTGCCATCCGCGCCGCCTGCGTCACCAGATCGGGGTTCCAGGTCGCCGCCTGGCCGAGCGGAATCGGCATCACGGTCCGGAAGCCGTGAATGACATCCCGGCCGATCAGCAGGGGAATACCCAGGCGGGTCTCCTCGACTGCGATCCGCTGCATCTCGTTGACGATTGCAACGTCGACCTGGTTCAGCACCCCGCCGACCCGGCCCGCTCGCAGCGCGTGCAGGAGGTGTTCGTGGAGATAGGTATCGCCGGCGTTGACGAGGCTCATCTGGCCGATCTTCTCGTCCAGGCTCATCCGCGACAGCAGCGCCTCGACACGCTGGTCGACGTCTGCGGGCCCGCGTGCTGATTCGACCAAGGTGCTGCTCACGGAACGCTCGCTGAGGTCGGCCGGCCATTGGCGGGGCGCGCCCGCCCGGCGCGCTGCGGTGCCGATGCCAGGGCGCACGGCCCGGCGTCCGGCCGTCAGGATCATCCCGACCCTGGTGACGTGGCCGGATTATCCGCAGGGTTTGACAGCGCTGTCAATGTGTCTCAGGATGCGAGCTGGGGGGAATTCCACCGCCGGACACACAAGAACATGAGCGACTCCGCGCATTACACGACCGCGCCTGAAGATCGCATTCCGTTTGGCAAGAAGCTGATCTACGGACTCGGTGCGTTCGTCAACAACCTGCTCGCCGCGGCCATCGGCGGGATGATCATCGTGCTCAACCTCGGCCTCGGCATGAACCCGGCGCTGGTCGGGCTGATCGGCGCACTCCCCCGTCTGACGGACGCGTTGACCGATCCGTTGATGGGCTACATATCGGACCACACGCGCTCCCGCTGGGGCCGCCGCCGGCCGTACATCTTCGTTGGCGCCATCAGCGTCGCCATCATCTACGCACTCTTGTGGCAATTGCCCGCGGACAAGAGCGAGACGTTCTACTTCTGGTACTTCCTCAGCGGCTCGCTGATCTTCTATCTCGCCTACACCGTCTATGCCACGCCCTGGGTCGCGCTCGGCTACGAGCTCACGCCGGATTACCATGAACGCACCCGCCTGATGGGCGTGCAGAACTTCATCGGCCAGCTCGCCTATGTCGTGGCGCCGTGGTTCCTGTGGATCATGCAGAACGAGGACTGGTTCGAGGACATGGCGAGCGGCGCGGCTTCGCTCGCGATCGTCATCGCCGTGTTCGTGGGGACCGTCGGCATCCTGCCCGCCCTGTTCCTGCGCGAGCGGTTCAAGGCAAAGGCCCTCGTCGTCGCTGAAGACGGGCAGGATCCGGCCGACGCAGAGCCCCTCGAGGGCAGCGCACTGATGCGCAACATGACCGACTTCTTCCGCGGCTTCCTGCTGACGCTGAAGTTTGCGCCATTCCTGAAGCTCTGCGCCGCGACCTTCCTCGTCTTCAACGGCTTCATGCTGATCGCGTCGTTCCAGTTCTACGTGATCATCTACTACGTCTTCGGTGGCGACACCGACATGGGCGCCAAGTATGCGGGCTACTCGGGGACGATCGGTGCGGTGTCCACCTTCGTCGTCATCGTGTTCGTCACCTGGCTTGGCACCAAGGTCGGCAAGCGGCGGGCCTTCTTCGTGGCGACCGGGATCTCCATGCTCGGCTACGCCCTGAAGTGGGTGTGCTACAACCCCGAGATCCCCTGGCTGCTGCTGCTGCCTGCCCCCTTGATGGCATTCGGCCTCGGCGGGCTGTTCACGCTGATGCCCTCGATGATCTGCGACGTCGTCGACATGGATGAACTGGAGACGCACGAGCGCCGCGAAGGCATGTACGGCTCCATTTTCTGGTGGGTGGTCAAGCTCGGCATGGCCGCGGCATTGGCGGCCAGCGGCTTCCTGCTGAACGCCACGGGCTTCGACGTCGCTCTCGACGGCAACCAGACCGAGCGCACGATCTACCTGATGCGGATCTGCGACGCGTTCATTCCGTTCGCCGCCTCGGGCATCGCGATCTGGGT
>CAZXAS010000058.1:0-12095 GCA_964638185.1 uncultured Steroidobacteraceae bacterium | reverse complement strand
GGGCACCAGTACAGCGGCCGGCCGCTGCGACCGAGCTCGATCAGGTTCCTGACCTCCGGCGTGAGCACGTCGAGTACGGACAGCCCGTGACGGCGCACGTCCAGTCCCGCCCAGCCGATGGCCCGCGCCATTCCAGCCCTGAGCCGCATGGCCAGCAGTTCCTGCCAGGTGAGCGACGGCTGCACCCAGGTGACCCCGTAGTCGTCTTCCAGCCCGGCCAGGCTCGCCGCCTCCTCCACCGCATCCTCGAGGTTGCCGAACTCGTCGATGAGCCCGGCGGTCAGCGCATCATTGCCCGACCACACCCGCCCCTGGGCAACGCCATCTATCTCCTCGAAGGGCCGCTGCCGCTCCAGTGCAACGTGCGCCACGAACTTGCGATAGGAACTCTCGACGCTCGTCTGCAGCACGCGTGCGAGTTCCGGATTGAGGTCGCGATCCGGCCGACCGGCACCCGAGAGCGCCGTGGTCCCGAAGCCGTCCGTGGTGATGCCGATCTTGGCCAGCGTCTGCGCGAAGGTCGGGAACATGATGAACACGCCGATGGATCCGGTGATGGTCACCGGCGAGGCCATGATGCGGTCGGCCGGCGCGGCGATGTAGTAGGCCGCCGAGGTGGCCATCGTTCCCATCGAGGCCACCACGGGCTTGCCGGCATCGCGCAGCGCCGAGACCTCGCGACTGATCTGCTCGGATGCGAGCATGCTGCCGCCGGGGCTGTCGATGCGCAGCACCACCGCCAGGATCGAGTCGTCGTGGCGCGCATTCCGGAGCAGCGTGGCCAGGCTCTCACCGCCGATCGTCCCCGGTGGCTGCTCGCCGTCCAGGACCTCGCCGGCGGCGACGACCACGCCGACGTTGCGCTCGTTGCCGCGGTGCAGGGCCGCCTCCGAGCGCAGCACGCTCAGGTACGACTTCCAGCTGACCGAGTTGTAGGAGTGCTCGCCCTCGTCGCGCCCGGCCTCCTCGCTGACCCGCGCGTCGAACTGCTCCCGGGTCTTCAGGCCGTCGACCAGGCCGCGACGCAGCGCGAACTGCGCCAGGTCGCCATCCACCTCGGCGAGGCCAAGCGCAGCGTTGTCGGCATAGGCCTGCAACGCCGCGGGTTCGAGCTTGCGGGCGCGGGCCACGTCGCGCTTCCAGCCGTCCCACAGCTGGGTGATCCAGACCCGCGCCTCCTCGCGATCCTCGGGCGACATGTCGGCACGGGTGAATGTCTCCGGCGCGGACTTGTGGGTACCGACCTTGAACACGTGCACCTGCACGCCGAGCTTGTCGGCGGTGCCCTTGAGGTACTGGCGGAAGTAGCCATAGCCCTCGATCAGCACCGCGCCGAAGGGATCGAGGTAGGTCTCGTCGGCATGGGCCGCGACATAGAACTGCCGCTGGTCGTAGTAGGCGCCCCAGGCGAATACCTTCTTGCCCGACGCACGAAACCGGCCGAGCGCCGCGCCGATGTCGTGCAGGGCCGGCAACCCGGCACGTTCGAGGCGGCTCAGGTCGAGCACCAGTGCCGGGATGCGGCGGTCGTCGGCCGCCGCGTCGATGACCTCGATGAGGTCGGCCAGGCGGGTCTCCGGCCGGCCTTCACCGGTGGCGTCGGCGATCACCCGGTCGAGCGCGTCGCCGCTCAGTTCCTCGACGATGTTGCCCTCCAGGGTCACGACCAGCGCAGCCTTCGCCGGGAGATAGGGCAGCGAGGAGCGGCTGGCGGCAAACAGGATGCCGAACAGCACCAGCAGCACGATCAGGTGCAGGACCTTGCGCAGGCCGTCGAGCCCGTGCCACAGCCCCTTGAAGAACGTGCCCAGCATGCGGAAGAGCGCCATGGCGTGAAAACCTGGTCGGCGCGGCGCGCCCGGCGCCGCCCGCCCAGTCTACCGGGCCGGCACCGCCAGCCGAAAGCACGCGGACCGGACCGGTGTCGCGAAACGAAACGGGGCCCATTCGGGCCCCGTCTTCCAACCTGGCGCGCGCCGCCCGCGCTCAGCCGATCTTTTCCTCGATGCGCGCGGACTTGCCCGAGCGGTCCCTCAGGTAGTACAGCTTGGCGCGACGGACGTGACCGCGACGCTTGACCTTGACGTCCGCGATGGCCGGGCTGTGGGTCTGGAACACCCGCTCGACGCCCTCGCCATGGGAAATCTTGCGCACGGTGAACGAGCTGTTGAGCCCGCGGTTCTTGCGCGCAATGACCACGCCCTCGTAGGCCTGGACGCGCTCACGATCGCCTTCCTTGACCTTGACCTGGACCACGACGGTGTCGCCGGGGCCGAACTGCGGCAGCTCGCGCTTGATCGCGCGGGCCTCGATGTCGCTGATGATGTTGTTCATGGGTCTTTCCCGTTATCGCCTCTGTCCACACGCCGTGGCGGGTCGATCCCCGCCTCCCGGCAGAATTCATCGAGGAGTTCGCGCTCCTCCCCGGCGAGCATGCGCCCGCCGATCAAGTCCGGCCGACGCTGCCAGGTGCGCCCGAGCGCCTCCTTGAGCCGCCAGCGGCGGATGGCCTCGTGGTCTCCGCCCTGGAGCACCGCGGGCACCCGCACACCCCGCCACACCTCGGGCCGCGTGAAGTGCGGCCAGTCGAGCAGCCCGTCCGAAAACGAGTCCTGCAACGCCGAGGCCTCGTGGCCCAGTACCCCCGGCAACAGCCGGGTCACCGCATCCATCACTACCAGCGCGGGCAGCTCGCCACCCGACAGCACGTAGTCGCCCACCGACAGCGAGCCGGTCGTGCAGGCGTCCAGCACACGCTGGTCCATGCCTTCGTACCGCCCCGCCACCAGCACGATGCCGGGTGCCTGCGACAGGCGCCGGGCCTCGGCCTGGTCGAACCTGGGCCCCTGAGCACACAGGGCAACCACCGCGCTGCCAGCCGGCACCCTGCCCCGCGCAGCGTCGATCGCCAGCGACAGCGGCTCGGCCTTCATCACCATCCCCGGGCCGCCACCGTAGGGCCGGTCATCCACCGTGCGGTGGACGTCCGTCGCGTAACGGCGCGGATCCTCGGTCCCGACCTCGACCAGGCCGCGCTCGACGGCACGCCCGACGACGCCGAACCCGAGACATCCCCGGACCATCTCCGGAAACAGCGTCACGACCTCGAATCGCATGGCCGTGCGCCTAGAAATCCGGATCCCAGTCGACCACGATGCGCCGGGCATCCAGGTCGACCGACTTCAAATACTGCGGCACCAGCGGCAGCCAGCGCTCGCGGTCTCCGACCACGACCATCACGGCGTTGGCCGGCGTCTCGACGAAGTGATCGAGCCGCCCCAGGGCCACACCCTCGGTCGTGTAGACGTCGAGGCCCTCGAGATCCGCCCGGTAGTGTTCACCGGCCGGCAGTGGCGGCAACGCGCTGCGCGGCACGCTGACGTCGCACCGGGCGAGATGGCCAGCCTGATCCCGGTCCACCACACCCTCGATCCGCGCCACGACCATCTCGCCGTGACGCCTGCCCTCGAGCGGCTTGACGACCCTTGTTCCGCCCCCCGGCAGATGCATCTGCCAGGCGGGGAAACGCAGGATATCCTCGACAGGCTCGGTGTAGGACCTGACCTTCACCCAGCCCCGCACTCCAAATGGACCGGCAATCTGACCGAGCGTCACGCCCGGATCGTCCGGCCCTGCCGGCCCCGACGGATCGTCCGTCATGGCCCGGCGATTCATGAACTGCTCAGGCGCTCAGGGCCTGCTTGCGGTAGGACGCCACCAGGGCCCGCACCCGGTCCGACATCTGGGCACCCGTGCCGGTCCAGTGCTCGATACGCGCGAGGTTGAGCTCCAGCTTGGTGTCCTTGCGCCGGGCAACCGGGTTGAAATACCCGACCTGCTCGAGCACGGGACCGCCCTGCCGCTTGCGGCTGTCTGACACGACGACGTGGTAGAACGGGGCATTGCGCCCGCCACGACGCGTCAATCGAATCGTCACCATCGAATCTGTCCTCGGGAATGGGTATCCACGCACCCCACGGGCGTGGCGGGCGACAGGCCCCAGGCCGGACGCCCGTCAGGGAGCCGCGCATGTTACCTAAAACCCGGGCAGAGTTAAATAGTTAGCGACGGTGGCCCGGTATGGTCAGCGGGGCCTGGGGAATCCGCCCGGGAAGCCGCCCGGCAGGCGGCCGCCGAGGCCACGCAGCATCTTGCGCACGCCGCCCCCCTTGAGCTTCTTCATCATGCGTTCCATCTCGGTGAACTGCTTGAGCAGGCGGTTCACGTCCTGGACCTGCACCCCGGCGCCGCCGGCGATGCGCCGCTTGCGCGACCCGTCGATCACTGCCGGACGGCGGCGCTCGCCCGGGGTCATGGAATTGATGATGGCGACCTGCCGGCGGAGCAGCCGCTCGTCGACCTGGCCCATGGCGCCCGGCGGCAGCGCGCCCGCCGGCAGCTTGTCCACCAGGCCGGCGAGCCCGCCCATGCCCTGGAACTGCTCCAGCTGCTCGCGCAGGTCGGTGAGATCGAATCCGCGCCCCTTGCTGAGCTTGTCGGCGAGCTGCCTGGCCTTGTCCTGGTCGACCCGGGACTGCACCTGTTCGACCAGCGACAGGACGTCGCCCATGCCGAGGATGCGCGAGGCGACGCGGTCCGGGTGGAATGCCTCGAGCGCCTCGGTCTTCTCGCCCGTTCCGAGGAACAGGATGGGCTGCCCGGTGACCTGGCGCACCGACAGCGCGACGCCGCCCCGGGCGTCGCCGTCAGCCTTGGTGAGGATCACACCGGTGAGCGCCAGCGCCGCACTGAAGGCGCGTGCGGCATTGACGGCATCCTGGCCGGCCATGCTGTCGACCACGAACAGGCGCTCGACCGGCGTGATCGCCGCGTCGATCCGGCGCACCTCGTCCATCATCGACTCGTCGACGTGCAGGCGGCCGGCCGTATCGACGATGAGCACGTCATGAACGTGGCTGCGGGCGTGGCGGACGGCGCCTGCGGCGATGTCCACCGGCGCGGCTCCGCTCGCCGCCGGGTAATAGTCCGCGCCGACCTGTGCGGCGAGCCGCTCTAGCTGGGTCATCGCGGCGGGTCGGTAGACGTCGGTGCTGGCGAGCAGCACGCGCTTCCTGCCCGATTCAATCAGGTGGCGGGCGAGCTTGGCGGCGCTCGTCGTCTTGCCGGCACCCTGCAGGCCGGCGAGCAGGATGACGACCGGTGGCTGCGCACGCAGGTTGAGGCCGCGCCCCGGCTCGCCCATCACCGTGACCAGCTCGTCGTGGATGATCTTGACGAAGGCCTGTCCCGGGGTGAGGCTCCGCGCCACCTCGGCCCCGACGGCGCGTGCGCGCACCGCCTCCGTGAAGGCCTTTACCACGGGCACGGCGACGTCCGCCTCGAGCAGGGCCATGCGCACCTGGCGGAGCGTGTCGGCGATGTTCTCGTCGGTCAGTCGACCGCGGCCGCGGACCGTATCGACGGCACGGGATAGACGTTCGGTCAGCGAATCAAACATGCGGTTCCGCCTGGCTGTGTCCGGCACCCCCGCCGGCTCCCCTGGGGATTATAGGGCCTGCTCCCCGCCATGGCCTTGCCGTACAATCCCGGCCCATGTCCCTTACCGGTACCGTCGTTTTCGGAATCATCGTCATCGGGCTGTATCTAACAAGCGCGACGCTGGCCGCGTTCGCGGCCTGGCGCGGCATCGAGCGCATCCCGTTGCCCGGCCCGGCGCCCTACATCGCCGCCTTCGGTGTGATCGGTCACCTCGCCTGGCTCTCGATCACGATCCGCGCCGAGGCCGGTTTCGCACTCGACATCGCCGACAGCCTGTCGATGTTCGGGCTGGTGGTCGGCGTGATCGGCGTGCTGCTCGCCTTCAAGAACGCGTTCCGCGCGCCGGCGGCGATCCTGCTCGCGACGGCGGCACTGCTCGCGCTCGGCACCGGCAGCGTCTCCACCGTGCGCGAAGTATCCGACCCGGGCTGGCCGCTTGCCGCGCACATCACCCTCTCGGCCGTGGCCTTCGGGCTGCTCGCCACCGCCGCAGTGCTCGCGGTCGTGCTGGCATTCCAGGAAGCCAACCTGCGCAGCCGCCGGCCGGCCGCCTGGCTCAGGGCGCTGCCACCCATGGAAAGCATGGAGCGCGCCCTGTTCACGGTGCTGACGATCGGCTTCGTGGCGCTGTCGGTCACGCTGCTGCTCGGGGCGGTGTTCATCGAGAACCTGTTCGAGCAGCGACTGGTACACAAGGTGACCCTGGCGATGGTGGCCTGGGGCATCTTCGGGGTGCTGCTGATGGGCCGCCAGCGTTTCGGCTGGCGCGGCCGCAAGGCGACGCGGCTCGTCCTGGCGGGATTCGCGGTGCTCGTGATGTCCTACTTCCTCACCAAGTTCGTGCTCGAGGTCATGCTCGGCCGCCACTGGGGTTGAGCGTCCCGCCTTGACGTAGGCCCCGGCCCTTGCTGCAATCGGGGCGTCGTGGCCAATCGACCTCCCCCAGTTGAGTAGCCTTCCGACCAGCGGCATCCCCGCGGCGCTGCTGGTCGCCGGCCTGGTTCTGTTGCTGGCGCTGTTCGATGCCGGCGTGACGGCCCTGTCGCGCCGGCGTGGCCGCAGCCGTGAACCCGTGATGACCAGCCCGCGCGCGCGCGCGGCGCACGACCCGGTGCGGACGCGGCGCGCCGCGGCGGTCGTCCGCCTGATACTGCTCGCCGCCATCATGCTGACCGTGTCCGTCGCGGTGGCGGCCGGCCTGGTGCTGCCTGCGCTGGTGGCCGTGGCGAGCCTCGCATTCCTGCACCTGCTCGAGCAGCAAGGCCGCCTGCGGCTCTTCGGCGCGAGGGCCGGCTGGCTCGCCGGCGCGGCCGCGGCGCTCGTGTACCCGTTCATGGCGCTGGTGCCCGCAGGACGCCGGCCCGGCGCGGCCAACGACGATGCCGCCGCGGCCGACGTCATCGAGGACCTGGCCGACCTGCTCGCGACGGCGCCGGAGGACCGCCAGCAGATGGTGCAGGCGCTGCTCGGCCTGGAGCAGCGGCGGGTCGAGGACATCATGATCCCGCGCAGCGACGTGATCGGAATCGATGCGCGCGCGGACTGGGACGACATCGTGGGACTGCTGGCGCGCACGCCGCACACGCGGCTGCCGCTCTACGACGGCGACCTCGAGCGCGTGATCGGCGTCGTTCACATGAAGCGCGTCGCCAACGAGGTCGCCGCCGGGCGGCTCACCCGGGAACGCCTGCGCGAGATCGCAACGCAGCGCGAGGCCTTCTTCGTCCCGGAGGGAACCAGCCTGCAGGCGCAGCTCATCGCCTTCCGCAAGTTGAAGCGGCGCATCGCCTTCGTGGTCGATGAATACGGCGATGTACTCGGACTGGTGACGCTCGAGGACATCCTCGAGGAAGTGGTCGGCGAGTTCACGACACAACCGGCCGCGCTGCATCGCGAGGTCACGCCCGGGCCCGACGGCAGTTTCGTAGTGGCCGGCAGCGCCGGGATCCGTGCGGTCAATCGCGCGCTCGGCTGGGAGCTGCCCGTGGATGGGCCACGCACCCTGTCGGGGCTGATCATCGAGTTCCTGGAGACGATTCCCGAGCCCGGGACGAGCCTCAGGATCGCGGACTACACCATCGAGATCCTGCAGGTCGGCGACAACACGGTACGCACCGCGAGGCTGTGGCCGCCCGGCCGCTCTGGACGCGACTAGGCCTTGAGCGCCACGACCGCGTCGGCGAGCCGGCTGACCCCGGCCACCGTCATGCCTTCTATGTCCCTGCGCGGCACGTTGGAACGCGCGACGATCGCCCGACGGAAGCCGTGCTTGGCCGCTTCGCGCAACCGCTCCTCGCCGAAGGGGACCGGGCGGATCTCGCCGGTGAGGCCGACCTCGCCGAAGCAGGCAAGGTCGGCGGGCAGTGCCCGGCCCTCGAGACTCGATACCGCGGCCGCCAGCACCGGCAGGTCGGCCGCGGTTTCGCCGAGGCGCACGCCGCCGACGACGTTCACGAACACGTCGTGGCCGTGCAACGCGAGTCCGGCGTGACGGTGCAGCACCGCGAGCAGCATCGCCACGCGATTGGCGTCGAGTCCCACCGCGACGCGACGAGGACTGGCGGCGTGGCTCGGGTCCACCAGCGCCTGGACCTCGATGAGCATCTGTCGCGTGCCCTCGCGCGCGATGGTCACCACCGATCCCGGCACCGGCTCCTCGTGTCGCGACAGGAAGATGGCCGAGGGATTGCGCACTTCCTTGAGGCCCTGCTCGTCCATCGCGAATACGCCGATCTCGTTGGCGGCGCCGAAGCGGTTCTTGACCGAGCGGACCACTCGAAAGCGGCTGCCGGAGTCGCTCTCGAAATAGAGCACCGAGTCGACCATGTGCTCGAGCACCCGCGGCCCGGCGATGACGCCTTCCTTGGTCACGTGCCCGATCAGCAGCACCGCGGTGCCGGAATCCTTGGCGTAGCGCACGAGGCGCGCGGCGCACTCGCGCAACTGGGACACGGACCCGGCGGCGGATTCGATTCCGTCAGCGGCCATGGTCTGAATGGAGTCGACGACGAGGACGCGGGCGCCGCTCGCCGCCGCCTGTTCCAGCACGGTCTCGATCGCGGTTTCCGCCAGCACCTTGAGCGGCGAACCCGCGACACCGAGTCGCTGGGCGCGAAGTCCGACCTGGCGGGCCGATTCCTCCCCGGTTGCGTAGAGGACCGGCACGCCGCGGGCGAGTGCCGCCCCGGCCTGCAAGAGGAGCGTCGACTTGCCGATTCCCGGCTCGCCGCCGATCAGGGTCACGGAGCCCTCGACGATCCCGCCGCCGAGAACCCGATCGAACTCTGCGAGCCCGGTGAGCAGCCGGCCGGCGTCCTCGGTGGTGACGCCGGCGAGGTCAGGCAGCGGGCCGCGTGGCGCCGGCGCCGAGGGGCGCCCGGCGTTTCGCGACTTCGCCGGTGGATTGAAGGCGGCGAGCGTGTTCCACTCCCCGCAGGCCGGGCACTGGCCCTGCCAACGGGGAGACTCGTCGCCGCAACTCGAGCAGACGAAGACGGTGCGGGGTTTGGCCATGGGAACGATGCGTGGGGATCGGCGATGCTAGCACGGGCCTTCAGCGGACTGAGGCATGGTTCAAGAATTCCCCCGCAAGGCATTGAAAAAGGTCATGCGCCCGTTCCGACGGCGCGGTCCGGCGTTTATGATGCCCGGATGGCTGGGGTTTACGTAACGTGCCTGGAATGACCGCCGAGTCCAACCTCGGTCGGTTGCTGCGTCGGCTTTCCGGTCGCGACATGGCCGCCATCGAGGGAATGGCCGGTGCCGCAAGCCTGAACCAGCCCGTCGGGCCCGCGCCCGGCATGTCCGTGCGGCGCGTGCAGCTCGAACCCGGCCAGCGCGTCGGTCCGTATCGTGTCGAGGCCGAGGTCGGGCGCGGTGCCATGGCCACGGTCTGCAGCGCAGTCGATACCCGTGGCGGCCGCAAGGTCGCCCTCAAGGTCCTGTCGCTGGGCGACGACTGGCCGGAGGATCGCCTCGACGAGGCCCGCATGCGGCTGATGCGCGAAGCCGACGCCGCGGCCCGTATCCAGCACCCGGACATCGTCGAGGTCTACGAGGCCGGCGAGGACGATGGCCGGTTCTTCCTGGCGATGGAGTTCGTCGAGGGCGTGAACCTGTCGGTGCATGCGACGAGCGACCGCCTGCTGCCTGCCCGCATGGTCTGCGAGATGTGCGCGCGGGTCGCCGACGCGCTCTACTTCGCGCACCAGCGGGGCGTCGTCCACCGCGACATCAAGCCTGCGAATATCGTCTTCGACCAGCGCAGCCGGCGGCTGCGGGTCATGGACTTCGGCGTGGCCCGCCTCGAGGACAGCCGCGCCACCCGCACCGGCATCGTGCTCGGCTCGCCGTCCTACATGGCGCCCGAGCAACTCGACGGCCGGCCGGTGACCGCGCTGTCCGACCTGTTCTCGCTGGGGGTCACCCTGTACCAGTTGCTGACGGGGCAGCTGCCGTTTCGCGCCGACTCGATGCCAGGGTTGATGCGCAAGATCGCCACGGAGCCGCACACGCCGCTTCGAACGATACGCCCCGACCTGCCGGCCGGCGTGTCGGAGATCATCGACCGTGCGCTCGAGAAGGACCCGGGAGCGCGTTTCTCATCAGGTGCGGAAATGGCGCAAGCCCTGCGCGACTGCGGCCGCACGATCGATCCGGGGCTTAGGTAATGGGTCGCCATGTATCCCTCAAGGGTCGCCTGCGTGCCGTGGGCCTGACCGACACCGGCAAGGTGCGCGAACACAACGAGGACGCCATCGCCTACGACAGCGACATCGGGCTGTTCGTGCTGGCCGACGGCATGGGCGGCTACAACGCCGGCGAGGTGGCGAGCGGCATCGCGGTCAAGACCATCATGAACCTGGTCCGCGAGGCCTATGCGGTCCAGGAACTGGAAAACCCGGACCGGAGCACAGGGCTCAGTCGCCCGGGGATCATCCTGCGCGATGCGATAGCGCGCGCGAACATGATCATCCACCACACCGCCAAGAGCCAGGAACAGTGCGAGGGCATGGGGACGACGGTGGTGGCCGGGCTCCTGTACGACAACAAGGTCGTGATCGCCCACGTCGGCGACTCGCGCATGTACCGCCTGCGGGGCGATCGCTTCGAGCAGGTGACCCTCGACCACTCGTTGCTGCAGGAGCTCGTGGATCGCGGTTTCTATACGCCGGAGGAGGCGCAGCGGGTCACGAACAAGAACTATGTGACCCGTGCCTTAGGTGTGGAACCGAGCGTCGAGGTAGAAATACACGAGGAGCCGGTCCAGCGCGGGGATTACCTCGTGCTGTGCTCGGACGGCCTGACGGACATGGTTGAGGATGAAGATATTCACTTAACTATCAGCACGTTCGGTGCTAATCTTGACACAGTAGCTAAACAACTGGTCCAGCTCGCCAACGACAACGGCGGACGCGACAACGTGTCCGTGCTGCTGACTGAGGTCACTGACCTCTTCCCTGCCAGAAAAGGCATACTTGACAGAATACTGGGCTGGTTCGGTTAACCGGCAACGAGGACGAAGATGGCGCGTCTGATTCTAAGTCTCGATGGCCAGGTGCTAGCCGAGTACAACATGACCAAGGAGCGGTACACCCTGGGCCGCTTGCCGGACAACGACGTTCGCGTCGACAACCCGGCCGTCAGCGGTCACCACGCCTTGATCATCAACATCCTCAACGACTCGTTCCTTGAGGACCTGAACAGCACCAATGGCACCTACGTCAATGGCAAGCTGATCAAGAAGCACGCCATGCAGCATGGCGACGTGATCACGGTCGGCCACCACCACCTGCGCTTCGTAGACAGCCAGGTCGAGGGTACCGAGCCGGACGAGTTCGAGAAGACCATGGTCATCCAGCCGGGCCAGGTCAGCGAGGAGCGCATCCGGGCCGCGACGCGCATGAGCGGCGCGCCCTCCACGGCGGCGGCGGCGGCAGCAGCCGCTGCGGACTTGAAACCGACCAAGCCGGCCAAGCTGCAGGTCCTGTCGGGGCAGTTCGCCGGCCGCGAACTCGAGCTGGTCAAGGCACTCACCACGCTCGGCCGCCCGGGTGTGCAGGTCGCGGCGATCACCCGTCGTGCCGACGGCTACTCCATCGTCCACGTGGAGAGCGCCCGCAACGGCGACTACCCGCTGGTCAATGGCGAGCCCACCGGTCCGCAGGCGCGCAAGCTGGTCGACAACGACGTCATCACGCTTGCCGGCGTGAAGATGGGGTTCTTCCAGGGCTAGGCCCGGGCCCGGCATCGGCCTGCCCTGGGCAACGGACTGCTCACGAGGACGAATGCAGGGCGACCCGATTGCCCTCGCAGTCCTCGAAGTGGGCGACGAAGCCGTACTCGCCGATGCTCATCCTCGGATTGAGCACCTTGCCACCGCGGTCCCCGACCCGCTTCAGCGTCGCATCGATGTCGCCGACCTCGAAATAGACCATGGAGCCGGCGTGCGACGGGACGTAACCGGCGGCCTCGACCAGCGCGCCGATCGCCCCTGGCGCATGGCTGTCCCCGGGGAACCACGCCATCTTCAGGGCGCCGAAGTCGTGTACTTCCAGCTCGACACCCAGCAGGTGCGCGTAGAAGGCCCGGGCACG
>CAZXAS010000057.1:0-14451 GCA_964638185.1 uncultured Steroidobacteraceae bacterium | reverse complement strand
GTTTTCCGACTCTTCCGAACTCGCAGAGGACCATACAGGAGTAGGCCGCGCGCCCAGCCGCAACCGTGATCACCCCCGAATCGGTCTCGACCCTGGCCGCACGCCCAGCCGCAGCCGTGATCACCCCCGAATCGGCCACGACCAGTGTCGGGTCAGCCGAGTGCCTCGGCGAGATCGGCGATGAGGTCGTCAGTGTGCTCGAGGCCGATCGACAGGCGCAGCAGGTTCGGTGGTGTCGTCGTCTCCGGGCCCTCGACCGACGCGCGGTGCTCGATCAGGCTCTCGACGCCGCCGAGGCTGGTGGCGCGGGTGAACAGCCGTGTGCGTGCGGCGACGGCGAGCGCGGCAGCGGCGTCGCCGGGCACGTCGAACGAGACCATCGCGCCGAAGCCGCTCATCTGCCGGAGCGCCACGGCATGCCCGGGATGCGACGGCAGCCCCGGGTAGTACACCCGCTCGACGCGCGGATGCGCCTCGAGGAAGCGTGCGACCGCCAGCGCCGAGCGCGCCTGCGCCCGCACCCGGTGATAGAGCGTCATCATGCTGCGACGGATCAGCCAGCAGTCGAACGGCGACGGCACCGCACCGGCTGCCGCCTGGTAGGCGCGCAGGCGGTCGAGCACGACACCGGGTTCCTTCGCCACCACGGCCCCACCGGTCACGTCGCTGTGACCGGCCAGGTACTTGGTGGTCGAGTGCATGACGAGGTCCGCGCCGAGCGAGAGCGGCAGCTGGAATACCGGCGTCGCGAAGGTGTTGTCGCAGGCGAGCAGCGCGCCACGACTGCGGGCCAGCGCCGCGGCCGCCGCGATGTCGGTCACCCACAGCCGCGGATTCGACGGCGTCTCGATCCACACCAGGCGCGTGGCGGGGGTCCATGCGGCCTCGATCGCCCCGTCGGTCCAGCTGTCGACGAAGGAAACCGCCACGCCACTCGCGGCAACCAGTCGCCGCAGTTGCATGAGCGTGCCGTGGTAGCCGTCGCGCGGCGCGATCACGTGCTCGCCCGGGGCCAGCAGGCTGAAGACCGCCATCGAGGCGGCCGAGCCGGAGGCGAAGCACATTGCCTCGGCACCGCCCTCCAGAGCCGTGATCGCTCCTTCCAGTGCGCGGCGGGTCGGGTTGCCGGCGCGGCCGTAGCTGAAGCCGAGCGGATAGTCGCCGTCCGGGGCGCGCTCGAAGGTCGTGGACAGGTGGATCGGCGGTGCCACCGCGCCGGTGGCGGCGTCAGGCTCGTGCGCCGCGTGGATGGCGAGCGTCTCCGGCTTCACTCCGTGGACTCCTGTATCGACGCCACCAGGCAGCCCGGGCCGCCGTGTACGCCGAGCGCGGTGCCGATCGGCAGCACGTGGGTCGAGACGATGTCGTCGCGACCCCGCGCCAGCATGGCGCGCAGTCGCTCCGCCTCCTGCGGTGCGTCGGCGTGACCGATGGCGAGATGCCAGCGCTTGCCTGTCGTCATGCGCCGGCGCACGAAGCGCGCGAACTTCGCCGTGAGATTCGCGCGGCCGAAGAGCACGCCACCGACGCTGATGCGACCGTCGGGAAAGGTGGCGAGCAGCGGCATCAGGTGAAGGCGGTCGGCGACGGACTTTGCCCAGCGCGGCACGCGCCCCCCGCGCACCGCGTACTCGAGCGTCGCGAGGCAGGCGAAGGTGCGGGTACGCACGGTTGCCGCGCGTACGCTCTGCTCGACGTCCTGCAGCGTGCCGCCGGCCGCCGCCCGCTCGGCGGCACGCATGACGATCATGCCCTGGCCGAGCGAGGCGTTCTGAGAATCGATGCAGCTGACGCGTCCGTGCGTGCGACTGCGCGTCGCCGCGCCTTCACCGGCCTGGAACGTGCCGCTGGCGCGGGCGGTCAGGCCGACGTACACCACGCCCTCGTAGTGCGATCCGAGGAACTCGAAGGCGCGGCGGAAGTCCCCCGGCGGCGGCTGCGAGGTCTTGGGATGCTCGGGATTGCTGGCGAGCTCGCGGAAGAACTGCTCGGGGGTGAGCGTGACCTTGTCGAGGTAGCTGTGCGAACCGAAATGCACCCGCACCGGAACGATGTGGACGTCGAGATCCTCCAGGGCCTCGTCCGGCAGGTCGGCCGCGGAGTCGGTCACCACGGCGACGCTGCGACGGGCGGCGTGGTGCGCCGCGCCCTGCTGGCGCTCCATGTCGTCGGCTTTCTCGCCGCTGACCGTGCCGTAGCGCGCGGCGGTGCGGAACACCGCCGCCGGGTCGTTGACGTGCACGTGCACCTTGACCTTGCGGTGGGTGCCGGCGACCACGAGGCTCGAGCCCATGGCGGCGAGCTCCTCGCGCAGGTGACGGCGGTCGACCTCTTCACCGGTCACCATGCACTCGGTGCAGTAGCGATGGCTGAGGTCCTGTTCCTCGCCGGCGGCCGCATGCTCTTCGTGCAGCACCGGTGCCGGCAGTTCGTCGTCGTCCACCTTCCCGCCCTGCATGTAGTCGTGCATGCCCTCGATCAGCTCGACGAAGCCGAGTGCGCCGGCGTCCACCACGTTCGCCTTGCGCAGACTCTCGAGCTGCATGGTCGTCGCCGCGAGCGAGGCGCGGGCGCGCTCGAGCGCCAGCCCGAACAGGCGCGGGAAGTCGCGCACGCCGTTCGAGCGGACCTGTGCCCGCACCTCGCTGGCGAAGTCGGCGACGACCGTGAGGATGGTTCCCTCGCGCGGCTCGGAGAGCGCTTCGCGCGCGTAACTCGCGCCGTCCTCCACCGCGGTGGCGAAATCCTCGGTGGTCAGGGACTCGAGGTGCCCGGCGCGATCGCCGAGTCCCAGCAGGAACTGGGCGAGGATGGCGCCGGAGTTGCCGCGCGCTCCGTCGAGCGCGGCGTCGGCCACCCGTGTCAGCAGTTGTCCCACGTGACCGTCCGGGCGTGCCCCGAGCGCCTGCAGGACTGCATGCAGGGTGAGCGCGAGATTCGTCCCGGTGTCCCCGTCCGGCACGGGAAAGACGTTGATCTTGTTGATGACCTCCTCGCGGGACATCATCCGCCGGATGCCGGCGCGCAGCGCCAGCGCGAGTCGCGTGCCATCGAGTACCGGGGATTCGGCGGCGGCGGCGTTCATGGTCGCGGTGTGCTATTGCCGTGGCAGCAGGAAGCGGCGGCCGCGGTAGCCGAGCTCGACGCCATCCGTCGTGATGCGTATCACGTCGACGCCCTCGGGGAGCGCGTCGCCCTCGCGATAGCGGCGACCGTTGATGAACACCGCCCGCTGCGCGGGGTTGTCGGCGTAGATGTGCAGGTCCAGGTTGAGCTCCGGCAGGCCGGCGGTGTCCGCCGGCGGCAGCGTGTCGATCCTCGGCACCTGGCTCGCCGGCATCGCGGTCACCCGGCCGGCCGGTCGCGGCATGGTGGGCTGCGGCAGCAACGACGGGTCCGGTGCCGGCGGCGGCTCCGGGTTGGTGATCGAGCCCGCGTCCACCGCGGTATCGCCCGTCGCCACGGCCTCATCCGCCAGCGGCCGGACCTCGCGCACCGGCGCCTGCGGCGGCGGGATCGCGGCTGGATCTGCGGCAGAGCTGACGGTGGCGGAGGGCGCGGGCAAGGCGGCTGCGACCGGTGGTGCTTCGGCGGCAGGCGCATTCGCGACGTCCGCGGGCGCGGGCGGGGTGGCCGCGGGGCGCAACAGGAAGAACAGCAGGACCACGACATTGATGGCGAGCAGTGCGCCCACGACCAGGAGTGCCAGTGGCAGGCGGCTCGGCGGCGGGCGCGCGGGCAGGCCCGCGATCCCCGGGCCCTCCTCGCGCTGGCGCTGATGCTCCGACTTGCGCAGCGCCTCGAGTATGAAGCTCATGCACCACCGCCGGTGGGCGACCCGCCCAGCGTCGGGACGTCGTCGCGCGGCAGCGCGGACTCGAGCAGCAACTGCGTCTGTGCACCGGCGATGCCATCGACGCTGAGGCGCCGCGCACGCTGGAAATCCTCGACCAGGCGCTCGAGGTCGGCATCGAAGACGTTCGCCTCGTCCGGGCTGATGGCGAGCCCCGCCGCGGCCTCGAGGCTCTGGCGCAACCAGCGGACCGGATCGCCGACGGCACCCAGCCTGAGCTCACGCGCGCCGGGAATGGACGGGCGCCACAGCACCAGGAAGTCGCCGTACCAGCGCTCGGCCAGCGCCGCCAGGCTCACGTCATGGCGCATGACGCCGACCGCGATCCGGGCGCGCTCGCCGGCCAGCCGTTCGAGCACCACCTGGTGCTCGCCGCCGGCGCCATCGGTGAGCGACAGGATCGCCGGCCGGTCGATCAGCTTGAGCTGCGCGAAGGTGCCGCGCTGCGCCATGCACAACAGGCCCTGGGCGGCGAGCTGTTCGCAGGGCGGCGTGCCGTCGTCTGCAAGCGTCGCGCCCCACAGCGCGACCAGCTCCCGAAATGCCGCGTCGGTGGTGGTCGCGGCCTGCGCCCCGGACAGCAGCTCGCCCAGGTCCGGCGTGAGCGCCGGTTCCGGTTCGGCCGCGGCAGGCCCGGCCGCTGGCGGCGGTGCCGGCTCGGCGGCCACCGAGGCGGGCGTCGCTGCCGGCTCTCCACCGGCGCGCGACGGCAGCGATTGCCACAGCGCGATCCCGAGCAATGCGCAACCTGCAACGGCCCCGGCTGCCGCGGTCCAGCGTATCCACCCGGGCAGCACCGGACGGCCGTAGACCTCGGACGCCGCCTTGCGCACCAGGCCGGCCGTGACGCGATGGTCCTCGCGGGTGAAGGCGCCGAGCAGCGCGCGGTCACAGATGACGTTGATCAGGCGCGGCAGGCCGCCCGACAGGCGATGCACTTCGCCGAGCGCCCCGGAGGTGAACACCTCGCCGGTGGCGCCCGCGACGCGCAGCCGGTGGCGGACGTACGCGAGCGTCTCGCCGCGTGTCAGCGACTCGAGGTGATAGCGGCCGGTGATCCGCTGGGCGAGCTGGCGCAGTTCCGGCCGGGCGAGAACCTCGCGCAGTTCCGGTTGCCCCACCAGGATGATCTGCAGCAGTTTCTGCGTCGCGGTCTCGAGATTGGTGAGCAGGCGCACCTGCTCGAGGACGTCCGGATCGAGGTTCTGCGCCTCGTCGACCATCACCACCACGCGCCGGCCTCGCGCGTGGGCGTTGAGCAGGTAGCGCGTCAGCTGGTCGACCAGCGCCTTCACGCTGTCCGCGTGCTGCTCGGCCACCGGCAGGTGCAGCTCGTCGCAGATCGCGAGCAGGAACTCCGCCGGCGTGATGCGCGGGTTCAGGATCAGCGCCATGTCGCAGTTCGCCGGCAGCTGCTGCAGCAGGCTCCTGACGACCATGGTCTTGCCGGTGCCGACTTCGCCGGTCAGCTGAATGAAGCCGCCCGCTTCCTGCACGCCGTACGCCAGGTGCGCGAGCGCCTCCGCGTGCCGCTCGCTCAGGTAGAGATAGCGGGGATCCGGGGTGATCGCGAACGGCTTTTCGGTCAGCCCGAAGAAGCTCTCGTACATGCCGTCTCGGTGCGGCCTGGTGTTGGGACCGGGCCGACAGTGTGCCCGACCGCGGGCCCGCGGCCAAACATCCTCTTGCGCTGCAAGGAAAAGGGCCTGGACCAGACCTCCAGGCTGGATCGCGTCGCGCTGCGCCGCGCGGCATGCCCAGGCGCTAGACTCCAGCACCTGGAGGGAGACCTGGACATGCTGAAGGCCCAGTACGAGCGTCGCGGACCGGTACCCGAGGACGTCATCCAACCGGTCGAGTTCGAGCCGCCCGTCCTCGCCGCGG
Source organism: uncultured Steroidobacteraceae bacterium (assembly GCA_964638185.1). Lineage (GTDB taxonomy): Bacteria > Pseudomonadota > Gammaproteobacteria > Steroidobacterales > Steroidobacteraceae > SG8-30. Next base: position 8,714 of record CAZXAS010000057.1, on the reverse strand, counting down.
GCCAGGTGCTGGTCGAAGTGCTGGCGGCGCCCATCAATCCCTCGGACCTGCTGACCCTGACGGGCGAGTACGGCCAGCTGCCGCCCCTGCCTGCGGTCGGTGGCAACGAAGGCGTCGGGCGCATCGCGAAGCTCGGCCCCGAGGTCGCCGAGGCCGAGGTCGGGCGCGTGGTGCTCTTGCCGATCGGCTGCGGCAGCTGGTCGACGCACATCGTGGCCGACGCGACGCACCTCGTGCCGCTGCCGGCCGAGGCCGACCCGCTGCAGCTGTCGATGATGAGCATCAACCCGCCCACGGCGTCGTTGATGCTGAGCGAGTTCGTCAAGCTCGAGCGCGGCGATTGGGTGATCCAGGATGCCGCGAACTCGGCCGTCGGGCTCTACGTCGTCCAGCTGGCGCATAGCCGCGGCTACAGGACCGTCAATGTCGTGCGGCGCGAGGATGCCGTCGAAGGCGTGCGGGCGGCCGGTGGCGACGTGGTGCTGGTCGAGGGCGATGACCTCGCACGACGCGTGAAGGAGGCAACCGGCGGCGCGAAGATCCGCCTCGGCATCGATGCGGTGGCGGGCACCTCGACCGGGCGTCTTGCCGACTGCCTCGCGCGCGGGGCGACGCTGGTCAACTACGGCGCGATGAGTGGCGAACCCTGCAGCATCCAGCCCGGCGCCTTCGTCTTCCGTGACCTGACGCTGCGCGGCTTCTGGCTCGCGCACTGGTTTGCCGGGGCGCCGAAGCAGCAGCAGGTGAAGGTGTTCGGCGAGATCGCGCGGCTCATCGCGCAGGGCACCCTCCGTGCGCCGGTGCAGGCGACCTACGATGTCAGCGAGATCAGGCAGGCGGTCGCCGCCGCGGCCGCGGGCGGTCGCAGCGGCAAGATCCTGGTGGTCCCGAAGCACGGCTGACCGGATGACGGGAACAGGCGCGCGCCATGCGCACGGCAACGACTGCCCTTCAGCGCCGGCCTGACGGTCCTCCGGGCACGGTGCCACCGCCGCGCGCCGGGTCCAGCGAACTGCCGCGCTTCACCGCGCCCTGGCCGAACTTCTCGCGGATGCGGTCGAGCGTGGTGTCGATGCTGCCGGCGGCGGCCGATTCCTGTGCCTCGAACATGTCGAGCTGGGCGGCCGGTGCCAGCTGCCCCACCCCCACGCCGAGCAGGCGCACCGCCACCCGCGGGTGCTCCTCGAACCAGCGGGCGAGCAGTGCGGTGGCTACCTTGACGATGAGGCGGGTCTCGTGTGTCGCAGGCGTGAATGTCCGCTGGCGCGTGAACGTGACGAAATCACGCTGCCGGACCTTGATGCTGACGAGCCCGGCCTCGAGCTTCCTGGCCCGCAACCGGGCCGCGGTGCGATCGGCGAGCCGCGCGAGGTGGCCGTACAGCACGGCGTGGTCGTGCACGTCGGTCTCGAAGGTCTCCTCGCAACTGACCTGCTGTTCGGCCACGTCGGACACGACCGGACGGTCGTCGATTCCGGCGGCCCGTTCGCGCATCCTGCGCGTATCGCGACCAAACAACGGCCACAGCACCGACTCCGGCGCCTCGCGCAGCTGTCCCAGCGTGTAGAGCCCCTGGGACTCGAGCGTGGCCGCGGTCTTGCGGCCGATGCCGTGCAGCCGCCCGACCGGCAGCGGATCGAGGATCCGCTGCACCTGGCCGGGCTCGATGACCGTCAGGCCGTCCGGCTTGTCCATCTCCGAGGCGAGCTTGGCCAGGAGCTTGTTGTGGGCGACGCCGACCGAGGCGCTGAGGCCGGTATCTTCGCGGATCCTGGCCTTGATCCTCGATGCCATCGTCGCGGGGGAGCCGAACAGGGCGCCGCTCGCGGTGACGTCGAGGAAGGCCTCGTCCAGTGACAGGCCTTCGATCACGTCGGTGAACTCGCCGAAGATCGCAAACACCTGGCGCGAGACTTCCTTGTATCGCGCCATGCGCGGCCTGACGCAGACCAGGTGCGGGCAGCGCTTCAGCGCCTCGCGCGTCGGCATGGCGGAACGGATGCCGAAACGTCGGGCTTCGTAGCTTGCGGCGGCCACCACGCCCCGGCCGCCGGTGCCGCCGACGATCAGCGGCTTGCCCTCAAGCGAGGGATCATCGTGCACCTCCACCGATGCATAGAACGCATCCATGTCGACGTGCAGTATGGCGCGCTCGCTCATGTCAGCAGCATAAGCCCCGCGGCATGCGTCGGAAAACCGGCGGCTACAGCGACAGCACCGAGTACACGACGCCCGCGACCAGCGTCACGTTGAGCAGGAAGAAGTACAGCGAGCCCATGACGACGAATTTCACCGCCGTGCGGGTCCGGCTCTCGCCGTAGACGACCCGCATGGCGCGGAACACGTACCAGGCCAGGTAGGCCGTCAGCAGCAGTGTCATGAAGCCCAGCACGCCGGCAAGCGGCTGTGCGGCCCTTGCCACGGCATCGAGCAGACTCTTGACTATCAGCCACATGAAGACGAAGGCGTGCACGTGCAGGAACATGATCAGGTGTTCGGCGTACAGCCGGCGCGGACGCCAGTAGAACAACATGGCTACCGCGGCGATCAGCGGCAGGAACAGGAACATCAGCTTGGGCGCATTCCGCTGGAACACCTCCCGCAGCCGATTGCCCTTCTCGGCCTCGAGTTTGCGGCAGGCCTTCGCGAGCTTCGCGTCGATGCTCGGCCAACCAATCGCAATATCGCACTCGTTGGGTGCTTCGACAGCGGTCGCGGAGCGTTCGACCGTCACCAGGTCGGCGTCGATCAACACCGCCGAGAGCGCGAAGAACGCCAGGCTGATGATCAGGTACAACCGGAAGGGTGGCAGGTAGCGCTGCCGCCGGCCAGCGATGAACTCGCGGGTGAGCTCGCCGGGCTTCAACACCAGCGAGCGCAGCGTCCGCCATACTCGCGAGTCCAGATGCAGCGCCGAATGCACGACGTCATGGGTGACGTCGCTTATCGACAGCACGTGCACGGAGGTCGACTGCCCGCACTCCACGCAGTACTTGCCGGTCACCACGGCGTCGCAGTTCTGGCACCGGGCGGGCGGGGCCGACAGGCGCCCGGCGATGTCTTCGGGCGTGAGCACGCGCCGGGTGAAGCTGACCTTGTCGCCGAAGCGCTGCAGGGCGTCGGCGCGCAGGCGCGGCGCGTCCGTGCGCAGGTAGCGTTCCAGGGCTTCGCGGCTGGCCAGCCGGTACTGCGTGCGGCGTACCGGAGGCTCTCCCTCGTCCACATCGGAGATCTGGATTTCCGCGCCGGTGAATCCGTCGCAGGCCAGTACGTCGCGAACGTGTCCGGGCAACCAGGCATCGAACCTGGCAACGATCGAGGGATCGAGCCGGCACTCGACTTCGTAGATGAGCGGCATCGCTTCGGGCGGCATCGCGCCCGAGTCTAACTCAGCGACGTGGCGGCGACGCTTCCCGGGAGGGGTCCTTGATGCGGGTCTGTGGACAGGCGCTGCAGCCGCCCGCCGCAGGCATCGAGCGCGTGGACCGCTCGATGCGCGCGCCGAGGCGGGCGAGCGGCCCCGGGCAGCGGCTGAGGAGCGCCGCCGTCCATGCCGCGAGCGCGGGACGCCGATGCGCCGGGGTGAGCGCCCAGACCGCGTAGGCTGCGCTTGCCAGCACCAGCAGGACGACGATCGCGCCCTGCCACATCTCAGGCTCCGAGGGCGAGCGCCACGCGGTAGGTGACGAACGCGCCGGCGTAGGCGAGGCCGAACAGGTAGGCGGCCATGGCGAGCGGGTAGCGCCAGCCGGCCGTCTCGCGCTTCACGACCACGAGCGTCGACAGGCACTGTGGTGCGAACACATACCAGGCCAGGAGCGACAGTGCCGTGGCGAGGCTCCAGGTGCCTGCGATCATCGGCGTGAGCGTCGCGGCCACCGAGTCGTCGGCGGCAGACAGCGAGTACACGGTGCCGAGCGCGCCGACGGCGACCTCGCGCGCGGCGAGCCCGGGCACCAGCGCGATGGAGATCTGCCAGTTGAAGCCGATCGGGGCCAGCACCACTTCGAGCATGCGGCCGATTATGCCGGCGAAGCTGTAGTAGATGTCGGGCATGTCGGCGCCTGCGGGCGCCGCCGGGTAGCTGCCGAGGAACCACAGCAGCACCATCATCGCGAGGATGATGCCGCCGACGCGGCGCAGGAAGATCCGGGCGCGCTCCCACAGGCCGATGGCGAGGTTGCGCGGGCTCGGCCAGTGATACTCCGGCAGTTCCAGCAACAGCGGGTGGTAGCTGGCCTTGAGCGTCGTGCGCTTCAGGACCACCGCCACCACGAGCGCCGCCACCACGCCCGCCAGGTACAGCGAGAACAGCACCAGGCCCTGCAGGTTGAACATGCCGACCTGGGTCGCCGGGATGAACGCGCCGATGAGCAGTGCGTAAACGGGCAACCGGGCGGAACAGGTCATGAGCGGCGCGATCAGGATGGTCGCCATGCGGTCGCGCAGGTTCGGAATGGTGCGCGTGGCCATGATGCCCGGGATCGCGCACGCGAAGCTCGACAGCAGCGGGATGAAGGCGCGGCCCGACAGGCCCACGCTGCCCATCACCCGGTCGAGCAGGTACGCGGCGCGCGGCAGGTAGCCGCTCTCCTCCAGCGCGAGGATGAACAGGAACAGGATCAGGATCTGCGGCAGGAACACCAGCACGCTGCCGGCACCGGCGATCACACCATCCACCAAGAGGCTCCTGAGCGGTCCGGCGGGCAGCGCGGTGCCGAGCAGCTCGCCGAGGCCGGACACGCCGGCGTCGATGAGGTCCATCGGCATAGCGGCCCAGCTGAAAACCGCCTGGAACACCCCGAACAGCAGCGCCGCGAGTACCACCAGTCCGATCACCGGGTGCATGACGACGGCATCGAGGCGCTCGAGCGCCCGCTGGCGCGCGGGCTCGCGATAGCCGATGAGATCCAGGATGCGGCGCGACTCGCGCTGGGTGTCGACGATCTCGTCCGGCGTCGGGTCGACATAGGTGAGCAGCGGCGCACGCGGCGGCGGCGGTTCGCGCCGTTCGAGGCTCTCGATCAGGGCGTGCGCACCCCCCGCGGCGACCGCGACGGTCTCGATCACCGGGACGCCGAGCTCGCGTTCGAGCGCCTGCGCATCGAGCCTGTAACCGCGGTTACGCGCCACGTCGCTCATGTTGAGCGCCACGACCATCGGGACGCCGAGCCGGGCGAGCTCCAGCACCAGGCGCAGGTTGAGCCTGAGGTTGGTGGCGTCGACCACGCACACGATGATCTCCGGCGGCTGTTCGCCCGCGAGGCGCCCGAGCACCGCGTCGCGCGTGATCGCCTCGTCGAGCGAGGTCGGCGTCAGGCTGTAGGTGCCGGGCAGGTCGAGGATGCGGTAGTGGCGGCCGCTTGCGCCGGTGAACCGCCCTTCCTTGCGCTCGACCGTGACGCCGGCGTAGTTGGCCACCTTCTGGTGGCTGCCGGTCAGGCGGTTGAACAGGGCGGTCTTGCCGCAGTTGGGCACGCCGACGAGCGCGAGCCTGAGCTCGCCCGCCAGCGTCGACGTACTCATGGCGTCAGGCCGGCGCCGCGCTTGACCATGACAGCCGCAGCCTCGCGGCGCCTCAAGGCGAAGAGGCTTCGGCCCAGTCGCACGGCGATCGGATCGGCGCCCGGCCAGATCGCGGCCACCACCTCGAGGCGCTCGCCTGGAATGAAACCGAGTTCCAGCAGTCGCTGGGCCAGGGTCGAGCGGACTTCGTCGCCGAGGTCCTCGTGGTCGTCGCGCACGCCGACCACGGTGGCGCTTTCCCCCTTCGCGAGCGCGGACAGGGAGACGGGCAGCAGGGGTGTGTGGTCGGGGGGCTTCTGAGTCATGCCGGATACTCCGAAGCCCAATCCTATCTGAAATCGCGAACGATTATCGTTAGCGTTTCCCGCAGTGCAGCACCGGTCCACCGCAGGCTTGTACCGGCGCACGGGCCGCGATCGGCGTTATGTCAACGACGGGGCCGAGGCAAGGCGGGCCGGCCGGCCCGCCTTGCAGCAGGGGTCAGGCCACCTGCGCCTTGAAGCCGCGGTCGGGGCTCTCCTGGGATTGCCCGGCCATGAGTTCGCGCGGGTCGAAGTCGTCGACGTGGACGATGTTCATGGCCTTGCGGTCGTACTCGCGCAGCTGCGCGGCCTCCTGCTCGCTGATGATCCCGGCAGCGGCGGCCTCGCGGATCTGCCCGGGCAGGTCGAGGGCGCCGACCCGGCCGGTCTTCACCCCTTCGACACGGATCTTCTTCAGCAGCGGCTCCGCCGCGATGGTCGCGACCAGCGCCTCGTGCACGAGGCCGAGATGGTTGGTCGGCTCCAGCGTCCGGTAGACGCCGTGGCACAGCCGGTCGCGGGTCTCGCTCGCGCTGGTGACGAGCTCCGCGATCTTCCGCCCGAGCCTGTCGCTCGGCGCCGAGTAGGTCAGGCCGCGCGGGAAGATGACCAGGCGCATGGCCGCGGCCAGCCAGCGAACCGGGAAGTTCCTGAGGAAGCTGTGCAGCTGCTCCTGCGCGCTGTAGAGGAGCGTGCGGCAGGCGTATTCCACCAGCGGCAGGTCCGCCTCCTTGCGCCCCTGGTTCTCGTAGTGCTTCAGCACCATCGATGCCAGGTACATGCAGGACAGCACGTCGCCCAGGCGCGCCGACAGGTTCTCCTTCTTCTTCAGGTAGCCGCCGAGCGAGAGCATCGCGACGTCGGTGGCGAAGGCGAACGAGGCGCTGAAGCGGTTGATGTGCTCGTAGTAGCGCGTCGTCGGCCCGCTCATCGGCGCCTTGACGATGCGCGAGAGCGTCAAGGCGCGTATCAACGAGCGCGCCGCATTGGAGATGGTGAAGCCGAAGTGCCCCATCAGCGCCTCGTCGAACGCGGCGACCGCACGCTCCTTGTCCGGGTCGCGCGCCGCGTTCATCTCCTTCAGCACCCAGGGATGGCAGCGCACCGCTCCCTGGCCGAAGATGATCAGGTTGCGGGTGAGGATGTTGGCGCCTTCGACGGTGATGCCGACGGGCGTGAGCTGGTAGCCGCGACCGAGGTAGTTCTTCGGCCCGAGACAGATGCCCTTGCCGCCCTGCACGTCCATCGCGTCATTGACGACGACCCGGCCCATCTCCGTCGTGTGGTACTTGAGGATGCCCGAGGGCACGGCGGGCTTCTCGCCACCGTCGATGGCGCCGGCGGTGACCGAGCGTGCCGCATCCATGATGTAGGCATTGCCGGCCATGCGCGCCAGCACCGTCTCGATGCCCTCGAACTTGCCGATCGGCTGGTTGAACTGGCGGCGGATGCGGGCGTAGGCGCCGGTGGAGAACACCGCGCCCTTGGCGCCGCCGGTGGAGTTGGACGGCAGCGAGATGCAGCGCCCGACCGAGAGCTGCTCGACCAGCATGCGCCAGCCCTGCCCGGCCATCTTCGGCCCGCCCACGATGGCGTCGAGCGGCACGAAGACATCCTTGCCTTCGACCGGGCCGTTCTGGAACGGCACGTTCAACGGGAAATGCCGCCGGCCGACGCTCACGCCGGGCGTGCTGCGCGGCACCAGCGCCACGGTGATGCCGTAGTCGGTCCGGTCGCTGCCCAGCAGCCGGTCGGGGTCATACAGCCGGAACGCCAGCCCGATGACGGTCGCCACCGGTGCGAGCGTGATGTAGCGCTTGGAGAAGTTGAGCTTGAGCCCGACCACCTCCCGGCCCTGCCACGTGCCCTTGCAGACGACGCCGATGTCCGGGATGGAGGCCGCGTCTGAGCCTGCGCGCGGTGCCGTCAGCCCGAAGCAGGGCACGTCCTCGCCGCTTGCGAGCCTCGGCAGGTAATGGTTCTTCTGCTCCTCGGTGCCGTAATGCAGCAGCAGTTCGGCCGGCCCGAGCGAGTTGGGCACGGCGATGGTCGACGACGCGGTCGGCGAGCGGCTGGCGACCTTGGCCAGCACGCAGGAATGGGCATAGGCGGAGAACTCGAGTCCGCCGTACTTCTTCGGGATGATCATCGCGAAGAAGCCCTTCTTCTTCAGGAAGTCCCAGGCCTCCGGCGGCAGGTCGGCGCGACGGTGGCTGATGTCCCACTCATCGAGCATCCGGCACAGCTCCTCGCAGGGGCCGTCGATGAACGCCTGTTCCTCGGCCGACAGCACCGGCGGCTTTGCCTCGAGGAGCTTCTTCCAGTCGGGATTGCCGGTGAACAGCTCGCCGTCCCACCACACGGTGCCGGCCTCGAGCGCCTCGCGCTCGGTCGACGACATCGACGGCAGCATGCGCTTGTACACGCGGAAGAACGGCCGGCTCAGCATGCGCACGCGCAGGGGTCGCAGGTTGAGGAGGAGCAACGGCAGGAACGCCGTCCAGAGGACCGCCTTCCACCACAGGGGCCCGGCGCCCACCGCGGTGTACGCCGCGAGCAACGCGCCGATGGACAGCGTCGCGAGCGCGAGCCCCACCTTGCGATAGGCGACCCACAAGAACAACGCGGCGAAAGCCAGGAACCAGACGACCGAAAGCATGGTGCGCTCCTCGAGCCGGCGCGGGCACTCGCCCCGATACGCTTGTGACCGCGTGGCTTGCGATTTATTCCGCCGACCGGGCCCCGCGGGACCCGCATCGCCACTCTAACGGCAGACTGACTGCCGGGATTAGGGTGAGCACCCTAAAACGGACAACACCGCGTACTGCACCGCAAAAACCCGCCCCGCTTCTCCACACTTTCCTGCGGCTTGCGGCCCACCCTCTT
>CAZXAS010000056.1:0-14748 GCA_964638185.1 uncultured Steroidobacteraceae bacterium | reverse complement strand
GACCTGGCTCGGCAGGATGCGCAGCGCAAAGGCAGTGCGGCCGGCGATCCAGGAGGCGACTACCTTCATGGCCGCATTGGCGCTGAAGGCGACCAGCGTGGCGAGCACCGCCTGGTCGACCGCCAGTCGCCCGGACTCGGCCAGCGACGCCGCGGAGGCGCCCGCCGCCTGGGCATCCGCAAAGCCGGCCAGCGCGACGCCGACCAGCGCGCCCGAGGCGCCAAAGGTGTGCTCCAGCGCCGCGGCCGCGAACACCACGCCGGAGACGGTCGCCGTGAAGATGAGCGCATCGCGCGGGCTGAACGGGCGTCCGAGTTGCATACCCTCGCGCGGTGGCTTGCGAATGGCCTTGACGGTGAACAGGGCACCGTAGGCGACCGCGCCGGCGCCGGCGAGCGCCATCGGCAGGATCATCGCAGTCATGACCTGCCGGCTCGCCACGGCCAGCACGATCATCATGAAGATCGGTGTCGCGACCGAAGACAGCGCCGCGCCTGCGACCGCCGGCCGCAGCAGGTCGGGTTCCTCCAGCGCGCGGCTGCCCATCGCCGCGTGCGTCGCCGTACTCGAAACAAAGCCGCCTGCGAATCCCGAGACGGGCAGGCCGACCGTGGCGCCGAAGGCCCGGAGTGCCACGTAACCCGCTGCGTTGATGGTCATCACCAGCACCGCCAGCATCCAGATGATGCGCGGGTTGAACGCGTCGAACGGATCGATGGTGCGATCGGGCAACAGTGGTAGGACCACCAGCGCCGCCGCCGCCAGCAACAGCCCGTCATGGACTTCCTGGGCATTGAGCTGGTCGGTGACGAAGCTGTGCAATCTCGAACGCGCCGCCAGCATGACGGCCACCACCACCCCGAGCCCGGCGCCGACGCCGGGTTGACGGTAGGCAAGGATCCCGAGCAGTGTCGTCACCACGAGGGCGATCTCGGTCGTGAGGCCCGGGTCGTGGGAGGCGCTGTGGTGGTAGGCGATGACGGCGAACGCCGCCGCGGCGATGACGGTCGCCGGTGTCAGCCAGGGATTGTTGACGGCCGCCGCCACGGCACCCGCGAGTGCGAACAGGGTGAAGGTGCGGATGCCCCCGGGCTTGCGCTCGGGGCCCGTGCCCTTGCTGCGCTCGCGCTCGATGCCGATCAGGAGCCCCACGCCGAGCGCGGCGGCGAGTCCGATGATGTCCGGCGTGCCGTCGCCCATGGCGTGAAGCCTAGCAAACAGGATGCGGGACGCATCAGGAACTGTGGCAGGTGCCGGCTGTCCATTCCCGGGGACGCATCCACGCGTGACGCCGGCGCGAAACAATTGGTGTTCCCGCCCGGTCTTGTCTGTGACGCTGCCTGCAAGTGGAGGTCCCGATGCTCATCAAGCGCCCGCCCGACATTCCGGCGTCCGAGATCACGCCGGAACACGTCTACCTTGGCCGGCGTTCGTTCCTGGCCGGCCTCGGTGCGGCCGGGCTCGCCGCGCTCGCAGGGGACGCCGAGGCGCAGGCCATCGTCCGCGTCTCGCCGCCGCGCAAGCTCGACTACCGCCCGAATCCGGCGTTCTCGACCCGCGAGCAGCAGAATACGTATGAGGAAATCACCTCCTACAACAACTTCTATGAGTTCGGCACCGACAAGTCGGACCCGGCCCGCAACGCCGGCAGCCTCCGCACCCGGCCCTGGAATGTCGCCATCGAGGGCGAGGCCGAGGTCACGGGCAGCTTCGCCATCGAGGACCTGCTCAAGCCGCATGCCCTGGAGGAGCGCGTCTATCGCCTGCGCTGCGTCGAGGCCTGGTCGATGGTGATCCCGTGGGTGGGCTTCCCGCTCGCCGACCTCATCAAGCGCTTCAAGCCCACCTCGCGCGCGAAGTATGTCGAGTTCACCACCCTGCTCGACCGCAAGCAGATGCCGGGGCAGCGTTTCCCGGTCCTCGACTGGCCCTACGTCGAGGGCCTCCGGATCGACGAGGCCACGCATCCGCTCGCCATCATCGGCGTTGGCCTGTACGGCCAGGTGCTGCCAAACCAGAACGGTGCGCCGCTCAGGCTGGTCGTGCCCTGGAAGTACGGTTTCAAGAGCATCAAGTCGATCGTGCGCATCCGGTTCACCGAGAGGCAGCCCGCCACCAGCTGGTCGGTGTCCGCGCCCCGCGAGTACGGCTTCTATGCCAACGTCAATCCCGCGGTCGACCATCCACGCTGGAGCCAGGCGAGCGAGCGGCGCATCGGTGCGGGCCTCTTCGCCAGCCGCCAGCCCACCCAGCCGTTCAATGGCTACGCCGACCAGGTCGCGGGGCTCTACCGGGGCATGGACCTGAGGAAATACTTCTAGTGACCCGCGGACCATCGGAACGCGCGACGCGATTCGTGATCAAGCCGATCGTGCTGCTGGCCTGCCTGGCGCCTTTCGCCTGGCTCGCGGCCGGCACAGCCGGGATGTTCGGCGTGTCGCTGGGCGCCAACCCGGTCGAGGAGATCCTGCACGAACTGGGCAAGTGGGGTCTCAACTTCCTGCTCATCACCCTCGCGATGACACCACTGCGCCAGCTGACCGGCTGGGTCCATGCGATACGCCTGCGCCGCATGCTGGGGCTCACGGCGTTCTTCTACCTGCTGGGGCATTTCCTCTTCTACCTGCTGGTGGACCAGGGTCTCGACCTGCGGGTCGTGCTCGAGGACATCGCTAGCCGGCCGTACATCACGCTCGGCTTCACCGGGCTCCTGCTGCTGGTGCCGCTGGCGCTGACCTCGACGCGGGCGGCCATGCGACGCCTCGGCCGGCGCTGGCAGTCGATTCACCGGCTCATCTACCCGGCCGCGATCCTCGGCTGCATTCACTTCTACTGGCAGGTGAAGGCCGACATCCGCGAGCCCGTGATCTACTTCGCCGTGCTGGTTGGCCTGCTCGGCTGGCGCTGGTGGCGGCACTGGCGTCGCCTGGCCGGCACCGTGCCGGCGGCCTTCGAGCGTCCGGGTCCTGCTCAGCGCCGCAGCGCCGCGACCGCGATGCCCGCCAGCACCAGCGCGCCACCGACGATCGTGGTGCCGCCCACCACCTCCCCGAGCAGCCACCAGGCGAGCAGCGACGCCAGCAGGGGTTCGCCGGTGAGCGCGATGGCGACGAACACCGGTGGCAGGTGACGCAACGACCAGTTGTAGCCACCGTGTCCCACGACCTGCGACACCAGCGCCATGGCCGCAATGGCGCCCCAGGTCGCTGGAACGAACCCGTGCCAGGTCGTGCCGCTGATGGCGACGACGAGCGCCAGCACCACTGCCGCCGCGCCGTAGGCGATGCCCACATAGGGCAGGAACGGCAATTCGCGCTGCGCTGCGCGCGCCACGAGCAGGTAACCGCCCATCGCCATCGCGCCGGCGAGCGCCAACAGGTTGCCGACAGTCGAACCCGGACTCGCCGCGCTACCGAGCGCAATGACGGCCGCGCCGGCCAGGGCGAGCACGATCGCGAGCCAGGTCCGGGCCGCTGGACGTTCGCGACCGGCTGCGAGCGCGAGCAGCGCCACCCACACCGGTGCGGTATTGACCAAGAGCACGCTGTTTGCGACCGAAGTGTGCTCGAGCGACGAGATCCAGGTGGCGAAGTGCAGCGCCAGGAGGACTCCGGCCGCGGCAGCGAGCGCCCAGGACCGCCGGCCTGCACCCGCGCGCGGCCGCCCGAAGGCCGCCGCGGCGGGCAGCACGATGGCGGTGGCGATGAGCATGCGCCACAACGCGATGGCGAGTGCAGGCGCCTCGGCCAGGCGCGCGAAAATCGAGCCGAAGGAAACGCCGGCGACGGCCACCCCGAGCACCGCGTAGGCCAGCCACGGGCCGGCGCGGCGCGTCATCGATCCGGTCAGCGGCTGCCGGAACCCGTCCGCGCCGCCCCCGCGAGTCGCGACGAGGTCGCCAGCTTGCGGTTGAGGTCGAGGAGCAGTTTCTCGGTCGTGGCCCAGTCGATGCAGCCGTCGGTCACCGACACGCCGTAGCGTAGCTCGCGGCGGTCGGCGGGGATCGGCTGGTTGCCGTGCTCGAGGTTGCTTTCGAGCATGAGCCCGACGATGGACCGGTTGCCCTCCAGCACCTGGTTGACGCAGTTGTCGGCGACCAGCGGCTGAAGCGACGGATCCTTGCTCGAGTTGCCGTGGCTGCAGTCGACGACGATGCTGACCGGCAATCCGGCCCGGGCCAGCTCCTGCTCGCACAGCGCAATGCTGACCGAGTCGTAGTTCGGCCGTCCGCCGCCGCCGCGCAGCACGATGTGGCCATAGGGATTGCCGCGGGTGCGGAACACCGCCGACTGTCCCTGCTGGGTGATGCCGAGGAAATGATGCGGGCTGCGTACGGATTGCAGCGCATTGATCGCGACGCTGAGCGTGCCGTCCGTGCCGTTCTTGAAACCGACCGGCGACGACAGGCCGGAGGCCATCTCGCGGTGGGTCTGCGACTCGGTGGTGCGCGCGCCGATCGCCGTCCAGGTGATGAGCTCGGACAGGTACTGCGGCATGATCGGGTCGAGGGCCTCGGTCGCGGCCGGGATGCCGCGCTCGGCGAGTTCGATCAGGAGCCCGCGCGCCAGCCTGATGCCCTTCTCGATGTGGAAGGAATCGTCCATGTCCGGGTCATTGATGAGGCCCTTCCAGCCGACCGTGGTGCGCGGCTTCTCGAAATAGACCCGCATCACCAGGTACATCGTCGGCGACACGCGGGTGGCCAGTGCAGCAAGCCGGCCGGCATACTCGCGCGCCGCAGCGACGTCGTGGATGGAGCACGGTCCGACCACCACGAACAGGCGCGGATCACGACCGTCGAGGATGTCGCGCACGACGTTGCGGGCGGTGAACACGAAGCCTTCCGCCGCAGCGGACAGGGGCAGCTCGCGCTTGACCTCCTCCGGAGTCGGCAGGAGCTCGCTCGAGGCGACGTTGACGTTCTGCAGGCGATCGGTCATGGAGCGGGCGGCCGGTGGCTGTCGAAGGGCGAGTATAACAGTGCCGGCAGGCAGGCCCGGATCAGCTGATGGCCCAGGCGGGGACGTGGCGCCAGCCGGTGGACAGTTCGCGATCCAGCGCCTGCCAGCCGGGCTCCAGGCGCTCGACCAGGCGCCAGAAGCGCCGCGAGTGGTTCATGTGGACCGTGTGCGCAAGTTCGTGCACGAACAGGTAGCGAACCACGTCCGGGCGCTGGAACAGCAGGCAGGCATTGATGCTGACCGTGCCGGAGCGCGAGCAGCTGCCCCAGCGCGTGCGCTGGCGGCGGACCTGCGCGCGCGCGTAATCCAGGCCGTGCAGCGTGGCCACGGACTCGAGCCACGGCACGAGGTGCCCGTGCGCGGCGCGCAGCAGCCAGCGCTGCAACGCGTGGCGCACCAGCGGCAGGCGCGACAGGTCGCCGCTGACTACCAGCGCGGCGTCGGTCTCGCGTACCCGCGGCACGCCGGGACCGTGCGCGTAGCCCACCGCGAGCTGGCGTCCGATGGCCTGCAGGCAGACCGCATCCGGTGGCGCGTCGGGCGCCTCGATGCCGAGATGGCGGAACTCCTCGGTCTTGCGCTCGATCCACTCGCGGTGGCGCGCGACGAACTGCTGCACGATCCGCGCCCGGGTTCCGACCGGCACCACGATCTCGACCTTGCCGCCGGGAAAGACCCGCACCGTCAGCCGCCGCGCCCGGCCGCTCTCGCGCACGCGCCAGGCCGGCTCGGCCTGTCCGACGTCGAGCAATGCAAGCTGTCCGAGCGAGGCCAAGGCGTCCTTCCTCAGAACGACGCCGCGAGGCGCGCCCCTTCGTCGATGGCGCGCTTGGCGTCGAGTTCCGCGGCGAACCGTGCGCCGCCGATCAGGTGCGGCTGACGCCCGGCCGCCCTGAGCGGGCCTTCCAGGCTGCGCTCCGGCTCCTGGCCGGCGCAGATGACGACATTGTCGACCTCGATCAGCATCGGGCCCGCGGCCGTCGACACGTGCAGCCCGGCGTCGTCGATGCGCTCGTAGGTCACTCCCGGGATCATGCGCACGCCGCTTTTCTTGAGCGAGGTGCGGTGGATCCACCCGGTTGTCTTGCCGAGGTCGCGACCCGGCGGGGTCGGCTTGCGCTGCAGCAGGTACAGCTGGCGGGCCGCCGGCGGTGGCGGCGGCGGCTCGGCCAGGAGTCCACCGCGGCCATGGAGCGAGGTGTCGATGCCCCAGCGGCGCATGAAGCCCTCGACGTCGGCGGCGTCGTGGCCCGGGTCGTGGCCCAGGTACTCCGCGACGTCGAAGCCGATGCCGCCGGCGCCGACGATGGCCGCCGAGGCGCCCACCGGGCGCTGGTGCAGCAGCACGTCGATGTACGACAGGACCTTGGGGTGCTCGAGCCCGGGGATCGGCGGGTCGCGTGGCACGACGCCGGTCGCGAGCACGATCTCGTCGAACCCGCCGGCTAGGAGTTCGTCGGCGCTCACCCTGCGGCCGAGTTCCAGGTGTACGCCGCCGAGCTCGATCTGGCGCCGGAAATACCGCAACGTCTCGTGGAACTCCTCCTTGCCGGGGATCCGCTTGGCCATGTTGAACTGGCCGCCGATCTCCGCTGCTGCCTCGAACAGCGTGACCTGGTGGCCGCGCGCGGCCGCGATCGTGGCGCAGGCGAGGCCCGCCGGGCCGGCGCCGACCACGGCCACACGCCGCGACACCTGCGCGGGCGTGTAGTTGAGCTCGGTTTCATGGCTGGCCCGCGGGTTGACCAGGCAGGAGGCGACCTTCTGCTCGAAAACATGGTCGAGGCAGGCCTGGTTGCAGGCGATGCAGGTGTTGATCTCGTCGGCGCGTCCTGCCGCGGCCTTGTTCACGAACTCGGCGTCGGCGAGCAGCGGTCGCGCCATCGACACCATATCGGCGGCTCCGCCCGCGATCAGCGCCTCGGCCACCGCGGGATCGTTGATGCGGTTGCTGGTGACGAGCGGCACGCTCACCTCGCCGCGCAGGCGCTGCGTCACCCAGCCGAAGGCGGCCCGCGGCACCATGGTCGCGATGGTGGGGATCCGGGCCTCGTGCCAGCCGATGCCGGTGTTGATGATCGTGGCGCCGGCATCGACCACCGCGCGTGCCAGCTCGACGACCTCGGCCCAGCTGCTGCCACCGCCGACGAGGTCGAGCATCGACAGGCGGTAGATGATGATGAAGTCGGGGCCGGCGGCTGCGCGGACCTGGCGAACGATTTCCACCGGCAGGCGCATGCGATTCGCGTACGAGCCGCCCCACTCGTCCTGGCGGCGATTGGTGCGCGCCGCGACGAACTGGTTGATGAAGTAGCCTTCCGAGCCCATCACCTCGACCCCGTCGTAGCCGGCCTCGCGTGCGAGCCCGGCGCAGCGCGCGAACGCGGCGATCTGCCGCCCGATGCCGAAGCGCGACAGCGCACGCGGGGTGAAGGGCGAGATCGGCGACTTGATCCGCGAGGGCGCGACGGCCAGCGGATGGTAGGCGTAGCGCCCGGTGTGGAGGATCTGCATGCACACGCGCCCGCCGTCGCCGTGCACGGCGTCCGTCACCAGCCGGTGGCGGGACAGTTCGCGGCGGTTGGTGAGCTTGCCGGCGAAGGGTTTGGCCCATCCGGCGATGTTCGGCGCGATCCCGCCGGTAACGATGAGCCCGACGCCGCCGCGCGCCCGCTCGGCGAAATAGGCGGCAAGCCTTGGGTAGTCCTCGGCCCGGTCCTCGAGGCCGGTGTGCATCGAACCCATCAACACCCGGTTACGGAGCGTCACGAATCCGAGGTCGAGCGGCTCCAGCAGGCGCGGATAGGGCGATGTCGTCACGCGCGCGATCATACCAGCGCCGCTGCCCGCATTCGATGGCGCATCGATCGGCGACCCTCAGGACGCGAGTTCTTCGATGCGCCGGCTGAAGCCGTCGGCCACCCAGCCCGACCATGCCCTGCAGCCGTCGGCGGCGGGATGGAAGCCATCGCACGCGAAAGCCTCCCGCGACAGGCTCGCCGGAAATACCACCACCTTCAGGCCACGATAGCCGGTGAGGCTCACCGCCGCCTCCTGCAGCGCGCGCGCGCGATCGCCGAGCAGGCGCGACAGCGGCCACGGCAATGCGGGGAAGCTCGCCAGCGGCGGAATCCCGCCGAAGACGACCGCGGGGTGCCGACGACTGGCGCTCAAGGCATCGACCAGCGCCATCAGGTCGCGCTTGAAGGCCGCCGGCGTGGTGCCGGCCACGGCGTCGTTGACACCCGCGGAGAGCACGACGAACTCGGGGTCGGCCGCGAGCGCATCCGGCAACAGCACCTCGAGGAGCACCGCGAGGGTTGCACCGGAGCGACCCACGGCATGCCATTCGACCCGCTGTCCGGTCCGCTCGGCGATGCGCGCCGCCACCTGGCCGACCAGGCCGTCGGCGTGGGACCCGACGCCGATCCCCGCAATGATCGAATCGCCAAGGCCCGCGAGGGTGAGCGTGCGCGGCCCGTTGCCGGCGATGCCGCGCCGGTCCCGCGCCGGCGGCAGGCGGGCCGTGGCGACGCGGGCATACAGCCCTTCTGCCAGCAGGAGCGGCGCCCACGGCAGCCAGTGCAGTTCGGAACGCTTCAGCATGCCTCGGCCCGCCCCATTCAGAGTTCCCGCAGCCCTGCGGTAACCGGCAGCCGGGCAGCACGGATGCCCGGCAGGAGCCCGCCGGCGAGGCTCAGGACCAGCGCATACGCGAGCCCGGTCGCGAGCAGGGCCGGCGTCACCGTGAATGCGAAGGTGATCTGGCTGAAGCTCTGGAAATTCAGGGTGGAGGCCTGGAAACCGTTGAATGCCAGGTAGGCGACGGCGCCGCCCAGCACGCCGCCGACGAGCCCGAGCAACAAGGCCTCCGCCAGCACGGAAGCGACGACCGGCGCCGCGCCGAAACCGAGCGCCCGCAGCGTCGCGATCTCGCGGGTGCGCGAGGCGACCGCCGCGTACATGGTATTGAGCGCGGCGAAAACCGCACCCACCCCCATGGCGACCGCGATCAATACGCCGATCGTCCGCACGCTGGTGATCAGCACACTCGACTGGCTCTCGAGGAACTTGCGCTCGGTACGCACCGTCATCACGAAACGCGGGTCGGCCTCGAGATGGCGCTCGAGCGCCGCGGTGCGCCCCGGACCCGGCAACCGCACCCGCACCGACTGGTACGAGTTGCCCCGGTTGTAGGCTCCCTGCAGCACGGTGGCGTCGGTCCAGATTTCCGACTCGCTGACGCTGCCGCCATCCTCGAACACGCCGGTCACGGTCCATGGCGTACGGCCGAAGCGCACCACGTCGCCGACGGCCAGGCCCGCAAACTGCGCGGCGGCCCCGCGACCCACGATGACCTCGCTCATGCCACGACGGAACGGGCGGCCCTCGATCATGCTGAACGCGCGGCGGATCGCGAAGGCATTCGGTCCGACGCCGCGCAGCGGCACGTTGGCCTTGGTGCCGGTGCTCTTCATCGGCACGTCGACGATGACGTAGAGCTCGGGCGATGCGAGGGGGCCGTCCTCGCCCTGCACGATGCCCGGCGCGTCCATGACGTGCTTCACCGCCTCGAGCGCAAGCCCGCTCGACAGTTCGTCGGCCGACCCGCCGCGCAGAACGATGCCCACGTCCTCGCGCCCGGACAGCGCCATCGCCGCGCGGAAACCCTCGGTGATCGACAGCGCCGCGACCAGCACGGCCACCACGCCACCGATGCCGACCACCGCCACGGTCGCGGTGCCCATGCGGTCAGGCAGGCTCCGCAGGTTCATCGCGGTGACGGCTGCCATCTGGCCGAGGGCGGCGAAGGGACGCATGACTCAGGTCGCCCTGAGGGCGCGGACGATCGGCAGGCGCAGCGCGTTGATGGCGGGCACTGCACCGGCGACGAGGCCGAGCGCGAGGACGAGCAGCGCCGCCTGCCACCAGGCATCGGCCGGCACCATCCACACTGGCAGGTACTGACGCACCATGCCCCCCGCCGCCTCGACCGTGACGTAGGCGCCCGCCATGCCGAGCGCGCCGCCGATGGCGGTCAGCAGCAGCGACTCGGCAAGGACCAGCGCGGTCACCAGCGGACCGCTGAAACCCAGCGTCTTCAGCACGCCGATCTCGGGCGTGCGCTCGCGCACCGACTGCGCCATGGTGTTGGCGGTCACCAGCAGCATGGTGAAGAAGACAGCGGTGACCACCCCGGACATGATCGCGCCGATGTTGCCGATCTGGTTGACGAACCCCTGGGCGAACGCCTTCTCGGTCGAGGTCTCCGTCTCGTAGGGCGAGTTCTGAAACTGATGGTCGATCTCGCGCGCGATTCGCGGTGCCTGGGCCGGGTCCGCGACCTGCACGATGTACCAGCTGACGAGCCCCTTGCCGCGGCCGCGCGATTCCTCGAAGTAGTCGTAGTGCATCAGGATGTTGCGCGGATCGCCCCCGGCCTCGGGCACGTCGTACAGCGCACTGACGTTTAGGTCCCAGGTGTCGGAGCCATCGGCCTTGCGCCAGATGTTCGAGCGCAGCGGGATGGTGTCGCCCACCTTCCAGCCGAACTCCTCGGCGATCGGCCGCCCGACGATCGCGCCGCGACGATCGGCCAGCCAGCGCTGGCGGCCCTCGGCGCTCACCACGTACTCGGGATAGATGTCGAGATACACCGCGCCATCGACCGGGAAGGTCGGCAGCTGGTTGCGGTCGTCCTGGTAAACGCCACCGAACCAGGTCGCCGAGCTCACCTGCGCCACGCCGTCGACCTGGCGGATGCGGGAGCGGTAGCTCTCCGGCAGCGGCTGCACCAGCGACACCTTGTGGATCACCAGCAGTCGATCGGCACCGGCGAGGTCGGCACCCGCGCTGAAGGCGCGCGTCATGGCACCCAGCACGCCGAACATGAGGAAGGCCACCAGGATCGAACCGAGCGTGAACAGGGTCCTGAGCGGCCGGCGCCGCAGGTTGGCGAATACCAGCGGCAGGTAGGCGATCATGCCGCGTCCAGCGCCAGCCGGCCTTTCTCGAGATGCAGGGTCCGGCGGGCACGCTCCGCGGCATGCGGGTCGTGGGTGACCATGACGATGGTCTTGCCCTGTTCGTTCAGCGCCTGCAGCAGGTCGAGGATCTCGTCGCCGGACTTGCGGTCGAGGTCCCCGGTCGGCTCGTCGCACAGGAGCAGGGTCGGGTCGGTCACGATGGCCCGGGCGATGCCGACACGCTGCTCCTGGCCGCCCGACAGCTGCCCGGGTCGGTGCCGGGCCCGGTCCGCGAGGCCGACGAGCTTGAGCGCCGCGCGCGCCCGACGCATGCGCTCGGTCGCGGACAGCTCCGACAGCAACAACGGCAGCTCGACGTTGCGCTCCGCCGTCAGCACCGGCAGCAGGTTGTACATCTGGAACACGAAGCCGACGTTGTCCGCACGCCAGCGGGCCAGCGCCGCGTCCGACAACTGGCCGAGGTCGAGTCCCTGCACCGCCAGGGTGCCGCGCGTGGGCCGGTCCAGGCCGCCGATCAGGTTGAGAAGCGTCGACTTGCCCGACCCGGACGGACCCATCAGCGCCACGAAGTCGCCCTCGGCGATGTCGATCGACAGGCCCTCGAGCACGTGCACCACCTCCGGGCCCCGCCGGTACTCCTTGTGCAGATCGCGGATGTGGACCAGCGCGTCGGTCACGGCCGGTTCCTCAGGAACCGCCGCGCACGACGACGGCACCGCCGTCCTCGAGCCCGTCGGGCGGCTCGACGATCACAGTGTCGCCCGGCGCGACACCCTCGTTGATCTCCACCATGCCCTCGGACTCGGCCGCGATGGTCACCGCCCGTCGCCGCGCCTCGCCGTCCACGACGAGCCACACCGCGCGGTCCTCGCCCTCCTCGACCACGGCGCCGGCGGGCACGCGCGCCAGGGCACTTGACGGGCCCGCCGCGGCATCCTCGAAGAAACGCACCTTGACGCCCATGTCGGGCAGGATCCGCGGATCGAGATCCTCGATCGCGATGCGCACGCGCACCGTCGCCTTCTGCCGGTCCGCCGTCGGCACGATGGCGATGACGCGGCTCGGGATGCGCCAGTCCGGGTAGGCATCGAGGATTGCCTCGGCGCGCTGGCCCTCGCGTACGCGGTTGATGTAGGCCTCGTTGACGTCGACCTCGATCTCGCGCGAGGCCATGTCGACGATGGTGGCGATGCCGGTGCGGGTGAAGCCGCCGCCGGCTGACACCGGTGAGATCATCTCGCCCGGCTGCGCATCCTTCGAGATGATCACGCCGGCGAACGGCGCGCGCACCACGAGGTCATCGAGCCCCTGTGCCTGCAGGCGCAGGTTGCTGGCGGCCACCGCCGCCGCCGCGCGGGTGGCCTCGAGCCGCGCGGCGAGCGCCGTCGCCTCGGCCTCCGCCACGTCGAGTGCACTCTCGCTCACCAGCTTGTCGGCGCGCAGGGCGCGCAACCGGTCGCGCTGGCGCACCGCCTCGGCCAGGCGCACCTCGACCTCCTGCAGTTCCGTCCGCGCCGCGTCGAGCTGGCGTGCCGCGACGTCATGCGCCGCGCGCGCGGTCGCCGGATCGAGCCTCGCGAGCACGGCACCCGCGGCCACCTCGCTGCCTTCCTCGAACAGGACCTCGACGACACGGCCGGTGACCTTGGCCGACACGGTCGCGAGACGGCGCGCCACCACGTAGCCGGACGCGTTCAATACCGCCGTCGTGCCGGGTGCCGCCGGTTCGGAGGCCGCGACGACGGTGACCTCCGCCGGCGGCGAACCACCCAGGGTCATCCACAGCACGACGACAGCCGCGAGCGCGCCGCCGCCGGCGAGCCAGCGGCGTCGCCGCTGGTCGCTACGGGTCTGGTAGCGCGCCGCGGGCGCTTCCTGGTCGCGCTTCAATGCCGCGAGCGCATCCTTGTCGAATGACATGCTTCTCCCGCCCATCCATGCGGGTCGCGATGGGCGCGGCCCGGCCGGTCCTCTAGAATGCGTGCGCCCCGCGCCGGCCGGGCCGGAAGGCCCGCGGCAGCAGGGCACCGGGTCATTATCTCAGAGCCGCAGCACCCATGCAGCCGGACGCCCTCGTCGACATCGGCATCAACCTCGCGCACGACAGCTACGACCATGACCGCGCCGAGGTGGTCGAACGCGCCCTCGCCGCGGGCGTCGCGCGCATGGTGGTGACCGGCAGCTCGCTCGACAGCATCGTCCGCGCCATCGAGATCTGCCGCCGCTGGCCGGGCCTGATGCGCGCCACCGCCGGTGTCCATCCGCACCATGCGGCCGAGTTCCCCGACGCGGACCTCGACCGGCTCGGGGCCCTCATGGACGACCCGATGGTCGCAGCGGCCGGGGAATGCGGTCTCGACTACTTCCGCAACTTCTCGCCCCCGGCGGAGCAGAGGCGCGCCTTTGCAGGCCAGCTGGCCCTGGCGGCCGAGCACCGCAAACCGGTATTCCTGCACCAGCGGGACGCGCACGCGGACTTCCTCGCGATACTCGATGAGCACCTGCCTGATATTTCCAGAGCGGTCGTACATTGCTTCACCGGCAACGGTCTGGAACTCGATGCCTACCTGGAGCGCGACCTGTACGTCGGCATCACCGGCTGGATCTGCGATGAGCGCCGCGGGCTGGGGGTCAAGGAACTCGTGCGGCACATCCCGCTGGACCGATTGATGCTGGAGAGCGATGGTCCATACCTGATGCCTCGCAATATCCAGCCACGGCCCAAGCATAGACGCAATGAACCCATGTACTTACGGTATGTTCTTGATGCTGTATCAGAAGCCAGGATCGAACCAATACTCGAAATAGCCTCACATACCACTC
This sequence comes from uncultured Steroidobacteraceae bacterium, assembly GCA_964638185.1. Lineage (GTDB taxonomy): Bacteria > Pseudomonadota > Gammaproteobacteria > Steroidobacterales > Steroidobacteraceae > SG8-30. Next base: position 977 of record CAZXAS010000056.1, on the reverse strand, counting down.
GTAATGCGATGAATTTCTTCGGTTTATAAAATCGATTATTGAGTCTTTTCTGTTTTCATGGAAACAGACTTTTCATGCATCGTAGTTTTCGAAATATTTATTAGTTATTGATTAGGAAAGACAATGAATTTTGAACAAGCGCGCGACGCTATCGACGGCTGGTGGGACGAGTCGATCATTCCGACGCTGGTTGAGTACGTCCGCATCCCCAACAAGTCGCCCTTGTTCGACGCGCAGTGGCAGGCCCACGGCCACATGGACCGGGCCGCGGAACTGCTGGCCGACTGGTGCCGGAGCCAGCCGATCGAAGGCATGAGGGTGGAGGTCGTGCGCCTGCCCGGGCGCACCCCGGTAGTCTTCTGTGAGATCCCCGGCAGCGGCGACGACACCGTCTTGCTGTATGGGCACCTCGACAAGCAACCCGAGTTCACCGGCTGGGCCGACGGGCTTGCGCCCTGGGAGCCGGTCATCCGGGACGGCCGGCTCTACGGCCGTGGCGGGGCCGACGACGGCTACGCCGTGTTCTCTTCGCTCGCAGCCATCCGCGCCCTGCAGCAGCAGGGCGTCCCGCACGCACGCTGCGTGGTCCTCATCGAGGGCTGCGAGGAGAGCGGCAGCTTCGACCTGCCCCACTACGTCGACGCCCTCGCCGGAAGGATCGGGACGCCGGGGCTGGTGGTATGCCTCGACGCCGAGTGCGGCAACTATGACCAACTGTGGTGCACGACTTCGCTGCGCGGCAACCTCGTCGGTACCCTGTCGGTCGAGGTCCTGAAGGAAGGCGTGCACTCCGGCTCGGGCACCGGCATCGCGCCGTCGAGCTTCCGCATCCTGCGGACGCTGCTGTCACGTATCGAGGACCAGGTCACCGGCGACCTGCTGGTCGATGCGCTCTACGCCGCCATCCCGCGCGAGCGCATGGCGCAGGCCGACGCTGCGGCGGCGGTACTGGGAGAACAGACCTTCAAGCGCCTGCC
>CAZXAS010000055.1:0-14784 GCA_964638185.1 uncultured Steroidobacteraceae bacterium | reverse complement strand
TGTTCCTGATGTGGCTCGGCGAGCAGATCACCGAGCGCGGCATCGGCAACGGCATTTCCATGCTGATCCTGGCCGGCATCGTGGCCGGCATGCCGGCCGCCATCGGCGGCACGCTCGAGCAGGTGCGTTCGGGTGAGATGAACCCGGCCTTCGCCATCCTGCTGCTGCTCCTGATCGCGGCGGTGACCGCGTTCGTGGTGTTCGTCGAGCGAGCGCAGCGGCGCATCCCGGTGAACTATGCCAAGCGGCAGGTGGGCCGGCGCATGTACGCGGGCCAGACCAGCCACCTGCCGTTCAAGATGAACATGTCGGGCGTGATCCCGCCGATCTTCGCCTCGTCGCTGCTGTTGTTCCCGGCGACGCTGGCGAGCTTCTTCGCCTCCGGCGCCACCGGCGAGGGTACCTGGCAGGTCGCGCTGCAGAACCTGGCGGCCGCGCTCGGCTACGGCCAGCCGCTGCACATGGTGATCTACGCCGCGCTGATCATCTTCTTCTGCTTCTTCTACACGGCGCTCGTGTTCAACTCGCGCGAGACGGCCGACAACCTGAAGAAGGGCGGTGCGTTCATTCCGGGCATCCGGCCCGGCCAGCAGACGGCCGAGTACATCGACCGCGTGCTCACCAGGCTGACGGTCTGGGGCGCGTTGTACGTCACCGCGGTCTGCCTGCTGCCCGAGATCCTCATGGCATACGGGCGCGTGCCGTTCTACTTCGGTGGCACGTCGCTCCTGATCATCGTGGTGGTGGCCATGGACTTCATGGCCCAGCTGCAGGCCCACATGATGTCGCACCAGTACGAAGGCTTGATGAAGAAGGCGAACCTGCGCGGCTACGGCCGTTCCGGGACGCCCCGGTGACGGGCAGCCTGAAGGCCGCCCGGGGAGTAGAGGAATGAAGGTTCGTCCATCCGTCAAGAAGATCTGCAAGAACTGCAAGATCGTCCGCCGCCGCGGGGTGGTGAGGGTCATCTGCTCGTCGGACGCCCGGCACAAGCAGCGCCAGGGCTGATGGCGTTGAGATAGGGTCGTTTTTCACGTATACTGCCGTGTTCCACACGGCTTAGGGGTCGGTTGAAATGGCGCGTATCGCCGGCATCAACATCCCGGTGAACAAGCACATTGTCATCGGGCTTACGCACATCTACGGCATCGGCCGCCCGTCCGCGGAGGCCCTGTGCAAGGCCGCGGGCATCGAGCCTGCGACCAAGGTCCGTGACCTGACGGAAGCCGAGGTGGGGGCATTGCGCGCGGCCGTGGCGCGGCTGACCGTCGAGGGCGACCTGCGACGCGAGAACGCCATGAGCATCAAGCGGCTCATGGACCTCGGCTCGTACCGCGGGATCCGCCACCGCAAGGGCCTGCCGTCCCGTGGCCAGCGGACACGCACCAATGCGCGCACCCGCAAGGGCCCGCGTCGCGCTGCGGTCAAGTCGAAAGTGCAGCCGGGCAAGCGTTGATCGCTGCCGGCCGCGACCAGGTTCCAACTCCGGGTATCCAGAAACATGGCTGACAAGCAGCAGTCAGGCTCCGCCGCCGGCAGGGCCCGCAAGAAGGCGAAGCGGCAGGTGTCCGACGGCATCGCGCACATCCACGCCTCCTTCAACAACACGATCGTGACGATCACCGACCGCCAGGGGAACACCCTGTCCTGGGCCACCTCCGGCGGTTCGGGCTTCCGCGGTTCGCGCAAGAGCACGCCGTTCGCCGCCCAGGTCGCCGCCGAGAAGGCCGGCACCGCGGCCCAGGAGTACGGCCTCAGGACCGTCGAGGTGCGCGTGCGCGGCCCGGGTCCCGGCCGCGAGTCGGCGGTGCGCGCGCTCAACGCCTGCGGCCTGAAGGTCTCGAGCATCGAGGACGTCACGCCAATCCCGCACAACGGTTGCCGCCCGCCCAAGAAGCGGCGAGTCTGAGGGTCAGAAAATCATGGCGAGGTATCTCGGTCCCAAGTGCAAGCTCTCGCGTCGCGAGGGCACTGACCTGTTCCTGAAGAGCGCGGTCAAGCCCCTGGAGAGCAAGTGCAAGCTCGAAGTGCCGCCGGGCGGCATCAAGGGCGAGCGTCGCACGCGCCTGTCGAACTACGGCATCCAGCTGCGCGAGAAGCAGAAGCTCCGGCGCATGTACGGCGTGCTGGAGCGGCAGTTCCGCAACTACTACCAGAAGGCAGCCGGCCGTCCCGGCGCCACCGGCGAAACCCTGCTGCGCTACCTCGAGGCGCGGCTCGACAACGTCGTGTACCGCATGGGCTTCGCCGCGACGCGTGCCGAGGCGCGCCAGCTGGTGAGCCACAAGGGCGTGACGGTGAACGGCGAGATCGTCAACGTGCCCTCGTACGCCTGCAAGGCGGGCGACGTCGTGGCCGTGCGTGACAAGGCGCAGAAGCAGGCCCGCATCGCGGCTGCTCTCGCGATGGCGACCCAGGTCGGTCTTCCCGACTGGGTCGAAGTGGACGAGAAGAAGCTGTCCGGGGTCCTGAAGTCGCTGCCCGATCGCGACCAGATCCTGCCGGACATCAACGAAAACCTCGTCGTCGAGCTCTACTCAAAGTAACAGGTGACGGTCATGCAAGGATCCGCCACGGAATTCCTGAAGCCCAAGTCGGTCAAGGTCACGGCCACGGCGCCGCGCCACGCGCGCATCGTGATCGAGCCCTTCGAGCGCGGCTTCGGTCATACGCTCGGCAACGCGCTCAGGCGCGTGCTGCTGTCGTCCATGCCCGGCTGCGCGGTCACGGAAGTCGAGATCGACGGCGTGCTGCACGAGTACACCAGCATCGAGGGCGTGCAGGAGGATGTGGTCGACATCCTGCTGAACCTGAAGGGCATCGCCATCCGCATGCACGCGCGCAGCGAGACCGAGCTGCGCCTGCACAAGAAGGGCCCCGGCCCGGTGACCGCGGGCGACATCCAGTCCGACCACGACATCGAGATCGTGAACCCGGACCTGGTGATCGCCACGCTCACCAAGCCGATCGACCTCAACATGACGCTCAAGATCGAGCGCGGGCGCGGTTACCGCCCGGCAGTCCAGCGGGCCGAGTTCGAGGAGCAGACCCGCCCGATCGGCCGGCTGCAGCTCGACGCATCGTTCTCGCCGGTACGGCGCGTGACCTACAGCGTCGAGTCGGCGCGCGTGGAACAGCGCACCGACCTCGACAAGCTGATCATCGACATCGAGACCAACGGCACGATCGACCCCGAAGAGGCGATCCGGCGCGCCGGCGGGATCCTCAAGGACCAGCTGACGGTGTTCGTCGAGCTCGAGGGGCAGGGCGAGCAGGTGTCCCAGTCCTCGGGCCCGCTGCCCGACCCGATCCTGCTGCGTCCCGTCGACGAGCTGGAACTCACCGTGCGCAGCGCCAACTGCCTCAAGGCCGAGAACATCCATTACATCGGCGACCTGGTGCAGCGTACCGAGGTCGAGCTGCTGCGCACCCCGAACCTGGGCAAGAAGTCGCTCACCGAGATCAAGGAAGTGCTGGAAAGCCACGGGCTGACGCTGGGCATGCGCATCGAGGGCTGGCCGCCGGCGAGCCTGCGCCGCGAAGACGAGCTGCGCTCGGCCTGAACTGAAGATTCGAGGAACGAAGGACCATGCGTCACCAACTATCCGGCCGGCAGCTGTCGCGTAACAGCTCGCACCGCAAGGCGCTGATGCGCAACATGGCGACGGCGCTCCTGCGCCACGAGACCATCCGCACGACCCTGCCCAAGGCCAAGGAGTTGCGGCGCGTGGTCGAGCCGCTGATCACGCTCGGCAAGTCGGACAGCCTGGCCGGGCGCCGTCGTGCGTTCTCCATGCTGCGCGACGATGCCATCGTCACCAAGCTGTTCGAGGACCTCGGTCCGCGCTTCAAGACCCGTGCCGGCGGCTATACCCGCATCCTGAAGATGGAGTCGCGCGTCGGCGATGCCGCGCCGATGGCGCTCATGCAGCTCGTCGACGGTGCGGTCGAGGCCCCGGCCGCGGAGCCGGAGGCCAAGCCGAAGAAGAAGCGCGCCGCCAGCAAGAAGAAGGCAGCGCCGGCCGCAGACAAGCCGGCAGCCGCGAAGCCCAGCCGCCGCAAGAAGGCCGCGACGGGCTGACCAGGTTTCCACCCATGCAGGCTGCACCGCAGCCTTCTTGGTCGCCAGTGGAAAAGCCGGGGCTCGTCCCCGGCTTTTTTTGGCCCGCGGACGAGGTTCCCGCCACCCGGGAATTGCTCTAAGGTGTCCCCGTGGCTGGCCTGCCGACGGGGCCGGCGCGAAATTCGACAACAACACGGGAGTGGCCCATGAGCCTGGTTGCGGAGTTCAAGGAATTTGCGATGCGCGGCAACGTCATCGACCTCGCGGTCGGTGTCGTGATCGGCGGCGCGTTCGGCAAGATCGTCTCGTCGCTCGTGGACGCGATCATCATGCCCATCGTCGGAGCCCTGACCGGCGGCGTGGACCTGTCCGAGATGGCTGCGAACATCGGCACCGAAGAGATCCCGGTCCTGATCAAGTACGGCGCCTTCATCCAGTCGGCGGTCGACTTCCTGATCATCGCGTTCGTGATCTTCATGGCGCTCAAGGGCATCAACAAGCTCAAGAAGCCGCCGGCCCCGGCGCCCGAGGCCGCCCCGCCGCCGCCGCCGCGCCAGGAGGTGCTGCTGGAGGAGATCCGCGACCTGCTGCGGCGCTGACGCGCCGCCGGCCCGGTCGCAAGGGGGCGGTCGCTACCCGCCCTCACCCCGTGGCCGCGAACGCCTCGCGCGTCAGGTTGCGGCTGGCGCCGTCGAGGGCGACGACGTTGTCCTCGATGCGGATCCCTCCGCAGGGACGCAGGGCGTCGACCGCCGGCCAGTCGATCAGGGTGCGCAACGGGCCGGCCGCCGCGGCCGCGAGCAGCGGCTCGATGAAGTAGATGCCCGGCTCGACGGTCACCACGAAGCCGGGCTCGAGCCTTCGCGTCAGGCGCAGGTAGGGGTGCCCGTCCGGGCGCGGCCGCTCGGTGCCGTGCTCGTCAGCAAGGAGCCCGCCGGCGTCGTGCACCTGCAGGCCGAGCAGGTGGCCGATGCCGTGCGGGAAGAACACCGACGTGGCACCGGATTCCACTGCCGCCTCGGCGGTGGCGCGCACCAGCCCATGGTCCGCCAGCAGCACGCCGATCTCGCGGTGTGCCTCGAGGTGCAGTTCGCGGTAGTCGCGCCCGGCCACGACCTGGCCGGCGAGCCGCTGCTGGGCGCCATCCAGCGCCTCCACCAGCTCGGCGAACGGACCTCGATCCGCTGCATACGTGCGGGTGATGTCGCTCGCGTATCCTGCCCAGGTCGCGCCGGCATCGATCAGGAACGAGGCGGCCCCGTCCGGTCGCGAGCGCGCCAGGTGCTGGTAGTGCAGTACCGCCGCGTGTTCGCCGAGCGCGATGATGTTGTTGTAGGGCAGTTCCTCCTCGCGCAGGCAGGCCGCGCGGCAATAGGCGAGGTGGATCTCGTACTCGCTGGCGCCGGCCCGGAACGCGGCCTCGGCGGCGCGGTGGGCCTCGACGCCGAGCCGGCTCGCCCGGGCCAGGCAATCGATCTCGTAGGGCGTCTTGGCGGCCCTCGCGAAAGCCAGCCGGGTGATCAGTTCCGGCGGGTTGGGCGTACCCAGCCCCTCCCAGGCCGGGTCGGCCGGGCCGAGCACGGCCAGGCGCAGGCCGGGATCGACCGCCCCGCGCACCTCCTCCGGCGCACGCACGATGACGACGTCGAACTCGCCCACCCAGGCGGCGGTGGGGAGGGCCGGTGGCTTGTGCCAATAGTCCACGGGCTGATGGAACACCAGGGTCGGGCGCGGCGCCCCCGGGCGGTACAGGACGTGGCAGGCCGGCGCCGCCTCGGGGACCCACAGCTTGAACTGCGGGTTCGCCTTGAACGGGTACGGCTGGTCGTCGCCGAACTGCATCGGTGGCAATCCCGACGGGATCAGCACGCCGTCGAACCCTCCTGCGGCGAGGGCCTGGTCCATGCGTGAACGTACCACCGAGAGGTGGTCGTGAAACAGCTGGTCCGGTTGCTTGGTCATGGCGCCCCCCGCGTGTGCCGCCGGCAGGTTACCGCGCCGGCCGCGCCGGGTCATCCACGCCCGGCGACCATGACGCGGCCACCGCGGCGCGTCGCCGCGAGTCCGGACGGTCGGTTGGAAAAAACCGCAAAAACCCTCTAGAATTGCGCTTCCGCGAAGGCTCAGGCAGCACTCAGGACAATGCTTGGCCTGTGGCGGTTCCGACCCTCCCACTCTCTAGATACATAAATTCCGGGGTACAGACGATGAATGCGAAGATCTTGGGTGCCGTGGCTCTGGCGCTCGTGCTGGGTGCGTGTGGCAAGAAGGAAGAGGCCGCTGCGCCGGTCGAGCAGGCCGCCGAGGCCATGGAGCAGGCTGCTTCCGACGCGACCGCGGCTGCCGATGAGGCCGTCGAGGAAATGGGCGAGGCCGCCGACGCCGTGGGCGAGGCTGCTTCCGACGCCGCCGACGCCGTGGGCGAGGCTGCTTCCGACGCCGCCGATGCCACTGGCGAGGCGGTCGAGGAGGCGAAGGACGCCGCTGCCGACGCCGTGTCGAAGCAGTAAGCGACTGCTGCTTCAGGTCGACCAGGCCGGGCGGTCGGCGCGGATTATCCGCGTGGCCGCCCGGCCTTTTTGCTGGGTACCGAAGTGACCGTGACACTGCGCGACGCGCGTCGCTCGCGTCTCGATCGCGAGTGGATCGAGAGCGCCTACCGCGAGTACCTCGAGGACCTGTCCGCGGGACGCACCGGCGTGTTCCCGGCACTGACCGTGACCGGCCAGGGCGCCGGCGAACTCATCCTGCCCTGGTTCCGTGACGAGCGCGCGGCGCCACTCGTCATCCTGAGCGACGGCACGCCGGCGGGCTTCGCGCTGGTGGAGCGGACGTCGCTGTCCCCCGGCGCCGCTGCCCCCCGCTTCCGCCTGACCGAGTTCTTCATTCGACGGCCGCATCGCCGGCTGGGCCTCGGCCGGGCCGCGGCCACGCTGATCTTCGACCGTTTCCAGGGCGACTGGCTCGTGACCGAACCGGTGCGCCAGGCGGGGTCGGTCGCCTTCTGGCGCACGGTGATCGCCGGCTACACCCGCGGCCGCTATCGCGAGCGCGTCGCCAACGGCGACGTGCTGCACAGCTTCTCGAGCGCGACCGCGCCGACGTGAGGTGCGGCCCCCGCAGGTTCCCGGACCGCGCCGGGTTCGCCACACGGTCCGAAGTGCGGGCGCCCTCCGCCATGGCGGCGACCAGCCAGCCGCTGGCGACGGAGGCCGCACTCTCCATGCTGCGCCAGGGCGGCACCGCGGTCGACGCCGCGATTGCCGCCAACGCCGTGCTTGGCGTGGTCGAGCCCACCGGCGCGGGTATCGGCGGCGACCTGTTCGCACTGTTGTGGGACCCGGCCGGTCGGCGGCTGCGCGGACTCAATGCCAGCGGCCGCGCGCCGCTCGGTCTCACACCGGAGTACTTCCGCGAGCGCGGCCTGTCACGCATCCCGCCGTACGGGCCGCTGCCGGTGACCGTGCCCGGTGCGGTGGATGGCTGGTTCGTGTTGCACGCCGCCCACGGGCGCCTGCCGATGGCGGAACTGTTGGCGCCGGCCATCGACTACGCGCGCCGCGGATTCCCGGTGAGCGAGGTCATAGCCCGGCAGTGGGCGACCGACGCCGTGCTGTTGCGCGACTTCCCGGGTTTCGCCGCGACCTTCCTGCCAGGCGGTCGTGCGCCGCGGGCGGGGGAGCTGTTCGCCAACCCGGCGCTGGCCGGCACCTACGAGTTGCTCGCGCGGCACGGCCGCGACGCGTTCTACCGCGGCGACATCGCACAGGCCATCGCGAGGCACATGAAGGAGCACGGCGGCGTCCTCGGTGTCGAGGACCTGCTGCGTCACGAGTCGCAGTGGGTGGCGCCGCTCGCGACCCGCTACCGCGGCCACGAGGTCTGGGAGTTGCCGCCGAACGGGCAGGGTATCGCCGTGCTGCAGATGCTCGACATCCTCGAGGGCTTCGACCTCGCGGCGATGGGCTTCGGCAGCGCCGACTACCTGCATGTCCTGGTGGAGACCAAGAAGCTGGTGTTCGAGGACCGCGCCCGCTTCTATGCCGACCCCGACCATGCGGCGACCCCGCTGCGGGAGCTGCTGTCGGCCGAGTACGCCGCGCGGCGCCGCGCGCTGATCGACCCGGCGCAGGCGGCGCTGTCGATCCCGCCCGGCGATCTGCCACCGGGCAGCCAGGACACGGTCTACCTGGCGGTCGCGGACGCCGACGGCATGATGGTCTCCCTCATCCAGAGCAACTATCGCGGCATGGGCTCCGGCATGACCCCTGACGGCCTCGGATTCGTGCTGCAGGACCGTGGCGAGCTGTTCGCGCTGACCCCGGGCCATGCGAACGTGCTGGCGCCGGGGAAGCGGCCGTTCCACACCATCATTCCCGCCTTCGTGACGCGCGACGGCCAGCCGCTGCTCGCCTTCGGCGTGATGGGCGGTGCGATGCAGCCGCAGGGCCAGGTGCAGGTCCTGGCCAACCTGCTGGACTTCGGCATGAACCTGCAGGAGGCCGGCGATGCGCCCCGGGCGCGTCACGACGGATCGAGCGAGCCGACGGGCGACGTCATGGATGACGGCGGCCGGCTCGCGCTGGAGCCGGGCTTCGACCCGTCAGTGATCGCCGAGCTCGAACGGCGCGGCCACCGGGTGACCGGGGATGGCGAGTTCGGCGGCTTCCAGGCGGTGTGGCGCGATCCGGCGACCGGGGCGTACACGGGCGCCTCCGAGTCACGCAAGGACGGCCACGCCGCCGGCTTCTGAGCCTCCCCGGCGCCTGCGGTCGGGAAATCCCTGAAGGAGGGCGCAGGCCCTCAAGTCGGCGCCCAGGCGGCCGACAACCCAGGTAGCACGCCACACAAGGACGCCGTGTCCACGGACCGGCGCAACGCGCGTACATGGCCCGACTGAACCTGAGCGACACCCCCGCGCTGGAGCCCAGCTGGCAGATCCTGCTGGTGCAGCAGCTGGCAGCCGACCTCGGCGCGGGCAAGCTCGAGCTGCCCTCCTTCCCGGAGGTCGTCATCCGCATCCGCAAGCTCCTGGCCGACGAGGGCTCGTCGATGTCCGAGGTCGCCAACGTGGTCGGGTCCGACCCGGCGCTGGCGGCACGCCTGCTGAGGCTCGCGAACTCCTCCGCGCTCAATCCGTCGGGGAAACCGGTCAACGACCTGCGCATGGCCGTCACGCGCATGGGTGCGAACCTGGTGCGCAGCTGCGCGCTGTCGTTCGCGATGAAGCAGCTGCAGCAAGCCGAGAGCTGCAAGCCCATCGAGGGTGAACTCAAGGCGCTGTGGGAGCGCTCGACGCTGGTGGCCGCGGTCTCCCGCGCCATCGCGGGCAGGACCCACACCGTGAACCCCGACGAGGCGATGCTGGCCGGACTGCTGCACGCCATCGGCAAGACCTACATCCTGACCCGGGCCGCGGGCCATCGCAGCATCGTCGACAACCCGGCGGCGCTGGCCGAGATCATGCTCACCTGGCACACCAACATCGGCAAGGCGATCCTCGAGGGCTGGGGCCTGCCCGCGGAGATCTGCGAGGCGGTGGCGAACCAGGACGAGATCGACGAGGACCGGCGCGGTGGCCGGCCGAGTCTCGCCGACGTGCTGGCCACAGGCCTGGTGGTCGCCGACTATCTGGGCGACCCGGACGGACTCGAGCTCGTCATCGCCGGCTCGCACTGGTTCTCGCGCATCGGACTCGACGCGACGGTCTGCCGCGCGGTGCTGGAGGAGTCGGCCGGCGAGATCGAGGGCCTGAAGCAGGCGCTCGAGGGCTGAGCGGCGGTCCTGCGCACAGGAAGCGGCGACCATGCAGCAGCTACAACAGACCGGTGAATACGGCGGCGTGGCGTTCAAGTTCGTCCGCCGCCTGGCCACCGAGCTGTCGAGCGGCAAGCTCGAGCTGCCCTCGTCGCCCGAGGTCGTGATCCGGGTCAGGAACGCGCTCAACGATCCGAACGTGAACGTCGCCGGCGTGGCGCGGGTGGTCGGCAGCGAGCCGGCGCTGGCCGCGCGCATCATGCACCTGGCATCCTCGGTCGCGCTCAATCCCGACGGCCGTCCGATCACCGACCTCAAGCGCGCCATCACGCGTATGGGATTCAACAACGTGCGCAGTACCGCGATGGCTTTCGCGGTGTCGCAGCTGCGCACCGCGGCGAAGCTCAAGCAGGTCAAGGAACGGCTGTCCGAGGTATGGGTGCAGAGCACCCTGGTGGCCGCCATCTGCTACTTCGTCGCCAGGCGCCAGCCCGCCATCAACGCCGACGAGGCCATGCTCGCCGGCCTGATGCACGGGATCGGCAAGCTCTACATCCTGGGCCGTGCCGACTCCAACGCGGAACTGCTGGAAGACCCGGCCACCCTCAACCAGATCCTGCGCGACTGGCACGCCAGCATCGGCAAGGCCATCCTCGAGGCCTGGGGCTTTCCCGAGGAGGTGGCGAACGCGGTCGGCGAACAGGACGAGATCGACCGGAGCATCGCCGGACATGTCGACCTGACGGACGTGCTCACGGTCAGCGTGATGATGGCAGCCTACGCCGACCACCCGGCCGACCTCGACCTCAACCTGCAGGGCATCCGTGGCTTCCGCCGGCTCGGTCTCGACGGCGAGAGCTGCGCGGGCATCCTGCAGGAATCCGCGCGCGACATCGCGGACCTGCGGCGGGCGCTCGGCACCTGAGCCGCGCCCGCGAGGCTGCGTCAGTGGTGCGAGTGGTCCCCGGCTGCAGGCTGGTCGCCGGCCGCGTGCACGCGCGCCGCGACGTCGATCGCCCCGGCGAGCTCGAACCTGAACGTCAGCGGGACCGTTTCCCCTTCCGCCAGCGGCGCCTTGAGGCCCATCAGCATGACATGGGTGCCGCCCGGCTCAAGGACCAGTCGTTCGCCGGCGCCGATGTGCAGGGGATCGACGCGGCGCATGCGCACCACGTCGACGTCGCGGACGGTGGCGTGCACCTCGACCCGTGCCGCGCGCGGCGAGGCGACGGAGAGCAGCCGGTCGGAGCGGCTGGAACGGTTGTCGATCACCAGGTAGACCGCGCCGACACTGGCCCCCGGCGGCGTCGCGCGCGCCCACGCCCGTTCGAGCGCCAGCGTGGCGCGCGGCGCATCGGCGGCCGGCAGCGGTGGGGCCACGAGCGCGGCGGCGAGCATCGTCAGCAGGGCGTAGCGGTTCATGCCTTCGGACTCCTTCGGCTGCTTCGATCGGGTCAGGCGCGCTTGCGCTGTCGCGGGCGGGCGCGCTCCAGCATCGGGGCGAGGTAGCGTCCGGTGTAGGAACCCGCGACCCGTGCGACCTGCTCCGGCGTGCCTTCGGCAATCACGCCGCCGCCACCGTCGCCGCCTTCCGGCCCGAGGTCCACGACCCAGTCTGCGGTCTTGATGACGTCGAGATTGTGCTCGATGACCACCACCGTGTTGCCCTCGTTGCGCAGGCGATGCAGCACCACCAGCAACTGCTCGACGTCATGGAAATGCAGTCCGGTCGTCGGCTCGTCGAGGATGTAGAGCGTGCGACCCGTGGACCGCTTCGAGAGTTCCTTGGCCAGCTTCACGCGCTGTGCCTCGCCGCCGGACAGCGTGGTCGCGTTCTGGCCGAGCCTCACGTAGGTCAGGCCCACGTCCATCAAGGTCTGCAGCTTGCCGGCGACGGTCGGCACGTTCTGGAAGAACACCAGCGCGTCCTCGACGGTCATGTCGAGCACGTCGTGGATGTTGCGCCCCTTGTAGTGCACCTCGAGCGTCTCGCGGTTGTAGCGCCGCCCCTTGCAGACGTCGCAGGGCACGTAGACGTCCGGCAGGAAGTGCATCTCCACCTTGATCACGCCGTCGCCCTGGCAGGCCTCGCAGCGGCCTCCCTTGACGTTGAAGCTGAAGCGGCCGGGCTCGTAGCCGCGCGAGCGCGACTCCGGCGTCGCCGCGAACAGCTCGCGAACCGGCGTGAACAGGCCCGTGTAGGTCGCCGGGTTCGAGCGCGGTGTGCGCCCGATCGGGCTCTGGTCGATGTCGATGACCCGGTCGATCTGCTCGAGGCCCTCGACGCGCCGGCAGGGCGCCGCGTCGAGCGAGGAGTCGTTGAGGTACACCGCGACGTGGCGGTAAAGCGTGTCGTTCACCAGCGTCGACTTGCCAGAGCCCGACACGCCGGTGACGCAGGTCATGAGCCCGAGCGGGAAGTCGACCGTGACGTCGCGCAGGTTGTTGCCGGTCGCGCCTTCCACCCTCAGGAAGCGCCGTGGGTCGCGGGCCACGCGGCTCGGCGGCACCTCGATGCGGCGACGCCCCGACAGGTACTGGCCGGTGATGGAGTCCGGGTGCGACTCGACCTCGGCGGGCGTGCCCTGCGCGACGATGGTGCCGCCGTGCACGCCAGCCCCCGGGCCGAGGTCGAGCACGTGATCGGCCTGGCGGATCGCGTCCTCGTCGTGTTCCACCACGATCACGGTATTGCCGAGATCGCGCAGCCGGTGCAGGGTATCGAGCAGGCGCTGGTTGTCGCGCTGGTGGAGGCCGATCGAGGGTTCGTCGAGGATGTACATCACCCCGACCAGTCCCGAGCCGATCTGGCTGGCGAGGCGGATGCGCTGCGCTTCACCGCCGGACAGGGTCTCCGCGCTGCGATCGAGCGTCAGGTAGTCGAGCCCGACGTCGACCAGGAAGCCGAGGCGGTCGCCGATCTCCTTGACCACCTTGGCGGCGATCTCGCCGCGCCAGCCCTCGAGCTCGAGGCCCTGGAAGAATGCCTGCGCGCGGCCGACGGACAGCGCCGAGACTTCCGGCAGGCTGCGTCCGTCGACGAAGACATTGCGCGCCGAGCGCGTCAGGCGCGTCCCCTGGCATTCCGGGCAGACGCGATTGCCGAGGTAGCGCGCGAGTTCCTCGCGCACCGACAGCGACTCGGTCTCGCGGTAACGCCGCTCCAGGTTCGGGATCACGCCCTCGAAGCGGTGCTTGCGCTTGACCGTCCGGCCGCGCGAGTCGAAGTAGCGGAACTCGACCTCGTCGTCGCCGCTGCCGTACATGAGCACCTCGCGCGAGCGTTCGGGCAGCGCCTGGTACGGGGCCTCGGGATCGAAGCCGTAGTGCTGCGCCAGCGCCAGCACCATCTGGTAGTAGTAGGCGTTGCGGCGGTCCCAGCCGCGCACCGCGCCACCGGCCAGCGACAGCTGCGGCTGCGCCACCACCCGCGCCGGGTCGAAGAACTGCTTCACGCCGAGCCCGTCGCAGCTCGGGCAGGCCCCGGCCGGGTTGTTGAACGAGAACAGCCGCGGCTCCAGCTCGGACAGGGAGTAGCCGCAGACGGTGCAGGCGAACTTGTCCGAGAACACCAGCTCCCCGCGGTCGGGTTCCTCCAGGAACGCGACGCGGGCCACGCCCTCGCCGAGCCTGAGCGCGGTCTCGAGCGACTCGGCGAGCCGCTGCGATAGGTCCGGGCGCACCTTGAAGCGATCGACCACGGCCTCGATGGTGTGCTTGCGCCTGAGGCCGAGCCTGGGCACGGCATCGAGGTCGACGATGGCGCCGTCCACGCGGGCGCGGACGAAGCCGCGCCCGCGCAGCTCCTCGATCACCTGCAGGTGTTCGCCCTTGCGGTCCTTGATCACCGGCGCAAGCAGCGCGAGTGGCGTGCCTTCGGGCAGCTTCAGCACCTGGTCGACCATCTGGCTCACGGTCTGCGCCGACAGGTCGAGGCCATGGTCGGGACAGCGCGGGATGCCGGCGCGCGCGTACAGCAGGCGCAGGTAGTCGTAGATCTCGGTGACGGTGCCGACGGTGGAGCGCGGGTTGTGCGACGTCGACTTCTGCTCGATCGAGATCGCCGGCGAGAGGCCGTCGATGGAGTCGAGGTCGGGCTTCTCCATCATCGACAGGAACTGGCGGGCGTAGGCGGACAGCGACTCCACGTAGCGGCGCTGGCCCTCGGCGTAGATGGTGTCGAAGGCGAGCGAGGACTTGCCCGAGCCGGACAGGCCGGTGAACACGATCAGCCGGTCGCGCGGCAGCTCGAGGTCGAGTCCGCGCAGGTTGTGCGTGCGCGCGCCGCGGATGCGGATGGTCTGCGTGCTCATGGGCGAGTCCGTGCGCCGGGGAGCCGGTTAGGATACGCGCCGGGTCGCGCCACGCGCAAAACCCCGCTGCCGGCGCGAGCGCGCGCCGGGGCGGGGGCGGGTGGGAACGGGTGCAGGGCGTCGATGGGCGTCTCCAGCATGGCTGTATATCCGTACAGTATCGTACCGGGCGTCGCCCTGAAGTCAACGCGCCGGGTAAGAAGGCCCACCCCGCCGGTGCCGGGCAATTCTGGTCCAAGCCACCCGATTCGCCGCGTGCGGGTGCCGGGACCGGCGACTACAATGACTCTTCGCAAATCGGGTGAAGGGGATTCGACATGGCGCGCGGCGTGAACAAGGTAATCCTGGTCGGCAACATCGGGCAGGACCCGCAGACGCGTGCCATGCCGTCCGGCAAGAGCGTGGTCAACCTGCGCATCGCCACCAGCAAGCAGTGGCGCGACAAGACCACCGGCGAGAACAAGGAAGCCACCGAGTGGCACACCGTCGTCATGTTCGACCGGCTGGCCGAGATCGCCGCTGAATACCTGCGCAAGGGCTCGCAGGTCTATATCGAGGGCGAACTGCGTACCCGCAAGTGGCAGGACAAAGAAGGGCAGGACCGCTACTCGACGGAGATCGTGGCGAACGAGATGCAGATGCTCGGCGGTC
>CAZXAS010000054.1:0-14789 GCA_964638185.1 uncultured Steroidobacteraceae bacterium | reverse complement strand
GGCTTGCCACGCCCCGCGGCATTCCTGCCCTTGCGGGGCCTGCGCTCGGGTTTCCTGCCGGTGAGCATGGTGCCGCGACAGCCGCTGGCACCGCAGCGGCAGGCGAAGATCTCGTCGATGTTGTCCGGGTCGTCCTTCTCGCGCTCGATCCGGTAGTCGTAGCTCAGTTCCTCGCCGGGCTGGATGGTACGCACCGCCTCGATGAACACGCGGCGATCCTCGATGATGGTCTCGCAGTTCGGGTCGCAGGAATGGTTGATGTAGCGGGCCTCGTTGCCATCGACCCCGGCGTCGATCACGGTCCGGCCATCGACGATGAACAGGAACGTGTGGTTGTCGTCCTCCGCCTTGTCCTCGTAACGCCGGTCGGCCTCGGCATGCGACACGCGCTCGCCGGTGTACTCGATCAGGCGCGTGCCCTTGCGGATGCGGCGCAGCGCGAACACGCCGCGACCGTGGATCCTCGACTGGCGCACCCTGTACATGGGCAGCCCGCGGCTGCCACCCTTCTTCATCACCATGTTGCTCCCGTTCTCCGGCCCGATTCAGACGGCTACCGGCGCCTTGATGGCCGGGTGGTGCTGGTAGCCAATGATCTCGAAGTCCTCGTAGTCGTAGTCGAACAGCGACGGCGGCCGGCGCTTGAGCGCAAGGCGCGGCAGCGGATACGGCGTTCGCTCCAGCTGCAGCCCGGCCTGTTCGAGGTGGTTCAGGTACAGGTGGCAGTCGCCCCCCGTCCAGATGAAATCGCCCACCTCGAGGTCGCACTGCGCGGCCAGCATGTGCGTCAGGAGCGCGTACGAGGCGATGTTGAACGGCAGGCCGAGGAAGATATCGGCACTTCGCTGGTAGAGCTGGCAGGACAGCCGGCCGCCCGCGACATAGAACTGGAAGAACGCGTGGCAGGGCGCCAGCGCCATCCGGTCGAGTTCACCTACGTTCCATGCGCTCACGATGATGCGGCGCGAGTCGGGATCGTTGCGCAACTGGTCGACGACGCGCGCGAGCTGGTCGATGGCGCCACCGTCCGGCGTTCCCCATGAACGCCATTGCCGGCCGTACACGGGCCCGAGTTCGCCATCCGCGTCGGCCCACTCGTCCCAGATGGTCACGCCGCGATCCCTGAGCCAGGCCACGTTGGTGTCGCCACGCAGGAACCACAGGAGTTCGAGGATCACCGACTTCACGTGCACCCGCTTGGTGGTGACCAGCGGGAAGCCCAGTGCGAGGTCGAAGCGCATCTGGTGGCCGAACACGGACAGTGTCCCTGTCCCGGTGCGGTCGGTCTTGGCGGCGCCATGGTCGCGGACATGGCGCATCAGGTCCAGGTACTGCTGCATCAGGCGTGGTTTCCCGACGGCCGGCGGGTGCGGTAGGCCCAGCCGAGCATGGCGAGGCCGACGACGATCATCGGCAGGGACAGCAACTGGCCCATGGTCAGCCAGCCGAACGCCAGGTAGCCGATGTGGGCATCGGGCACGCGGACGAGTTCGACCAGGAAGCGAAAGCACCCGTAAGCCACCAGGAACAGGCCCGACGGCGCGAGCTGCGGCCGGGGCTTCATGGTGAACCACCAGACGAGCGCGAACAGCACGACGCCCTCGAGGAGCGCCTCGTAGAGCTGCGAGGGATGCAGCGGCAGGCTCCAGGCAGCATCGCCGGGCCACGCCGCGCATTGCTCGGGAAAGCGCTCACAGGGCAGGCGCATGCCCCATGGCAGGTCGGTGGGCTTGCCCCACAGCTCGCCATTGATGAAGTTGCCGATGCGCCCGGTGAACAGGCCCACTGCCGGCAAGGGAGCGGTGAAGTCGAACACGTCGACGATGCTCCGGCCGCGACGCCTGGCGAAGAACGCGATGGCGAGCAGCACGCCGATGAGCCCGCCGTGGAAGGACATTCCGCCCTGCCAGACCTTGAGCGCCGAGAGCGGATCCTCGAGGACGCCCTCGAACCCGTAGAACAGGATCCAGCCCAGGCGCCCGCCGGCGATGACGCCGATGGCGGAGAAGAAGATCAGGTCGTCCACGTCCGCCGGCGTCCACGTGGATCCGGATGCCGCGGCGCGCCGGCGCGCCAGCCACCACCCCGCGGCGAAGCCCACCACGTACATGAGTCCGTACCAGTGCACGCGCACCGGGCCCAGGGCCAGCGCGACCGGTTCCAGTTCCGGGTAGGTCAGCATGGGGCGAAGTCTAGGGAACGTTCACTCACGCGTCACCCGGCACAGGGCCGCCTTCAGGTAGCGTGTCTCGAGGATGGCCGGATGGATGGGATGGTCGAATGCCTGGCCGCGCATCTCCAGGAGCTGGGCAAAGCGACCGGTCTGACGCGCGGCACGCTGTATCGCGCCGACGAGCTCGTCGGTCGCGAGGTGATGGGAGCAGGAGCATGACATCAACAGTCCGTCGTCCTCGAGGAGCTGCATGGCGAGCGCGTTGAGCCGGCGATACGCGGCCACGCCCTTGGGGTGATCCTTGCGCCGCTTGATGAATGCCGGCGGGTCGACCACGACGATGTCGAAGCGACGCTGGTCGCGGGCGAGCGATTCGAGCACCTCGAAGGCGTCGCCCTTCAAGGTGCCGACCGCCAGGCCGCTCGCGGACGCACTGGCCGTCGCCGCCTCGAGTGCCGCGGCCGAGGCATCGACGCACAGCACCTCGCTGGCGCCGGCCCGCGCAGCCTGCAGGCCGAAGCTGCCGGCGTAGCTGAAGACGTCGAGGAGCTTCCTGCCGGATGCCCGGGCCGCCACGGCGGCCCGGTTGGCGGTCTGGTCGAAGTACCATCCGGTCTTCTGTCCACCGGCGAGCGGCACACGGAAGGTGACGCCACCCTCGGGTACCTCGACGAACGCGGGCACGTCCCCGAGGGCCACCTCCACGTGCGAATCGAGGCCCTCCAGGACACGCGCCGGCGAGTCGTTCTTCCACAGCACGGCGCGTGGCGCCACGACCTGCTGGAGGGCGGCGAGTACGTCGTCCCGGGCCGCCTGCATGCCCGCGGTCCCGAGCTGCACCACGCAGGTGTCCCCGTAACGGTCCACCACCAGGCCCGGCAGCAGGTCCGACTCGCCGAATACCAGCCGGTAATACGGCTCCCGGTACAGGCGGGTGCGCAGCGCCAGCGCCAGCGCCATCCGCTCCGCCATCAGCTCGCGGCCCGGCGGCCGCGCCGGGTCGCGCCCGAGCAGGCGGGCACTGATGAGCGTGTGCGGATTGACGTAGGCGTAGCCGAGGAAGCGGCCGCGATCCGAGCGCACCTGCACCACCTCGCCCGGCTCGAACGCCGAGAGCGGCGTCGCGGCGATGTCGACCTCGTTCGAGAACACCCACAGGTGCCCCGCCTGCAGGCGGCGCTCCTCGCCGCGGCGCAGTCGCAGTTCGGGAAAGGCCCCGGCGACGCTGTCGTCGCCGGCGGCGGCGGGGCTGGATCCGGTCATGGGCACGGCAGGCATCCTGTCGCGGTCGGTCCGCGTTCGCGGCTGCCGGTCGCATTGGCTATAGTGAACGCGATTCTAGCCGACCCCGGAACTCCCGACATGAATCCGCACCCGCCGGGCCGCGAGGGCAATCGCCTCGCGCTCGAAACGAGCCCGTATCTGAGGCAGCACGCGGCCAATCCAGTGGACTGGTACCCCTGGTCCGACGAGGCACTCGAACTCGCCCGGCGCGAGGACCGACCCATCCTGCTGTCGATCGGCTACTCGGCCTGCCACTGGTGCCACGTGATGGCGCACGAGTCGTTCGAGGACGAAGCCACGGCCGCGGTGATGAACCGGCTGTTCGTCAACATCAAGCTCGACCGCGAGGAACGGCCGGACCTCGACAAGGTCTACCAGATCGCCCACCAGGTGATTACACAGCGCGGTGGCGGCTGGCCGCTGACCATGTTCCTGGCGCCGGACGACCTGACGCCCTTCTTCGGCGGCACCTACTTCCCCAGGGAACCGCGCTACGGCATGCCCTCGTTCGTCGACGTGCTGGAGCGCGTCGCCGCCTACTATCGCGACCACCGCGAGGACGTCCGTCGTCAGAACAGCGCGCTCCGGGATGTCTTCGACGACCTCGTCCCGCCTGCGGCGGCCGCGGGACAGGCGATGAGCGCCGCCCCCATCGACCAGGCGCGGCGCGAACTCGAGGGCAGCTTCGACGCGAGCTTCGGCGGCTTCGGTGGAGCGCCGAAGTTCCCGCACCCGTCGAGCCTCGAGCGCCTGCTGCGCGACTGGCGCGCGACCGCGGACGGCGCCGAGCCCGACCTGAAGGCCCTGTACATGGCGACGCTGACGCTGAAGCGCATGGCCGAGGGCGGGCTCTACGACCAGCTCGGCGGCGGCTTCTGCCGCTATTCGGTCGATCCGTACTGGATGATCCCGCACTTCGAGAAGATGCTCTACGACAACGGTCCCCTGCTCGCCCTCGCGGCCGAGGCCGCTATCGCCACGGGCGACGGGTTCTTCCGCCGCATTGCCATCGAGACGGCCGAGTGGGCGCTGCGCGAGATGCGCGCACCCGAGGGCGGCTTTTTCTCAACGCTCGACGCGGATTCCGAGGGTCACGAGGGCAGGTTCTACGTCTGGGACCGCCCCGAGGTCGAGTCCCTGCTCGAGCCCGCCGAGTTCGAGGTGTTCGCCCGCCGCTTCGGGCTCGACCGCGAGCCCAATTTCGAGGGTCTCTGGCACCTGCACTGCTTTGCCTCGATCGAGGAGATCGCCGAAAGCACGGGCCAGGCGCCACGCGACGTGGCGGCGCTCATCGACAGCGCCCGCGCGAAGCTGCTCGAACGGCGCAATGCGCGCGTCTGGCCCGGGCGCGACGACAAGGTGCTGACGGCCTGGAACGGGCTGATGATCCGTGGGCTCGCCATCGCCGCGCGCACGCTCGACCGGCCCGACCTGGCCCGGGCGGCGACCGGGGCGGTCGACATGCTGCGCGAGCATTGCATGGTCGACGGCCGGCTGATGGCCGTGTGGAAGGACGGCCAGGCGCGTTTTCCCGCCTACCTCGACGACCACGCCTTCCTGCTCGACGCATTGCTCGAACTGCTGCAGGTTCGCTGGCGCGCCGAAGACCTCGGCTTCGCGGTCACGCTCGCCGAAGCCCTGCTCGAGCACTTCGAGGATCGTGAGCGCGGCGGTTTCTGGTTCACTGCCGCGGGCGCCGACACCCCGTTGCACCGGCCCAAGGGATTCGCCGACGAAGCAACACCGTCCGGCAACGGCGTGGCGGCACGGGCGCTCGCGCGCCTCGGCTGGCTGCTCGGCGAGACCCGCTACCTGGAGGCGGCGGAGCGCACGTTGCGTGGCGGCTGGGCGTCGCTCAGTCGCGCCCCGCAGGGGCACACGACCATGCTGACCGCGCTCGAGGAGTACCTGCACCCGCCCCAGATCCTGGTCCTGCGCGGCACTGCCCCCGAGGTCGCGCGCTGGGTCCAGGCGCTGGCACCGCTGTATGCGCCACGACGACTTGTGCTGCCCGTTCCCGCGGAAGCCCACGACCTGCCCGAGGCACTCGCGAGCAAGAAGCCCGGGGCCGTGCCCGTCGCCTACGTGTGCGAGGGTCCGCAGTGCTCGCCGCCGATCGACGACCTCACCCGCCTGGTCCGCTTCCTCCGCGACGGCATTGCGGCCGGCCCGCTCAGCGCAACCCCTCCCACAACGTGAGCACTCCCATCACGGCGAACAGGGCCGCCGCGGCGCGGCGCAGGATGGTCATGTCGACGCGATGCGCGAAGCGTTCGCCCAGCCAGACTGCCGGGACGTTGGCGATCATCATGCCGAGCGTGGTGCCGACGACCACTGCCGCCAGCGAGTCGAAACGTGCCGCCAGTGCCACGGTAGCCAGCTGGGTCTTGTCGCCCATCTCCACCAGGAAGAAAGCCACCAGCGTGCTCACGAACACCCCGGCGGCGGGCATCTTCGGATCGTCGCCGAGCTCGTCGGGCTTGAGCGCCCACAGGCCGAACGCGAAGAAAGCCAGCGCCAGGATCCAGGTCAGGGTCCGCGGCGCGACCAGGGTTGCGAGCCAGCTGCCGAAGTACCCGGCGAGGAAGTGGTTCGCGAGGGTCGCGACCAGGATGCCGAGGGCGATGGGCACGGGACGCTTGAAGCGCGCCGCGAGCACGAAGGACAGCAACTGCGTCTTGTCTCCCATCTCGGCCAGGGCGACGATCGTGGTCGAGGTCAGGAGCGCCTGCATGTCACCTCCGGAGTGCGGCCGCGATTGTAGAGGGACACGTCGATGACGACCATGCGGCTGCCCGGATTCTCCGATGTCGCCGCAGCTGCCGGACGCCTTGCCGGCGTGGCGCGGCGCACGCCGCTCCTGGCCGGCACGGCCCTCGACGAGCTGGCCGGTGGCCGGGTGCTGCTCAAGCTCGAGTCGCTGCAGCACACCGGGTCTTTCAAGATCCGCGGCGCCTACAACCGGCTGGTGCAGCTCGACCCGGCGGAACGGGCACGGGGCGTGGTCGCGTTCTCGTCCGGCAACCATGCCCAGGGCGTGGCCTGGTCGGCGCGACGCCTCGGCATGCAGGCGACGATCGTCATGCCGGCGGACGCCCCGGCCATGAAGCTCGCGAACACGCGCGCGCTGGGCGCCGAGGTCGTCACCTACGACCGCGGGTCCGAGAGCCGGGAGGAGATCGCCGCCCGCCTCGCCGGCGCGCGCGGCGCAACGCTGGTGCCGTCGTTCGATGATTTCGACATCATCGCCGGCCAGGGCACGGTGGGCCTGGAACTGATGGAGCAGGCCCGTGAGGCAGGCGTCGTCCCGGACGAGGTGCTGATCTGCTGCAGTGGCGGCGGCCTCGCCGGTGGTTCGGCGCTCGCGATCCGCGAGCTTGCGCCCACGGCGCAGGTCACGACCGTGGAACCGTCCGGCTTCGACGATACCGCCCGGTCGCTCGCGGCCGGCGCCCGCTGCGCCAACACGACCACCACCGGCTCGATCTGCGACGCGCTGCTTGCGCCGACACCGGGAGTGCTCACCTTCCGGCTGCTGCAACAGCTTGGGGCGCGCGGCATCGCCGTCACCGACGACGAGGTAGCGAGTGCCATGGCCTGGGCGTTCCGGCACCTGAAGCTCGTGGTCGAGCCCGGTGGCGCGGTTGCGCTGGCGGCCGTGCTGGCACGCCGCCTCGACACGCGCGGCCGCAGCATCGCCGTGGTCGTTTCCGGTGGCAACGTCGACGCCAGGCTGTACGGCAGCGTGCTGGCCGAATCCTGAGCGCAGGCCCCGTCCCGCGGGCTCAGCCCACTGGCCGCTCGTGGGCCAAGAGCCCGAGCATCACCGAATCCTGTACTTCGCCGGCGACGCGATAGCGCTGGCGCAAGAGCCCTTCGCGGCGGAAGCCGAGACGTTCGAGCAGCGCGAGCGACGCCCCGTTCCGCGGATCGGCATCCGCCTCGAGCCGCGCGAGATCCATGACACCGAAAGCGTGGTCGACGACGCGCGACACGGCCTCGCCTGCCAGGCCGCGCCGCCACCAGCTGCGACCCAGCGCGAAGCCGATCTCGGCACGACGATGGGCCAGGTCGATGCAGAACAGCGTCACGGTACCGACCACTCGCGATTCCCCGGGCAGCTCGATGCACCACTGGTAGAAAGTGCCGTCGCGGCGGCCGGCGATGATCTGCTCGACCAGGTCGCCGGCCTCGGACGGCGACTGCATGGGCTCGCTGCTCCAGTAGCGCATGACCTCCGGATCCGAGAACACGGCGAACAGGTCCTGAGCGTCGCCATGACCGGGCTCGCGCAGCACGACGCGGCCCGCCTCGAGCACCGGCAGGCGATCCAGTGCCAGCGCGGTCGCGGGCCAGGCCATTCAGCGCGCCGCCTGGACAGCGCGGTACTTGGCGAGCCCCTCGTGGCTCGCCTCGTAGCACGGCAGGCCCTCGCCAATCGACGCCCAGGGTGCCCGCTGGTCCCAGAAGCAGTGCAGCTGCGGCTCGCGGTCGATCGGCCCCGTGAGCGAGGCGCGCGTGACGTGGATCTCTCCCGGGCACAGCGTCGAGGCGAAGAAGAGCGTCGTCCCGCAGCGTGCACAGAAACCGCGCCGGCTCTGGGCCGACGAGGCGAACCAGCGCAATGCGTCGTCGCCGCCGGTCAGTTCGAAGCGGTCCTCGGCAGCCCCGACCCAGCTGACGTAGGCGGCGCCGTGTGCGCGGCGGCAGTACTCGCAGTGGCAGTGCGCAAAGAACAGGGTCGGCGCCCCGATCTCGTAACGTACGGTGCCGCACAGGCACTCACCCTGGTAGCGGTCCATCGTCTTTCCTCCCCGAACGCCAGCCGGTGACTCACGCCGGCCACACCGGCGTGAACGCGTACTCGAGCTTGATGCCGTCCGGATCGCTGAAGAACACCGCGTAGTAGCCGTCGCAGTAATCCGGATAGTCCGCTGGCGCATACAGGACCTGGACGCCCAGCGCCATGAGCTGCCGGTACAGGCGGTCGACATCGGCCCGGGTGGCCGCCGCGAAGGCGAGGTGATGCAGTCCGGGCGTATACCGGTCGTGACTGCGCCCGCGACGGGCCGCCTGCAATCCGATCTCGACGTCCGCACCGGCCCACAACGGCCCTTCGGCCAGGTCGTCCATGCGTTTCAGGCCCATCAGCGGCAGGATGGTGTCATAGAAGGTGGTCGACGCACCGAGGTCGGACACGGTCAGGTCGAGGTGATGGATCCTGCCCTGTGCGCCGATGAGGCCGGCGCGGCCGAGTTCGGCGTGCAGGCGCGTGCGCAGGGTCTCGTGGGTGACGGCATCGAAGGCGGGCGCCGCGCTCCAGTCATACGCCCAGGGGTGCGCGGTGCCGAGCGCCTGCGCCTCGTCCGCGTAGCGCGGGAAGACGTGCGCGTGCAACGCAGGCTCGAGGTTGCCGAACATCGCGTAGTTGATGCGCAGGGCACCGGTCGCGGCCAGCACCGCGTCACCCAGGGCCGCCATGTCCGCCAGGAACCGGGCCCGCGCCGGATGCGCCAGCGCGTCGAGGCCCGGCACCACCGGGTCGGGAAGCAGCAGGCAGTAGCCCGGCAGGACCTGCGGGTCGCCCATGACCGCCCAGCCCGAAGCGAGGCGCGCCACGAAGGTCGGGTCCTCGCCGGCGCGCAATCGCTCGACACGGCGGTGAATGGCTGTCGACAACGCTCACTCCCTGAAGATGAAGTAGACCGCGCCCACCATGCACATCGCGGCCCACAGGTAGTCCAGCTTGAGGCCCTGCTTCATGTAGAACACGACGAACGGCACGAACACCAGCAGGGTGATGACCTCCTGCACGATCTTGAGTTGCGGCAGTGTCAACACCGTGTAGCCGATGCGGTTCCCGGGTACCTGGAACAGGTACTCGACCAGCGCGATACCCCAGGACACCAGGGCCGCAAGGTACCACGGCTTGTGGTTGAGCTCCTTCAGGTGCGCGTACCAGGCGAAGGTCATGAAGACGTTCGACAGCGCGAGCAGCCCGATCGCCTGCCAGGCTGCGGCCGGGATGCCGGCGATGCTCACTCGGTCACCCCGAGGGCGCCGAGTGCCGCAAGCGTGTCGGCGTGCGACTGGTGGTGGATGGCGTGCCAGCCGCGGTCGCGGGCGGCACGGACATTGTCCTCCAGGTCGTCGATGAACACGGTCCGGGCCGGCGTGAGTCCGAACAATTCCTCGGCGCGCCGGTAGATCGCGGCATCGGGCTTGGAGGCTCCCACGCTGTAGGACGGCAGTGCGCCATGGCCCAGCGTACCGACCCCGAGCACGCGATCGAGGTGCTCCCAGTGCAGGTCGCCGATATTAGACAGGAGGTAGACGCGATGGCTCGCCTTGAGCGTGTCGAGCAGCCCGAGCATCTTCGGCTCGGGGACGAAGATCCCGTTCCAGTGCGCGCGGACCGATGTGAGGTCCATGCGTGTCGGTCCGAGCGTGGCAATGCGCTCGAGGAGTTCCGCGCCGTCGAACGCACCGCGTTCATAGCCGGCGATGTCGAGGCGTTCCAGGATGTCGCCGAGGCGGCTGACGTCCACGCCGTGTGCGGCGAAGAAGTCGAGCAACGGCCCGAACTCGAGCCGGACGAGCACACGGCCGATGTCGAAGACGACGGTATCGATGCTTTGCATGGGGCTGGCCGGGACCGGGGTCGCAGGCGCCGCAGTGGCTCGCGCCACTGCGACCGGCGGTGGCGCGCATTGTCTCAGCCGGTCGCAGCGATTGCCACCGCTCCAGCCGTCGCCGAGAGGCCGGCGGCGGTTCGTTCGACCTCGGCCAGCGTGGTGAAGCTGCGCGCCGCCACGTCGGCCGGCAGGGGATAGTCGCTGCGGAAATGCCCGCCCCGGCTCTCATGGCGCCGCTCGGCCGAGACCGCCAGCATGAGCCCTGCCGTCGCCGCATTGCCGAGCAGTCCAGGGCCCGCGCCGTCTCGAAGCGCCAGCAATGCGCCGATGGCCTCCCCGAGTCCACGCTCGTCGCGTTCGACTCCCACGCAGCGGTCCATCAACGCGCGCAGGCGCGCGAGGCCCGCCCAGTCCGGCGGTCCCGCAGGCGGCGCCGTACGCGGCGGAACGGACGGCCGCAGGTCGTTGCCCGCGGTCGCGCCAATGTCGCGGGCAGCCAGGACACCGAAGACCGCGGCCTCGAGCAGCGAGTTGCTGGCGAGCCGGTTGGCGCCATGCAGGCCGGTCGCGGCGACCTCGCCCACCGCCCACAGCCCGGCCAGGCTGCTGCGGCCGGACGTGTCCACGGCGACGCCACCCATGTGGTAGTGGGCGGCGGGCGCCACCGGCATCAGCTGCCGCGAAGGGTCGATCCGGGCCGCCATGCACGAGGCATGCACGGTCGGGAAGCGCGCGGCGAACCGCGCCCCCGGGGACTCGCGGGCATCCAGGAACACGCGGCGGCCGGCCGCGCGTTGGCGAAAGATGGCGCGCGCGACGATGTCGCGCGGCGCGAGGTCGGCCAGCGGATGCAGGCCGGTCATGAACCGTTCCCCGGCGTCGTTGACCAGCACCGCCCCGTCGCCCCTAAGCGCCTCGGTAGCGAGCGGCATCGGGTCGCGGCCGAGGTCGAGCGCCGTCGGGTGGAACTGCATGAATTCCAGGTCGGCCAGCAGGGCACCGGCCCGGGCCGCCATGACCAGCCCGTCGCCACGCGCCCCGAGCGGGTTGCTGGTCCTGGCGTACAGCGCGCCCGCCCCGCCGGTCGCAAGCACCACCGCGCGGGCTGCCAGCAGCAGCCGCTCTGCGCCACGCGTCGCGAGCACCCCGGTCACCGCACCGTCGTCGAGCAGCAGTGACTCGGCGCTGGTGTCCTCCATGACGGTGATCGATGCCGTGCGGCGCACGGCGTCGGCGAGCGCGCGGGTCAGCGCATCGCCGGTGGCATCGCGCGCATGCACGATGCGTCGGCGCCGGTGACCGCCCTCCCGTCCGAGGGCAAAGCACCCCGCCGGGTCGCGGTCGAAGCGCACGCCATAGTGCTCGAGGCGGTGCACCGCCTGCGCGGCCTCTCGCGTCACGAGGTCGACGACCGCCGTGTCGCACAGCCCGTCGCCCGCCTCGCAGGTATCCACGGCGTGCAGCGCCGGCGTGTCGTCGTCACCGAGTGCCGCGGCGAGACCGCCCTGGGCCCAGGCACTCGCCGCCTCGCGCCCGGGCGGCGTGCGCGTCACGAGCAGCACCGGCAGCGGCGCCAGCTCCAGCGCGGTGACGAGACCGCCGAGCCCGCCGCCGATGACGACGACCGGCAGGTCGCCGCGATGGACCTTCATTGGTGGCTCCAGCCGACCTCGACCATCCGCTCGACGGCCCGCCGCGCGCGCTCCGCGACGGCCGGTGCGACGTCGACCTCGTGCGTCATGGTCTCGAGTGAGCGGCGGATGCCGGGCAGGCCGATGCGCTTCATGTGCGGGCACAGGTTGCAGGGGCGCACGAACTCCACGCCGGGATTGGCCACCGCGACGTTGTCGCTCATCGAGCACTCGGTGATGAGCACCACCTGGGCCGGCTGGCGATCCGCCACGTACTGGCTCATCGCCGCGGTCGAGCCGGCGAAGTCAGCCGCATCGACCACCGGCTTGTCGCACTCGGGGTGAGCGAGCACCGCGATGCCCGGATGGGCACGCCTCAGTTCGGCGATGTCGGCTGGTGTGAAGCGCTCGTGGACCTCGCAGCGGCCATGCCAGGAGATGATCTCCACCTGCGTCTGCGCGGCGACGTTCTTCGCCAGGTACTCATCGGGCAGGAAGATGACGCGCTCCACGCCGAGCGACTCGACGACGCGCACCGCATTGCCCGAGGTGCAGCAGATGTCGCTCTCCGCCTTCACTTCGGCCGAGGTGTTGACGTAGGTGACCACCGGCACGCCGGGATGGCGCGCCTTCAGCGCCCGCACGTCGGCACCGGTGATGGATGCGGCCAGCGAGCAGCCGGCCCCGAGGTCCGGGATCAGCACGGTGCGGCCGGGATTCATGAGCTTTGCCGTCTCTGCCATGAAGTGGACGCCGCACAGCACGATCACGTCGGCCTCGACCTTCGCGGCCTCGCGGGCGAGCGCGAGGCTGTCGCCGACGATGTCCGCGACGGTGTTGAAGATCTCCGGTGTCTGGTAGTTGTGCGCCAGGATCACCGCGTTGCGTTCGCGCTTCAGGCGCAGGATGGCATCGATGTCCGGGGCGTATACGGGCCACTCGACCGCCGGGACCACCCGCCGAACGCGCTCATAGAGCGCCGCGGTGCGCCGTGCCACGTCCGGGGTGTAGTCGCTCGCAGATGACGGGACTGCGGTGCCGAAGGTCGCGTGGGTCATTATTCTCTCATTGAGTATAAAAGCATGAAACTAATAGCCGGTCTGTCCCGGCGATGCTTATTCTAACTTTGTGTATAAGCCTGTCAAGATGACCGCGGGCGACGTCCGCTGGGCGGCCGGACCCTGAGACCCGGCGCCGCCCGCTCGAGCAGCGCCTCGCGCCGGAACCGCACCAGCCGCGCCGGCCGGCCACCCGTGCCGAGCGTGAGCGCGCCGGTCTCCTCGACCAGGCCCTGCTGCTCGACCAGGCGACGGAAGTTGGGCTTGTGCAGACGCAGCCCCAGCAGGGCTTCGACGGCCTGCTGCAGCTGCAGCAGCGTGAACGCCGGCGGCATCAGCTCGAAGACCACCGGCCGGTACTTGATCTTGCCGCGCAGGCGGGCGATCGCCGTCGCCAGGATGCGCCGGTGGTCGCCACTCATGGCCGCGCCGCTCGCAGGCTCCGGTGCCGCCCGGCTCACCGGCATTCCGTCGCGGAACGGCTCGGCGACCAGCCCGAGTTCGTAGGCGAGCTCGTACCGGTCGAGGACGCGGTCCTCGCTCCAGGAACCGCCCGCCAGCCCGAAGGCCACCGCGAGGCGCTCGTCCCGCCGCTGCCGCTCGCCCGCGGTGCGCGCGGTGCGAGCCCAGCTCTCGAGTTCGGGGGCGATGCGCTCGAGCACCCCCGGCCGGCCCGCGCGCCAGTCTTCCCATTGAAAGAACCGATACCAGTCCTGCCACGACGACACTTCTCCAGGACGGCTCCTCGGCTCGCGAACGAGCGCCAGGTAGCCGATGGACAGCACGCGCGCCGCGCCACTCGGCAACAGGCCCCGGCGCGCCTCGTCGCCGAAGGTGTAGAGCTGCTCGACGTAGCCGAGAGACTGCCCGGTCTGCTGCTCGACCCAGGCGCGCAGCCCCTGCTCCAGCGTGCCATGTCCGGGCTCGAGGGGCCCGGACGGCAGCCGGTCGAGACCAGTGTCGCTCGAAGGCCGCACCGTGAGGACGCGCGGCTCGCCATCGGTGACCGCGACGACCACGGCCGTCAGGTCGACCGCGACGGGTTCGGCGGGGTCACGGGGCCGTTTGCTTTCGGCGGTATTCATGGCGGCGACGCGAGCGTAGCCGAGTCGCCCTCAGGCCTGCATGCGGGTGAGCCACGGCAGGTCCGACTGGCGGCCATCGAGCCGCAGCACGAAATCGAAGCGGTCGACGTCGGTGCACAGGTCGAAATCGCCTTCCGGCGCCCAGTCGGCCGCCGGATCGAAGAACTTGGCGGCTGCCGGCGCACCGCGCAACGTGTCGCGTACGGACTCCACGGGAAAATCGGCGCCGCTCAGGCGGGCACGCAGCAGTGCCGCGCAGAGGTCATCCTCCGCACAGCGTTCGCGCGCCTCGTGCCCCATGCGTACCAGCGACACCCGCGCTGGCGCGCGTGACGCGATGTAGCGACAGATGGCCGCGGCATTCACCAGGCTGCCGGTGATCACCTCGTCGGCGCCGAGTGCGGCGCGCAGGCCCTGGGTGCCGGCGTGCGTGGTGTGCACCAGCACGCGGCCCTCGAGGTCGGCCGCCAGGATGTCGCTTGGCGAGTTGCCCAGGTCGAAGCCGGGCAGCCGGCGGGCATGACGCTCGCCGGCGATGACCCAGCCTCGGTGCAGGGCCTTGAGGGCCAGCGCATCGGCGGCGTCGGCCACCGGGTGAATGCGTGCCACGCCGCGGGCCGTGGCGTAGCAGGCGACCGAGAATGCCCTGAAGACGTCGATCACGACCGCGAGCCCGCGCGCTTCCCGCGCCCCGGCTACGAAGTCGAACTCGCGGATGTCGGGGATCACTGGCGGGCTCTCGTTGCACGGCTCGCGGCCACCCCGGCCGCCGAGATTGCCGGGGCGGCGTTGCCGAAGTGGCTGCGCACGTGGGTGAGCACGGCCGCGACATCCTCGTCGCCGAGCCAGCTGAACTGGGGCATCACGACCACGCTCCGGGTCGGCGCCAACGTGGTGGGTCGCTCGCCGAACAGCACCCACGC
>CAZXAS010000053.1:0-14914 GCA_964638185.1 uncultured Steroidobacteraceae bacterium | reverse complement strand
TGGGCCGTGCTGGGATCGAACCAGCGACCAACCGGTTAAAAGCCGGATGCTCTACCGCTGAGCTAACGGCCCGTCGTGGAGGTTGCCGGGGCCGGTCTCGACCCCGCGCCAGGCCGCGCGCCCGGCCGGCAGCGAATGATACGTCAACGACTTCCGCGATTCCGCTCCGGGGCGCGCACCGGGCGCATCAGTAGCCCCGCGCCACATCGACCACCGACAGCATCTTCTCCCCCGCCACGTAGCGCCGCAGGTTCTCCCGCCCGATGGCGATGCGAAGCTCGTTGCCGAGGTCGGAATCGGTGGCGACATGCGGCGTGATGATCACGTTCTGCATCGCCCACAGCGGATTGCCGGGCGGAAGCGGCTCGGGATCCGTGACGTCGAGACCGGCCCCGGCCAGTCGGCCGCTCTCGAGTGCGGCGACCAGGTCCTCCTGGACCACGCTCCGCCCGCGACCCACGTTGATGAAGAACGCGCCCGGCTTCGCGGCGGCAAAGAACTTCGCGTCGAACATTCCCGTCGTCGCCCGGGTCAGCGGCACCGTGTTGATGATGAAGTCGGCGTCAGCCGCGAGATCGTGCAACTCGTCCGGCAGGCCGACGTAGCTCACGAAGTCCGGTCCCCTGCGCCCGCTCGCACGGGTGGCGGTGACGCGCATGCCGAGCGCATTGGCCCGCCTCGCCACCTCGACGCCGATGCCGCCGAGCCCCACCACCAGCGCCGTCTTGCCCTGCAGGGTGATCAGCTGCACCGGCGGCGGCGGATCGCGGGTCCAGCGGGCCGCCATGCGCTCCGGGATGTAGAAATGCAGTCCGCGCGCGAAGGCGAGCATCATCGCGGTCACGTGCTCGGCCATCACCGGGCCCGCCACGCGCTGCATGTTGGTGAGCAGGATGTCCCGCTCGCTGAGCGCCGGGATCGCCACGCAGCGCTCGACTCCGGCCGAGAACGCCTGGATCCAGCGGATGCCTGGCCCCGCCGCGAGGACCTCGGCCGCGCACAGGCCGAGCACCGCGTCCGCGCCGGGCGCGGCCTTGATGGCCTCGGCGACACTGCCGACCGGCAGCAACTCGACCCCCGGCGCCACCTCCTGCAGCGACTGCAGGACTTCCTGCCCGAGGTTCCAGACGATGATCCTGGTCGGGCGCCGCCAGCCCGCGCGTTCGCGCACCGGCCCCGGAGCCTCCTCGAGGCCGAGCTCGGCGATGAGTGCCGCGACGCGGGCCTCGTCACCGAGCCCGGCCTCTGCGGGAGCGCCCCGCGCCGCCGCCGCGACGACGAACAGCACGGCCATGGTGGCAGCAGAAATCGCCAGGCGGCATGAATCCATGGTCGTCTCCGGGACTGGATGGTCGTACGGCGACCCTAAAGGAAGCGGCGCACCAGGACCACCCCGCTGTACGCCGCCCGGCGGGCCGTCAGGCGTAGCGCGTCGGATCGGCCACGCCGGCGCTCTCGAAGCCGGCGCGCCGCAGCCGGCAGGCATCGCAGCGTCCGCAGGCGCGGCCCTCCGCGTCCGCCTGGTAGCAGGACACGGTCAGCGCATAGTCGACGCCGAGCGTGGTGCCGCGCCGGATGATGTCGGCCTTGGTCATGTCGACGAGCGGCGCATGGACGCGGATACCGCCCTGCTCCACCCCGGCGCGCGTGCCGAGGTTGGCGAGCCGCTCGAAGGCGGCGATGAACTCCGGCCGGCAGTCCGGGTACCCCGAATAGTCCACCGCATTCACCCCGACGAACAGGTCGCGCGCATCGAGTACCTCGGCCCAGCCGAGTGCCAGTGCCAGGAGCAGCGTGTTGCGCGCCGGAACGTAGGTGACCGGAATGCCCGCCGTCGGCGACTCCGGCACCGCGATGCCAGGGTCGGTCAACGCCGAGCCACCGATGCCGCCGAGGTCGACGCGCATGACCCGGTGTTCGACCGCGCCCAGCGCCGCGGCCACACGCGCGGCCGCTCGGAGTTCGGCATCGTGACGCTGGCCGTAATGGCAGCTGAGGCAATGGCAGGCGAAGCCCTGCGCCAGGGCCATGGCGAGCACAGTGGCCGAGTCCAGTCCGCCGGACAGCAGCACGACGGCGCGCCGGCCGCTTGCCGTGGCCTCGCTCATCGACCGGCGACGTCGCCCCATAGCGACTTGTGCAGCTGCATCTGGAACCGCACCGGCAACCGGCCGGCCAGGATCCAGTCGGCCAGCGTGGCAGCGCCGAGCTGGCCGTGGCTCGGCGAGAACAACACCTGGCAGCGGTCCGCCAGCCGGCGAGCGGCAACCAAGTCGCTCGCCCAGTCGAAGTCGGTGCGATCGCAGATCACGAACTTGACCATGTCCTTCGCGCCGAGCAGCTCGAGATTCTCGTAGCGGTTGCGCGCGACCTCCCCGGAGCCAGGGGTCTTGAGGTCGACCACGCGGGCGACCCGCGCATCGACGCCGCCGATGTCCAGGGCGCCGCTGGTCTCGAGCGACACCGCGAACCCGGCGTCGCACAGGCGCTCGAGCAGCTGCAGGCAGGGTTTCTGCGCCAGCGGCTCGCCGCCCGTGACGCAGACGTGGCGCGCCCCGGAAGCCCGCGCCGCGGCCACCAGGTCATCGATGTCCTGCCATTCGCCGCCGTGGAACGCATAGGCGGTGTCGCAATAGTGGCAGCGCAATGGGCAACCGGTGAGCCGGATGAAGAACGTCGGCCAGCCGACGCTGTCCGCCTCGCCCTGCAGCGAGTAGAACGTCTCGGTGATCCTGAGCCGTGAAGCGGCGGTCTTGGCCGGACGCGCGGCATCGGCGACGGTGGCCATGGCGCTGCTCAGCGGCCTTCGGCCGTCATGCGCGCCAGGCGCTCGCCCGCGTCCTTCGCCGCGGGCGAGCCCGGGTACTCGCGGATCACGCGACTGAGCGAGGCGCGCGCCGCCTCGAAGCGCTTGAGCTCATACTGGCAGTACCCGGCCTTCAGCAGCGCGTCCGGCGCCTTGCGCGCCTTCGGGTAGCCTTCGATCACGCGCTGGAAGGCGTCGAGCGCGGCGGCGTAGTCGAGCTCCACGTAGTGCACCTCGCCCAGCCAGTACTGGGCGTTCTCGGCCAGCTCGTGCTCGGGATACGCCTCGAGGAAAGCGGCGAACCCCTGCTTCGCCTCGGTGTAGCGACCGGCCTTCAGCTCGTCGAACGCGGCCTTGTAGACGAGCGCCGGATCCGCTTCCGCCGGCACCGCGGCGGCAATCCGCCGGGCACCTTCCTCGAGCGCCACGATGCGACGATCGAGGTCGAGATACTGGTCCCGCTGCTGCTG
Organism: uncultured Steroidobacteraceae bacterium; assembly: GCA_964638185.1. Lineage (GTDB taxonomy): Bacteria > Pseudomonadota > Gammaproteobacteria > Steroidobacterales > Steroidobacteraceae > SG8-30. Next base: position 11,638 of record CAZXAS010000053.1, on the reverse strand, counting down.
TCTTGCGCCGTCCTGGGCGAACTGCAGCTGCTCGATCTCGCCGCGCAGGGCGCGCAGCTCCGCCTGCAAGAGCTCGATCTGGCGGGCGATCTCGATCAGCCCCTGGTTGTCCACGGCCCGCTCGAGCGCGATCACGCGTTCCTCCAGCTCGGAGCGGCTCGGCGCACCGACCGCGGGCCCCGGCAGTAACGCCAGGGCCGCGGCCGCGCACAGCAGGTGGCGGTAGCCGTTCACCGCGTCAGTTGCCGTAGACGATCACGACCCGGCGATTCTGCGCGTATACGTCCTCGCCCTCGCCGTCGACGGCCGGGCGCTCCTCGCCGTAGCTGACGGTCACGAGCTGCGGATCACCGGCACCGCCGAGCATCAAAGCGCGGCGTACGGCCTGCGCGCGGCGCTCGCCGAGCGCGATGTTGTATTCACGCGAACCGCGCTCGTCGGTGTGGCCCTCGAGCCGCACCGTCATGCCGGGCGCTGCAGCCAGGCGGCGTGCATGCTCGCTCACGAGGCCGGTGAACTCCGGGCGGATCTCGCTCTTGTCGAAATCGAAGTAGATCACGTTGCTGGCCGGCATGCCGCCAGCGGCGCCGCCTGCGTCGCCGGGCAGGGTCCGGGCATCACCGACGCTGCCGCCCGCCGCGCCGCCGGTGGTGCCTTCCTCGGTCTGCGAGGGCACGCCGCTGCCGGCATCGCCTTCGGGCACCGTGGTCGGCTTCTTCGGACAGCCTGCAAGCAGCACGACGCTCGCGAGCAGTGCAAGCACGGGCAGGACACGCATGGGATCGACTCCTTGGATGAGATACATGGGCGGCGTCGGCCGCGGCAGGTGCCTATTCTACGACTGCCACGGCCCGCGTTGGTTCTTCACTCGACGTAGGGCGACCAGGCCGGCTCGCGGATGTCGCCGTCCACGCCGGCCAGCCGCTGCTGAACCCGGCCATCGATCGAGACCGTCGCCAGCACGCCGCGCCTTCCCTCACGCGTGGCATAGATCAGCATGGCGCCATTGGGGGCGAAGCTCGGCGACTCGTCCAGTCGCCCCGAGGTCAGCACCTGCGAGCCACGACGCTCCAGGTCGACCGCGGCGATCCGGTAGGCCCCGCGATCCAGGGTCACCACGGCCATCCGCCGACCGTCCGGGGCGATCCTCGGCCGGGCATTGTAGGTGCCCTCGAAGGTGATCCTCTGCGGGGCGGCGCCGGCCGTGGCATTCATCCGGTAGACCTGCGGCGCACCGCCGCGGTCCGAGGTGAAATAGATGCTGCGACCGTCGGCCGACCAGGCCGGCTCGGTGTCGATCGCGGGCGAGTCCGTCAGTCGCTCCAGTTCCTGGCTCGCCAGGGTCAGCAGGTAGACGTCGACGTTGCCGTCGCGACGCGACAGTGTCACGGCCAGGCGACGGCCGTCGGGCGACCAGGCCGGGGCGCCGTTGATGCCGGATCGCGCCGACACCCGCACCCGCTGGCCACTGGCGAGGGTCTGCACGAAGATCGAGGCGGTGCCGCCCTCGAACGAAACGTATGCGAGGCTCCTCGCGTCCGGCGACCAGGCCGGCGACATGATTGGCTGGGCGGACTGGAGCACCACCCGCGGGTTGGCGCCGTCGGAATCGGCGATGATGAGCCGATAGCGACGCGACTCCGGCGTGCCCTCCACCGCGACATAGGCGATGCGCGTGGCGAACGCGCCGCGGACGCCGATGATCTTCTCGTATACGGCGTCGGCGACCTTGTGGCTCGCGAGCTTCAGGGCGCCGCGGTCCGCAGGCAGCGCCTGGCCGAGCAACCTCGCGCCGGTCAGCGTGTTGACTAGTTCATACTGGACCTCGATGCGCTCGCCGGCCGGCACCAGCCGGCCGACCAGGACGTAGTCCACCTTGAGCAGGCGCCAGTTCGCGGCATCCACTTCCGCGGCCGCATGGGGGAACTCGAGCATCTGGCTGCGCGCGAGCGGCGCGAAGCGGCCGCTGCGCTCGAGGTCGGAGCGCACCGTGTCCGCCACGTCCCAGGGGGCCGCGCCGGCGGCGGACCAGCCGAAGGGCACGATCGCGATCGCGATGGGATCGGCCACCCCCTGGGTGATCTGGACGGTGAGCTGCGCCCGCGCGGCCAGGGGCGCCAGCAGCACGACGAGCAGGACGCCGATCGAAGTCCATCGAGCATGAATCACTGGGTCAGTCCTCCGGTATGAACTCGATTACGAGGTTGCGCTCGAACAGCGACGGGTCGGGCGGCGCCGGCAGCGGCGAGGAGCGCAGCACCGCGCTCACGATCGACTGGCGCACGGCGTCGTCGCCGTTGCAGGCCCCGAGCGTTGCCCCGACCACCTCACCGCCCGGGATCTGCGTCACATTGACGATGCACTTCAGGCCCGCCTGCGCCGATCCGGGCCGGATCCAGTTGCGCTGGATGCGCGCCTGGATCATGGCCACGTAGCGTGCCTTGAGGCCGCCGGACACGGCGGCGCTGCGCCGCTCCTCCTCGGCCAGGCGGGCCTTGAGGTCCGCCTCGCGATCGGCACGGGCGCGCTCCTCGGCCTGCTGGCGTGCACGTTCCGCCTCGGCCTTGCGCCTTGCGGCGGCATCGGCCTCGCGTTTTGCGGCGGCATCGGCCTCGCGTTTTGCGGCGGCCACCGCGTCCGCCTTGCGCTTCGCGGCGGCAGCCGCCTCGGCCTTGAGCCGCGCCTCAGCCTCGGCCTTCTGCCGCAGCGCGAGCTCTGCCTGGCGGCGCTCCTCGGCCTCCGCCCGCACCAGCGCCTCGGCCTCCTGCCGTTCACGCTCGATCTGCGCCTGTTCCTCCCGCTCGCGGCGGACGCGCTCGCGCTCGGCGGCCGCGATCTGCTGGCGGCGGGCATCAGCACTGCGCACCGTCGCCAGCGCCTCGAGCACCGCGTCGTCGACCACCACCGCCTCGATCGGCAGCGGCACCACCTGTTCCGGGCGCGTGAAGCTGGTCCCGAAGGCGAGCGCCGCCACCAGGCCTGCATGCAGCGCGACCGACCAGAACCAGGACTGGACCGGGGTGGACGCGGCCTGCTTCATCGGCGCCGATCGAGTTCCTCGAGCGCCCGGACCGCCTTGGGGTCGGTCAGGAACCCGATCTTGCTGGCCCCGGCCTGCTGCAGGATGACCATGGCCTCGACCACGCGTCCGTATGGGACGCGTGTGTCGGCCTTCACCAGCACCGGTGTTTCCGGGTCGCGCCCGAGCACCACACCGACGCGCTCGCGCACGGCGTCGTCGTCGACCGGCGAGTTCTCGTCACCGCCGACATTGACGTAGAAGCGCCCGGCGCTGTCCACCGACACGACCAGCGGTTCGCGGTTGCGAAGGTCCTCGGGGTCGAGCGGGCTCGCGTCGGCCTTGGGCAATTCCATCTCGACGCCCTGTGTCAAGAGCGGCGCGGTGATCATGAAGATGATCAGCAGCACCAGCATCACGTCGATGTAGGGAACGACGTTGATCTCGCCCATCAGCTTGCGGCCACGAACCGCGGAGGGCATGTCAGGCACTCCTCTGTGCGGAATGGCGGTCGAGCAGCGCGGAGAACTCCTCGGTGAAGGTGTCGTAGCGCAGTTCGAGGCGGCTCACGCGGTCCGCGAAGCGGTTGTAGGCGATGACGGCCGGAATCGCGGCGAACAGGCCCATGGCGGTCGCAATCAGCGCCTCGGCGATCCCGGGCGCGACCATGGCAAGCGTCGCCTGCTGCACGTTCCCGAGGCCATGGAAGGCATTCATGATGCCCCACACGGTGCCGAACAGGCCGACGTAGGGGCTGGTCGAGCCGATCGTGGCGAGGGTGGCGAGGCTCGCCTCCAGCCGGTCGATTTCCTTCAGCTGCGAGACCTTCATCGAGCGGCGCACGCCCTCCATGATCTGCCCCGCCGTCACGCCCGCCTGGGTGCGGGCGCGGGAGAACTCGCGGAAGCCTGCCTCGAAGATGCTCTCCATTCCCGGAAACGCCCCACCACGCGACTCGATCGAGCGATACAGCTTGCCCACGTCGGCGCCCGACCAGAAGGCCGCCTCGAAGCTGTCCGCCTCGTCGCGTGCGGTCGCGATCATCCTGCGCTTGCGGAAGATGATCGCCCAGGACAGCACCGAGGCTCCAGCGAGCAGCAGCATGACGAACTGCACGATGATGCTCGCCTGCAGGACGAGCTGGATGACCGACAGGTCGTTATTCACGCTCTAGCTCCGTAACCAGTGCCTGCGGCATGGGCCGCGGCTTCAGTGTTTCCGAGTCGATCGCCGCCGCCCGCACCGTGGCGCTCACCAGCAGTTCTCCCGTCGCGCCGCCGCGCCGGATCTCCTGCTCGAAGCTGAGCGACGCGCGCTTCCAGGCGACGACGCGGGCGCCGACATCCAGCAGGTCGTCGTACACCGCGGGCTTGTGATACCTGACCGCGACTTCGACCACGGCGAACTGGATCCGTTCATCGCGCTGCATCGCGGCCTGGTCGAATCCCAGTGCCCGCAACCACTCGCTCCGCGCCCGTTCCAGGAAGCGCAGGTAATTGGCGTAGTACACGACGCCACCCGCGTCGGTGTCCTCCCAGTACACGCGCACCGGCCACCAGAACGCCCGCGGCATCGAGCCTACTCCTTGAACAACGACAGGTTGCCGGCGGTCGGGTCGCCGGATGGCGACTCCAGCCCGAAATGCAGCCAGGCCGTGCGTGTGGCAATCCGCCCGCGGGCGGTGCGCATGAGGAAGCCCTGCTGGATGAGGAACGGCTCGATGACGTCCTCGAGCGTGCCCCGCTCCTCGCCGATCGCCGCGGCCAGGCTCTCGATCCCGACCGGGCCGCCGCCGAACTTCTCGATGATGGTCAGCAGCAGGCGCCGGTCGAGCACGTCGAAGCCCTCCCGGTCGACTTCCAGCATGTCGAGTGCGGCCTGCGCCACCGAATCGGTGATACGGCCCTCGGCGCGCACCTCGGCGTAGTCGCGCACACGGCGCAGCAGCCGGTTGGCGATGCGGGGCGTGCCCCGCGCGCGCTCCGCGATCCTGAGCGCCCCGCCCGGTTCCGAGGCGAGGCCGAGGATCCCGGCGGCGCGCGCGACGATCCCGGTGAGATCCTCCACCGAGTAGAACTCCAGCCGCTGCACGATGCCGAAGCGGTCGCGCAACGGCGAGGTCAGGAGCCCCGCACGGGTCGTCGCGCCGATCAGGGTGAACGGCGGCAGGTCGAGCTTGATGGAGCGCGCCGCCGGTCCCTCGCCGATCATGATGTCGATCTGGTAGTCCTCCATCGCCGGGTAGAGGATCTCCTCCACCACCGGGCTCAGGCGATGGATCTCGTCGACGAACAGCACGTCGTTCGGCTGCAGGTTGGTGAGCATGGCCGCGAGATCGCCGGGCCGTTCCAGCACCGGCCCGGACGTCTGGCGCAGGTTCACACCGAGCTCGTTGGCGACGATGTTGGCGAGCGTGGTCTTGCCCAGGCCCGGCGGACCGAAGATCAGCACGTGGTCGAGCGCCTCGCCGCGCCGACGCGCGGCCTCGATGAAGATCTCCATCTGCGCCTTCACCGCGCGCTGGCCGACATACTCGGCCAGCCGGCGTGGTCGCACGGCACGGTCGAGCACCTCGTCCTCGCGCGAGGCTACGGCATTGACGACGCGATCCTGTTCCAGCATGGCGCAGGGGTCCTCGTGCGCTACTTCGCCGCCGCGAGCCGGAGGGCCTCGCGGATGATGTCCTCGGTGCCGGCGCCCTCGGTCGTGACGGACTTGAGCAGGCGTGCGACTTCCGCCGGCTTGTAGCCGAGCGCCACCATGGCCGCGTAGGCCTCGCCCGCAGGTCCGCCTCGCACCCCGACCGCCGTCCCGCCAGCGGCGCCGGCCGCCATCCCGTCGCCCAGCGCCCGGATGCGGTCACGCATCTCGATGACCAGCCGCTCCGCGATCTTGCGCCCGACACCGGGCACCCGCACCAGCGCCTCGACATCCTCCGACTCGACGCAGACCAGGAAGGTCTCGACACTGATGCCGGACAGCAGCGCCAGGCCGATCTTGGGGCCGACGCCCGAGACCCGCAGCAGGTCGCGGAACAGCCGGCGCTCCGATGCCGTGGCAAAGCCGTACAACAGGTGCGCATCCTCGCGCACCACCAGGTGCGTGTGCAGGCGGACCTCGCTGCCCGGCGCAGGCAGGGCGTAGAACGTCGACATCGGCGCCTCGAGTTCGTAGCCGACACCACCCACGTCGACCAGGAGCGCCGGCGGCTGCTTGTGGACCAGCGTGCCGCGCAGGTAACCGATCACGTTGCCCTCCGGGGTCCGGCAAGGACACGGTGATGGGCATGGCAGAGCGCGATGGCGAGCGCATCCGCCGCATCCGCCCCGAGCTTTCCTTCGACCGCCAGCAGCGCCTTGACCATGTGCTGCACCTGGGCCTTGTCTGCCGCGCCGGTGCCGGTGATGGCGAGCTTGACGGCACGTGGCGTGTACTCGTGCACGGCGGCCCCGCCGCTGGTCGCGGCGCACAGCGCCGCCCCGCGCGCCTGGCCGAGCTTCAACGCGCTATCCGGATTGACGTGCATGAACACCCGCTCGATGGCGACCTCGCCCGGCACGTACTGCTCCACCAGCTCCACCACGTGCCGGAATATCGTCTGCAGGCGATCCGCAAGCTCGCCGCGACCGGCGCGGATGCTGCCGCTCGCGAGGTACTTCGCGCCGCGGGACGTCACGTCGACCACCCCGAAACCGGTCACCACGGAGCCCGGGTCGAGTCCCAGGATCCTGACCGGCGCCGCCGCCACCAGCACGGCAGGTGCCGGCCCGGCCGCGAGCCTCAGGCCTCGTGAGCGCCTGCCCCGCGTCGCCCGCATCAAGCCTGGAAACCGTGCACGTGATCGATTCTCCCGGAGGCATGTATGTATCCCGCGCAACGCGGCATCCGGGGCGCGGGGTGGCTCACCGGAGCGCGTATGATACCGGCAAAAGCCTGCCACCGGCATGCGCCCGTTAGATGAAGACGACGACCCTCGCGACCGCTCCCGCCACTTCCCGCTTCGAAGCCGCCCGGCAGGCGGCGGAAGCGATGGTGCGCGACGATTCTGACGCGACCGCGCTCCTCGAGCGCGGCCGCGCCGTTGCCGCGACCGTCGCCGCCCTCGACGTCGACGATACCTGCACCATCGGCGCGATGGTCGCACCACTGCTGGCCACCGGCGCCGTGACGCCGGACGCCGCGCGCGCCGCCTTCGGTCCGGAGGTGGTGGACTTCGCGCACGCCCTCGGCGAACTCGGCAGCTTCCGCGTCTCCGACCGGGCGGGCGGCGACAGGCAGCTCTCGGCCGGCCAGGCCGAGGCCCTGCGCAAGATGCTGCTGGCGGTCATCACCGATCCACGCCTGGTGCTGGTGCGCCTTGCCGAACAGCTGCAGGCCCTGCGTGGGGCACGCAACCTGCCTGGTCCGGAGCGCGACCGGCTGGCGCGCGAGACGCGCGACGTGTATGCGCCGCTGGCCAACCGGCTCGGCATCTGGCAGGTCAAGTGGGAACTCGAGGACCTGGCATTCCGCTACCTGGAGCCGGACCACTACCGGGAGATCGCCCGCAAGCTCAACGAGCGGCGCGCCGACCGCGAGCGCTACATCGACGAGTTCCAGGCCGATCTCACCCGGTTGCTCGCCGAGGCCGGCATCCGGGCCGAGGTGGCCGGGCGTCCGAAACACATCTACAGCATCTGGCGCAAGATGCAGCGCAAGGACCTGAGCTTCGAGCAGGTCTTCGACGTCCGTGCCGTGCGCATCCTCACCGAGTCGGTGGCCGACTGCTACGCGGCGCTCGGCATCGTCCACGGCCGCTGGCTGTACATTCCCGGCGAGTTCGACGACTACATCGCCACGCCGAAGGAGAACGACTACCGCTCGCTGCACACGGCGGTCATCGGTCCCGGGGGCATGCCCGTGGAGGTACAGATCCGCACGCAGGAAATGCACGCGCACGCCGAACTCGGTGTCGCCGCGCACTGGCGCTACAAGGAAGGGCGCGGTCGCGACGCGGCCTACGATCGCAAGATCCAGTGGCTGCGCGAACTGCTGGCGCCTGCCGCGGAGGCCGAGGCCGACCGGGACTTCCTCGACCAGGTGCGCGCCGACCTGTTCGAGGACCGCGTCTACGTGCTGACGCCGAAGGGCGACGTGGTCGACCTGCCGGCCGGCTCGACGCCGCTCGACTACGCCTACCACGTTCATACCAGCCTCGGCCACCGCTGCCGCGGCGCCCGCGTCAACGGCCGCATGGTGACGCTCGACTACAAGCTCGCGAATGGCGAGGCGGTGGAGATCATCGCCGGCAAGGAGCCGCAGCCGAGTCGCGACTGGTTGATCGACCAGCTCGGTTACCTGGCGTCGCCCAGGAGCCGCGCCAAGGTGCGCGCGTGGTTTCGCCGCCAGGACGAGGGCCGCAACCGGGTGGAAGGCAAGGAGCTGTTCGAGCGCGAGCTTGCGCGGCTCGGCCTGGCGAACGCAGTGCCGCTGCCTGAACTGCTGGAGGAGCTGCATCTCGACACGGCCGAGGCGCTCTACCTCGCGCTCGGCGCCGGCGACATGAGCGTGGCGCAGGTCAGCGGGGCCATCCAGCGGCGGCTGAAGCTGCGCGAACCGCTGGCACCGCCGGCACCGCCTGCGGCACCCGCGACACGTCGCAAGGCCGCCACCGGCCTGCAGGTCGAGGGCATCGGCGACCTCGCCTGCACCTACGCGCGCTGCTGCAACCCGATGCCGCCGGAGCCGATCGCCGGCTACATCACCGTCGGTCGCGGCGTGACCATCCACCGCGAGGGCTGCCCGAGCCTCGAGCGCATGCGCCGCCGCCAGCCGGAACGGGTGCTGTCCGTCTCATGGGGCGGCGCCGGGGAACGCGGCTTCGAGGTCGACATCGTCATCCAGGCCTACGACCGGCACGGGCTCGTCCGCGATATCGGCGCAGTGCTGACCGACCAGAAGATCGGCATCCTGCGCATGACGACCACGACCAACCCGTCGACCCATACGGCCGACATCCTGGTCACCATCAGCATCCACGGACTCGAGGAGCTGTCGCGGCTGATGACGCGCCTCACCGCCATTCGCAATGTCCTGAGCGTCCGGCGCCGCGACGGCGGCTGACCACGCTTGCGCCGGCTCCGGGAGCCACTAACATTGGGCGGCGCCGGACCAGGGTCCGGCCTGGAGTGTCATTCATGACGATGCACGGCCTGGTGCTCCGCGGCGCCGCGGCGGCGGCGCTTTCCGTCCTGCTCGCCGCATCGTCGTCGACCGCCGCCGCACAGGTCCTGCCGACCGCAGCGCCTGCGGAAACCACCGTGCCCAAGCCCGAGACGATCCCCGCCCAGCAGATCCCGCAGCGCGCGGCGGCGACGCGGGCCCAGCTCGAGGCGCTGCGCGCCACGCTGCCGGCCGCGGCGGCGGTTGCGGACGGCCGCTACGCGCGGGTCGCGGCCGGTATCGCACGGCTGCGCCAGCAGGTCGACTTCCAGCAGCTCGACCAGGCGCCGGCATTCCGCATCGCACCGCTCGAGCGCCAGGTGCGCTTCTACCAGCACGAACTCCGGTCGCTGGAGGAGCGCGACATCGCGCGCGCCACCCGTCTGTCGACCCAGGCGGCCGAACTGAGCCGGCTGCGCGGCATCTGGAGCCGCACGCTGGAACTCACCGCCGGTGAGGTCGTCGCGCAGCCACTCGTGACCGAGGTCCGCCAGGTGCTGGGCCTGATCGACGAGACCGAACGATTACTGGACGGCCCGCTGGCGGCAGCACTCGCAGCCCAGCAGCGCAATGGCGAGCTCGAGTCGCAGCTCGAGGCGATGGCCAAGCGCCTGACCCAGGCCAGCGACCGTATCGAGGGCCAGCTCCTCACGCGCGACGTGCCCCCCATCTGGTCGGCCCAGGCCCTGAGCACCGACGCCGGCGAGGACATCGAGGCCGTGCGCGCGCGACTCGCCGACCAGGCGGCCTATACCGAGGATTTCATTGCGTCCCGGCGCTCCGCCGTCGAGGGCTTCGCCGTCATCGTGCTCGCGCTGTTCGCGCTGGTGGCGTGGATGCAGCGCGGACCGGGCGCGCCGATCGCCGGCGAAACGGTGCTCGCCGACGCGAGCCGGATCCTGAAGCGGCCATTCTCGTCGCTGTCCCTGGTCGTGCTGGTGGCGTTGCTGCTCGGCGCCGAGTACACGCCGAGCCTGGTGCAGGAGATCATCGCCGTCGCCATCATGGGGCTGCTCTTGCGGCTCATGCCGGCGCGGCTCGTCGCCGACCAGCGGGGCGTGCTCTACGGCATCGCGGCATTGTTCGTCGTCGATCGTGCGCGGACCTTGATGCCCTACGATTCGCTGGCATTCAGGCTCGACCTGTTTGTCGTTGCGCTGGGCCTCGCCGTCGGGTTCCTGCGCCTCGCCATGCTGCGGCGCCGCGGCACGCTGGCGCCGCAGTCGTGGGTGGACCTGGCGGCCCGCTTCTCGCCCGTGGTGCTCCCGATCGTCGGCATAGGGATCGTCGCCGCCGCGCTCGGCAACGTGACGCTGGCCGACCTGCTGGTGCGGGGCACGCTGGCCTCGACCTATGTTTCGGTCGTCATGTTCGCAGCCGCGCTGATCCTGAGCGACTTCACCGGACTGTTCGTCCGTACCCGGATCGGCAGGTCCCTGCGCATGGTCGAACTGGGCAGCGAGCGCATCCTGCGCACCTCGCGACGCCTGATACTCGCTGCCGCGCTCGTCGCCTGGGCCTACGTGACGCTGGTGATGTTCAGGCTGTGGGAGCCGATCGCGACACGCGTGTCCGCGGCGCTCGGCCGGGCCTGGCAGTTCGGCGAGCTGACAGTGTCGCTCGGTGGCTTCCTCACCTTCGTGGCCGGCGTGCTGATCGCGGTCTATACGGCCCGCGGCATCCGCTTCGTCCTCAAGGAGGAGGTGCTGGTGCGCCTGCCCTGGCCGACCGGGGCGAAGAGCACCACCGCCACCCTCGTCTACTACGGCGTGTTGTTCGCCGGGCTGCTGCTGGCCTTCAGTGCGGCGGGCGTGGAGACCGGCCAGTTCGCGCTCGTAATCGGCGCACTCGGCGTGGGCATCGGCTTCGGCCTGCAGACCGTCGTCAACAACTTCGTGTCCGGCCTGATCCTGATGTTCGAACGCCCGGTGCAGCCGGGGGACATCATTGACATCGACACGCTGCAGGGACGGGTGATGGAGATCGGCCTGCGCGCGACCCGGGTGCGCACCTGGGAAGGCGCGGAGGTCGTCGTGCCGAACGGCACGCTGCTCGCCGGCAACCTCGTCAACTGGACCTTGTCCGACAGCAGTCGGCGGGTCGACGTGACCGTCGGCGTGGCCTACGGCACCAACGTTCGCCGCGTGCTCGAACTGCTGACCCGCATCGCCGCAGCGCAGCCCGACGCCATGAAGGAGCCGGCACCGGTCGTCCTGTTCACCGGCTTCGGGGAGAGCTCACTGGACTTCGTGATGCGCTTCTGGACCCGCAACGCCGATACCGCGGCGATCGCGCGCAGCGATGCCGGCGTGGCCGTCGCCGAGGCGTTCGAGGCCGAGGGCATCGAGATCCCGTTCCCGCAGCGGGATGTGCACATCCACAACGTATAGGAGGTGCCTGGCACATCCCTGGCACCAG
>CAZXAS010000052.1:0-14957 GCA_964638185.1 uncultured Steroidobacteraceae bacterium | reverse complement strand
GGCATCAGGAACAGGCGCTCGCCGGAGAAGCCGACCACCTCGGCTTCGAGCTGCCGGCCGTCGGCGGCCTCGACCAGGCACCGGGCGCCGACCGCAGCCTCGCAGCCGACCGCCTCGAGCGTCATGCCCACCATGCGCGACAGCAGGCCCTCGGCGCGTAGCGGCTGGATCTCCGACACGCGGCTGCGGTATCCGGCGATCCTGCCGGCCCAGCGGTGCTGGCCCGCGGTGATCGCGCGTGTCGGGCTCATGGCGTGTCCGGGGCCCTGGCGTCGGCGGCCCGCTCGCTGCCGAGCAGGTCGGACAGGACCTTGCCGAGCCGGGTCTCGAGCCGTGCGTCGACACGCGAAGTGGGCGTCAGCACCTGGCATCCACCGCGCATCATCACCGGGTCCTCGACCACCTGCCAGGCCCGCTCGTTCTCGGTCGGCGCCAGGTACTGGCGGATGATCGCCGCGTCCTCCGGGTGCAGGTGCACGCGCACGTCCCGCGCGGCCACCGGCAGGGTCGAGACGGCCTCGCGCACCACGGCGATGATCTGCGTCGGGTCCATGCGGATCTCGCGCCGCACGATCTGCTTGGCGAGCGCCATCGCGAGCCCCAGCAGTTCCTCCTCGACCTGTGCGTCGAGCTGTTCGAACGGCCGTGCCAGGTCGGTGATCAGGCTGTCGAGTCGTTCGGCCTGTTCGCGAACGCGCTGCTCGCCGGCCTGGCGACCCTCCTCGTAGCCGATGCGGTAGGCCTCGTCGTAGGCCTCCCGCTGCAGGTCGGCGAGCGCACCGGCGGTGACCAGGCCGCCGCCCGGCGACCCGGCGCGCGGTGCCACGGGACGGCCGGCCTGTTCCATCGACGGCGCCTGCCAGGGCTTCGCATCGGGAGCGGCGGCGGCGTCGATGATCCGGGATGCCATGGTGCCGGCGTCAGACGAAATCGGAGCCGCCGGAGCCGCCCAGCGCGATGGTGCCGTCCTCGGCGAGGCGCTGCGCCACCGCGACGATCTCGCGCTGCGCCGCCTCGACCTCGGACAGCCGCACCGGCCCGCGCACCTCGATCTCGTCGCGCAGGATCTCGCCCGCGCGCTTGGACATGTTGCTGAAGATCTTCTCCTGGATGTCGGGATCTGCGCCGCGCAACGCGACCGCCAGCGTGTCGGACTGGATCTCGCGCAGCACCGCCTGGATGCCGCGGTCATCGACCTGCAGCAGGTTCTCGAACACGAACATCTGGTCCTTGATCTTCTGCGAGAGTTCCGCGTCCGCCTCCTCGATGTGCGTCATCACGACGCTCGACTGGCCGCGCTCGAGCCCGTTGAGGATGTCGGCGGCCAGCCTGGTGCCGCCGAGCTTGCGGACCGGTGCGGAGGTGCTTTCGGCCGCTCGCTGCTCGACCAGCGCCGACAGCTCGGTCAACGCCGACTGCGGGATCTCGTCCAGTGTGGCGATGCGCAGCAGCACGTCGGAACGCAGCGCCTCGGGCAGCAGGCCCGCCACCGCCGCGGCCTGCTCGCCGTCGAGGTGCGCGAGCACGGTGGCGATCACCTGCGGGTGCTCCTCGCGCACCAGCTGCGCGACCTGGCGCGGGTGCATCCACTTCAGCTGGTCGATGCCGGCGCCCGGGTCGCCGCCGGCGACGATGCGCTCGATGAACATGTCGGCGCGCTGCTTGCCGAGCGAGCTCGTCAGCACCCGGCGCACGAAGTCCTCCGAGCCGGAGCCGCCCGCGCCGCGGGTCTCGACCGAGTTGACGAAGCTCGCCATGACTGACTGGGTACGTTCCAGCGGGACGTCCTTGAGCGCGGCCATCGCCTGCCCGACGCGCTGCACCTCGCGTGCATCCATGTGACGGATGATCGCCGCCGCATCCTGCTCGCCGAGCGACATCAGCAGGATGGCGGCACGTTCGGGGCCCGGAATGTCGGCCTTGCTATCTGCCATCGGCGCTCACCCAGTCCTTCACCACGTCCGCCGCGCGCCTCGCATCCTGGCCGATCAGGCTCTTGGCCGCCGCGACCTGCTGCTCATAGTTGGGCTGGTAGCGGCCGGGTGACAGGGTCACCCGGTCACCGGCCACCTCGGGCAGGCCGCCGCTGGCCAGCGCGAGCTGGCCGGCCGAGGGTACCGGCTGGGTGATCGACTTCATCAGTGGCCGCAGCACCACGAAGGCCAGCACCAGCACCAGCGCCGCACCGAGCGCCTGCCGGCCCATGGCCAGCAGCGCCGGGCGCTGCCACAGCGGGATGTCCTCGGCCGCCTCGATCGCGGGCAGCGGCGTGAAGCCGGCATTGATCACCTGCACGCGATCGCCGCGTGCCTCGTCGAAGCCGATCGCGTCCTTGACGATGGATGTCAGGCGCTCGAGTTCCTCGGCGCCATAGCCCTCGGCCGTCGCCTCCGCGCCCGCCTCCACGGCCGGCTTGTTGTCGACCACGACCGCCACCGTCAGCCGGCGCACACTTCCCGACGGCTGGCGCACGTGGCTGATCGTGCGGTCGATCTCGTAGTTGCGCGTCGCGCGGCTGGAGGTCGCGACCTGCGGCTCGGCCGCTGCGCCCTCCTGCTGCTCCTGCGCCGCAGGTGCCGCCGAGGTCTGCGGCGGCTGGTTCGACAATGCGCCGGGGATGCCGAGCGCCAGGTCGCCGGACGGCCGCTGGTCGGAACTGGTCTGCTCGCTCCTCACGACCTGCTGCGCCGGGTCGAAGTCCTCCGTGGTGCGCTCGGCGATGGTGAAGTCGATGTCGGCCGTCACTCCGCTGCGGACGCGGCCTGCGCCGACGATCGGCGTCAGCAGTTCCTCGATGCGACGTTCATAGCTGCTCTCGAGCTGGCGCTGGTAGTCGAGCTGGCGCGCCGTGGCGGCAAGCTCGTCGCCGCCGCGCGGGGCGGACAGCAGGGAGCCGTTCTGGTCGACCACGGTGACCTGCGGCGGCTCGAGCTCGGGAACGCTGGAGGCGACCAGGTGCACGACGGCCGAGACCTGGCCCGGGTCGAGGCGCCTGCCCGGGTAGAGCTGCAGCATCACCGAGGCGCTGGCACCACGGCGGTCGCGCACGAATACCGACTGCTTCGGCAGCGCGAGGTGCACCCGCGCAGCCTCCACACCCTGCACCTTGACGATGGTGCGGGCGAGTTCGGTCTCGAGGGCGAGCTGATAGCGGGCCCCCTCCATGAACTGGCTGGTGCCGAAGCCTTCCTGCTGCCGCAACATTTCGATGCCGAGCCCGTCGCCCTCCGGCAGGCCCTGTGCGGCCAGCTTCAGGCGTGCGTCGTGCAGCCTGTCGCCCGGCACCAGCACGCCGCCGGTGGTCGGCTCCAGCCGGTTGGGGATGCCGGCCGCGGTCAGCGCCTCGACCACGGCGCCGGCGTCGCGTGCCGAGAGCTGGCCGTAGAGCAGCGAGTAGTTGGGCCCCTGCGACCACATCACCAGCCACATCGCAGCGGCAATCGCCGCAGCGACGCCGACCAGCAGGCCGAGCTGGCGTACGGCGGGCAGCGCATCGAGCATGCTGCGCGCGGGGACGTTGGCGGTATCGGCCATGCTTCAGATCCTCCAGCGCGTCCTCAGACCGGCATGTTCATGACTTCCTGGTACGCGTTGACGAGCTTGTTGCGTACCTCGGTCATGGCCTTGAAGGCGAGGCTCGCCTTCTGCACCTCGAGCATCACGCGGGTGAGATCTGCCCCCGGCGCTCCGGACTCGAAGGCCGCGACCATCGTCGCGGCGTTCTGCTGCACGGAGTTGACCGAGTTCACCGCGGCCTTCATGGCGGCGCCGAACTCCGCCACGGGAGCACCCGCGGCCACGTTCGTGGCCGCCGCCGGTGCCTGTTGCGCCTTGAGCGCCAGCGCGCGCATCTCGAGCAGCAGGCGCGTCGAGTCGATACTGTTCACGCTCATCTCTCGTCACCTCGCCGCCGGCACGTCGTGGCCGGCGGCACGCAGTTGCTGGAGTTTGTGGCGCAGGGTGCGGGCGCTGATGCCCAGCCGCTGGGCCGCCTCGTTGCGGCTGCGTGCCGCCTCGAGCGCACCCAGGATCAGCCGGCGTTCGCGATCGCGCAGCGAGGCGTCGAGGCCGGGATCGGCCACGGTGGCGGCCGCCGGCACGACGGCCCGCGCGCCCGGCTCGAACACCAGGTCGACGGCGCCGATGACCCGCGCGGTCGCGAGCACCGCGGTCCGCTGCATCAGGTTGTCGAGCTCGCGCACGTTGCCGGGCCAGGCGTGGGCGACGAGCGCCGCACGCGCGCTGGCATCGAGTTCGAGCGCTGCGGCGCCCGGGCGCGCGCAGCGCAGCAGGGCGCGCTCGGCCAGCGGCAGGATGTCGCCCGGGCGCTCGCGCAGCGGCGGCAGTCCGAGCGGCATCACGTTGAGTCGGTAGTAGAGGTCCTCGCGGAAGCGGCCCGCCGCCACCTCCGCGGCCAGGTCGCGGTTCGTGGTGGCGAGCACGCGGACGTCGAGCGCCACCGGGCGCTGGCTGCCGATGCGCTCGACCTCGCGCTCCTGCAGCACGCGCAGCAGCTTGGCCTGCAGCGACATGCCCATCTCGGAGATCTCGTCGAGCAGCAGCGTGCCCCCCTGGGCCTGCTCGAACTTGCCGGCGTGCGCCTGGTGGGCGCCCGTGAAGGCGCCCTTTTCGTGGCCGAACAGCACCGCCTCCAGCATGTTCTCCGGGATCGCGGCGCAGTTGATGGCGACGAACGGGCCGGCAGCGCGTGCCGAGGCGGCATGGACGAAGCGCGCGTAGACCTCCTTGCCCGTGCCACTCTCGCCGCTGATGAGCACCGTGACCTCGGTGCGCGCGATGCGCGCGGCAAGCTCGAGCAACGCCACGCTCGCCGGATCGCCGGCCACCGGACGCGCCACGGCCTCGCCCCGCTGGCGCGCCAGTCGGCCGGCGAGGTCGAGCAGGGCCTTCGCGTCGAACGGCTTGGTCAGGTAGTCGGCCGCACCGTCGCGCATCGCCTCCACCGCACGGCCGACGCTGCCGAAGGCCGTCACCAGGATCACCGGCAGGTCGGGCCAGCGCGCCTTGATGTAGCGCAGCAGCTCGTGACCGTCGAGTCCCTCCATCTGCACGTCGCTGACCACCAGCGAGACCGGTTCGGTGGCGAGGAGCGCGAGCGCCTCGCGCGCGCCGCCGGCCGCAAGCGCGCGGTAGCCCGCGCTCGCGAGCGTGTCGCACAGCGCGTCGCGCAGCGGGGCGTCGTCCTCCACCACCAGCACCGTCAGCGTCGTCTCACTCGCGCTCATGCACTTCCCCGCTTCCCTGGCGCCCGTCCACGGGCAGGTCGATGACGAAGGTCGCGCCCGTCGTGCCGGGCGCGAGTTCCACCGTGCCGCCATGGGCGGCGACGACGGAGCGCACCACCGCGAGCCCGAGGCCCGTCCCCGACGGTCGCGTGGTGAAGAATGGCTCGAAGACCCGCCCGGCGACCTCGGGCGGCACGCCCGGGCCGTTGTCGGACACCGTCAGGCGCGCCCGGCCAGGCTGCGGCGCGCTTGCCTCGACGACCACCTCCGCGCCTGCGCCCGCGGCGTCGAGGCCGTTCACGACGAGGTTCGCCACCGCGCCGACCAGGGCGTCGCGGTTGCCGCGCACCGACAGCCCGGGGGCGCGGGTGCGGATGGTGAGCCTGCCGCCCTGGCGCAGACGTCCCGCCAGGGTCTGGGCCACGTCCTCGAGCACGGCGCTCAGTGACAGCTCGGCCATGCCGGTGCCCGAGCCGCGCGCGTACGCGAGCATGTCGCCGATCAGCTGCTCCAGGTGGCGCAGGCGACCGACGGTGCGACTGGCAAGCTCGCCGCGCACCGCATCGTCGAGCCCTGCGGCCTCCAGTCGCGATGCATAGAGCAGCGCCGCGGCGAGCGGCGTCCGCAGCTGGTGGGCGAGGCGCGCCGCCATCTCTCCCAGGGCCGACAGGCGCTGGCTGCGATCCATCAGTTCGCGCACCAGGTGCGCCTCGGTCACGTCGGTCACCAGCACGATGCGGCCGGGCTCGTCGCCCAGCAGGCGCTGCGACACCGACACGTGGCGGCCGCTGGCGAGCGGCACGTCGCCGCCGAAGACGCTGGCGCGCTGCATCGCCCGCCCGCAGACCGCCGCCCAGGACTCGCCGGCGAGCGGCTCGCCGAGGAGCTCGCGCGCCGCCGCGTTGCACTCGCGCACGACGTCGTCGCCGTCGAGGAGCAGCACGCCGCCGGGCAAGAGCGTCAGCAGCCGTTCCAGCCGCGCAGCAAGACGCTCGCGTTCACGATGCTCGGCGAGTCGCGCGCTGCGGCTTCGCCCGAGCTCGTCGTTGAGCCGCGCGACCTGCGCCTCGAGGTCGCGATAGGAGCGCTCGAGCGAGCCGGACAGCTCGCTGAAGGTCCGGAACGCGTCGTTGAGCTGACGTTGGTCGATGGCTGCGGACATGGCCCTGCACGTTGGAAGCCCGGGAACCGAGGAGCAAGATCCATGCCACGGCTTGAAACGCTGCAAATCAGCGGTTTTTCGGCCGGTTCGAGGCCCACGCGCCGACGGGCGCGTCAAAAATTTGTCGTTCCGGCGTGCGCCGGCGCGCTGCGGCGGCGGCTGCCCGGCGCCAGCGGGCGTGGGTCAACGGGGAGGATGTGCCCTAAAGCCGCGCCGCGCGTTCAGGCAGAGCGCGCCTCGAGGCGATACTTGCGCAGCTTCTCGACCAGCGTGGTGCGTTGCATGCGCAACAACCGGGCGGCCTCGGCGACCGTGCCGCCGGCGCGCTGCATGGCCTCGCGGATCATGGTGACCTCGAGTTGCGCGAGGTGGTCCTTCAGGTCCAGGCCTTCGCTCGGCAGGCACAGTGAGGCATGAGTGGCGACGCGCACCGCGGATGCCCGATACTTTTCCGGGAGCTGCTCGATCCCGATGCACTCGCCCGGGTGCAGGATCACCAGCCGCTCGAGCAGGTTGCCCAGTTCGCGAACGTTGCCCGGCCAGGAATACGCCGACAGCGCGGCCAGGCCGGCCCGCGACAGGGTCACGCGGCGGCCGGTGCTCTGCTCGAGCCTGGCGGCGAGTTGCTCGACCAGTGCGGGCAGGTCCTCGATGCGCTCCCTGAGTGGTGGCATGCGCACCGGGAACACATTGAGGCGGTAATAGAGGTCCTCGCGGAACGCGCCGGTGCCGATCGCGGCCTCGAGGTCGCGGTGGGTCGCCGCCACGATGCGCACGTCGCAGCGCTGGCTGCGATTGCTGCCGACACGCTCGTAGACCCGCTCCTGCAGCACCCGCAGCAGCTTCACCTGCATCGCCTGCGGCATGTCGCCGATCTCGTCGAGGAACAGCGTGCCGCCCTCGGCGAACTCGAAGCGCCCGATGCGGGCAGTGAGGGCACCGGTGAATGCACCCTTCTCGTGGCCGAAGAGCTCGCTTTCCAGCAGGTCCGGCGGGATCGCGCCGCAGTTGACCGGCACGAACGGCCGCGCCGCGCGCGGCGACAGTTCATGGATGTGCCGGGCCAGCATTTCCTTGCCGGTCCCGGACTCGCCCAGGATCAGTACGTTGGTGTCGAACGCGGCGACTTGCGCCGCAAGACGCTTCACGCGGGCGATCGCGTCCGAGCAGCCGCCGGGCACGTAGTCGAGGCCCCGCGACGCGGGCAGGTGACGGATCTGGCGCGCTTCCTGCAGCACGGACGACAGCTGCGCGTAGCGGATCGGCAGCTCGAGCTTGAGCTGGACGGCCGGGTCCCCGGCCAGAGCCGATTGCCCGCCGGAGCAGACCACCGGCACTGGCGACGGATAGTCGCGCAGTCGCGCCAAGAGCTCGCGCAGGGTGCCGCGGGCGTTGGCCTGCCCGAGCATCACCGCGACCCAGTCGAGTTGGTTGGCGTCGGGCCAGGCGACCGATCCCACATCCGGGACGATGATCGGGTCGTAGTCGAGGAAGCGCAGCGCCGCTTCCCAGGAAGCGCTCTTCGAACCGTCCGGCTCTATGACGACGACTTTCGTGTCGGCCACGGCATCCCGCTGTCTGCGACCCGCCTCTTGCGGATCTGGTGATTCTTTCTAGCTTGTTCTGCTAAGCCGCTGAACGGATTCGGACCCCGATCAGCACGGTTCGAATCCTAGTGAAATGATGGGTAGGCCGAGCATCCCGCGATACCCGTATTTATGTTAAGAGAAACCCCTAATGGGGTGCCGGAGAATCCACGGCACCGATCCCAGCCCGCCCCCGACACCGTCATTCAAGGATGCGAGCCGCCGCCCTTCGCCTCGGCGATCTGGCGCCGGTGGTGGCGGAACACCAGCTTCTCCAGCAACTCCGTCACCGGCGCGGCAAGGCCCTCGAACTGGAACTGCGCCCACAGGCCCTCGGCACCGGCCCGGTGCGCGACCACCACGCCCGGCAACTGCAGTGGCTGGGGAAACGCCGGGTTGATGTGCACCACCGCGAGCCCGCGCAGGCCGCGCGCGGGGCGAGTTTCCCGCGTCGCCCACTCGAGCCCGTGCGCGAAGATCCGCAGATCCGTCGAGGCCGGGCTGGCCGCGTCCTGCGCCAGCAGCTTGCCGACCAGGCTCATCAGCACGTCGAGCTTGTACTCGAGGCGCGCCAGGTCGGCGAGCCACGGTCGCTCGTCGTCCTTGGCGTCGACCAGCCGGTGCGACTCGGCGATCGACGCGTCGGCATGCAGCACCTGCAGGTTCTCGTTGTTGATCCGCCCGATCGTCACCGGCAGCAGTTCCGCGTCGAGTTCGCGGAACTCGAACGGCAGCTGGGCACGAAAGTGCAGCCCGTCGTTGAACTCACCGCCTGCGCCCAATGTAGTGCCCTTCCGCCGGATCGAGGCCTACAGTGTATGGGCAGCGTAGGCCCTTGTGGCACGCCGGCCGGTGGCGACTGTGTCTGCCTCGCGTGCGAGTCCACGCTGTACGTGCTCGGCCATGCCGACCAGCTCGTCGTTGAGCTGGATCAGCTGCCGCAGCAGCGCGACCGCACGACCGAGCTCTGCCGCGGGCGGCGGGGCGGAAAAGTAGCGCTCCAGCAGGCCCCGTCGCTCGGCCTCGAGTTGGGCAGCGGCCTGCCAGTCCGCCGCCTCGACGCGCTCCCGCAGCCGGCTGGAGACGGCGAGCGCCAGCTCCAGGTCGCTCACTGGCGGCGCCTCGGTTGCGGTCGCGCTCACGGCGCTCCCTGGCCGGCCGGTGCGATGGCCTGCCACCCGGCGCGGATCTCCTTCAGCAGGCCCGTGACTTCGGCAAGCGTCGCCACGTCGCTGCGCAGGTTCGCCTCGAGCAGGCGCCGCGTCATGTAGTCATACAGGCCACGCAGGTTCATGGCGAGCTCCCCGCCCCGCTCCAGGTCGAGATTCGCATTGAGCGTGTCGACGATGGCCATGGCGCGCGACAGCGTTTCCGCCTTCTGCGCAATCTGGCCACGTGCGATCTGGCCCTGGGCAAGGACCAGCCGGTCGATGGCGCCGTCGATCAGCAGCAGTACCAGGCGGTGCGGGTCGGCCGCAGCCACCTGGCCGTGGGCGCCTGCCGACTGGTAGCTGCGCGCGGCCGACTCGTAAGCACGGCTCATGATCCTGCCTCCATCACTGGTTCGACTGCTGGTTGGTCGGCAGCAGTGCGTCGAGCTGCCGGGTCAGGAAGTCGCTCGTGTTGCGCAACTGCGCAACCAGCCCGTCGAGCGCGGAGAACTGCCGGCGCAGCCGCTCCTCGACCTTCTGCAGCCGGAACTCGAGCGCCTCGCGTGCCTTCGCGACATCCTCGACCCGCGCCTGCAGCCCCTCGGTGCGCGCCTCGATGAGGCCGTTGTCGTCGACGTAGCGCGCGAGCAGCGCGTCGAGTCGTGTCGCCACGCCGGTCTCGGCGGTCGTGAACAGCCGGCCCACGTCCTCGAATCCCGCCGCCAGGGCCTCGCCGAGCCTGGCCGAGTCGACCACCAGCGAACCGTCGACCTCGGTGGTGATGCCCAGGTCGGCGAGCATGGTGAACGCGCCATTGCCGTTCACCGCGCGCACCACTTCGTTGCGCACCGAGTTCAGGAAGTTGCGCGCGGTCGGGTCGCCGAGCAATGGCCCGCCGCTGCCGTTGTCGGCGTTGTAGGCGGTGAGCGCGCGCAGCGACTTGACCAGTCCGTTGTAGGCCTTGACGAATTCGTCGATCAGCTTGCCGGAGCCGGCGCTGTCGTTGCCGACGGTCACCGTCGTCGGGCTGCCCGGCGCGGCGGCCTTCAGGTCGAGGGTCAGGCCGGTGACGACCTCGGTGATGGTGTTGTCCGGTGAGTCGTAGACGAAGGTGTCGACCGCGACCTGCGCATCCTGGGCAGCGGTCAGCTGCGTGAGATTGGCGATTCCATTGCCGGGGTCGTAGGCGATCTGTGCGAGCCCGCCATCGCCACCGGTTTGCGTCACGGTGATTGCATTGGCCGCACCGGTCTCGCGGCCGGTGAGGACCAGCCTGACGCCGTCGTTGGCGGTCACCAGCGTCGCGGTGACGCCGCTGTTGTCGGCCGCGCCATTGATGGCACTGGCGATGTCACTCAACGTGGCGGCGGATTCATCGATCGTGACCGTGAATGCGTTGCCGCCCACGCTGACCGTCAGCTCGCCGCTGCCGATGTCGGTCAATGCGGTCGCGAACGGCCCGGAGGCAAGTTTCTGCGCCTGTGCGAGGCGAATGACCTCGACCGAGTAGCTGCCGGTCGCTGCGGTCGAGTCGGCGGTGACGGCCAGCAGGTTCTCTGCCGCCACGGCCACGGTCCGGCCGCGGAAGCGGTCGATGTCGGTGAGCGGCTCGAGGGCGCCCTGCAGCGTCGCGACGGCCGAGCGGAACTGGCCGAAGGCCGACAGCTTGGATTGCAGCTCGGCCTCGCGCCGGTTGAGCCGCTGCGTCTGCGGCTGGCCCTCAGCAGCCAGCAGCTGGGTGACCAGTCCCTCGATGTCCAGTCCGGAACCGACGCCGGAAGCGATGATGCTGCCCATGGAATGATGTCGCCTTGCCTGCGGTGGAGGCAGCAAGAACCGTACCAGCCGCCTTGCCGCTCAACCGGGTTAGCGGCCCGCGCGGCCGCGGCTTGAGCCGATCAGGCCAGGGCGTCGAACAACGCCGGCACGGTGGCCGCATCGGCCGCCCGGCGCGCCAGCGCGAGGATCTCCTCGGCCGGGATCTGCCGCACGGTTTCGCCGGTTGCAAGGTCGACGACCGTGATGATGGTGCGGCCGCTCGCCTCGTCGTAGTTGAGCCTGAGGCCGCGTGCCGATTCCCGCAGGTAGGTCTCGATCACCTGGATGGCACGCGTCACATCGGCCGGTCGCGGTGGGTCGCGCTCGACCGCCGGCGCGGCCTTGCCGCCCGCCGGCGGCGCCTTGCCGCCAGCGGCGGGTCGCGGCGTGCTGTCGCGTGCCGCACTTCCCTGCATCACGCCGGCATCGGCCACCAGGCTGAAGGCAACGTCGTAGGGCATCGGGCACGACCCCCGGGGGTGAGTGTCGCTCGCGAACCGGCCCGGGCCGAAGCCGGACCGGGCCTGTCAATCCTGCCGGGCCCCGCACCCCACGGTACGGGACCCGGCATCGATCACGTCGTCAGGACCGGCTGCGATCAGCGCAGCAGGCCGAGGACGTTCTGCGGCGCCGCATTGGCCTGCGCCAGGATGGCGATACCGGCCTGCTGCAGGATCTGCGCGCGGGTCAGTGCCGCCGTCTCGGCCGCGAAGTCGGCGTCACGGATGCGGCTCCTGGAAGCCGTCAGGTTCTCCGCCGTCGTGGTCAGGTTGGCGATCACCGACTCGAAGCGGTTCTGCACCGCACCGAAGGTGGCGCGGGCCGAGTTGACCTGGTCGAGCGCCGCGTCCACCTGCTGGATGGCGAGCGTCGAACCGGCGAACGAGCTGATGTCGAGGGTCGTCAGGCCCGTCGTGGTCGTTGCCGTCGAGGTGCCCGCACCCGCGCCGTTGAAGCCCGTCAGCGAGCCGTCATCGGTACCGCCGAGGGTGATCGTGCTGTCCGAAGACAGTTCGATGACGCCAGTCGTGGTGTTGAACGATGCGTTCACACCGGTGGTCGCCGAGACGTCGTTGATGGCATTGACCACCTGCGCCACGCGCTGGTTGGTGGTGCCGACCGCGGCCAGTGCGCCGATGTCGGTGCCGTTGATCGTCAACGAGCCGGCCGCCGCGGCCGTCAGGGTGTCGATGGTCGTGGTGACCGCCCCGGACTGCAGGGTGTCGACCGAGACGGTGCCGCCGAGGACCGCCACGTTGGCGTCGACGGACACGGACACGCTGATGGTCTCGTTGGCGTTCGCACCGACCTGGAACACCGCCGAGCTGAAGCTGCCGTCGAGCAGCTGCACGCCGTTGAACGAGGTCTGGTTGGCGACGCGGTCGATCTCGGCCAGGAGCTGCGCCACTTCGCCCTGCAGCGAGGCACGGTCCGAGGCAGAGTTGGTCGCGTTCGCCGACTGCACCGCCAGCTCACGGATGCGCTGCAGGTTGTTGCCGACCTCGGCCAGCGCGCCTTCGCCCGTCTGGGCGAGCGAGATGCCGTCGTTGGCGTTGCGGACGGCCTGGTTCAGGCCGCGGATCTGCGCGGTGAAGCGCTCGGAGATCGCGAGGCCGGCCGCGTCGTCCTTGGCGCTGTTGATGCGCAGGCCCGACGAGAGGCGCTGCAGCGCCGTGGCAAGGCTCGACTGCGACGTGGAGAGGTTACGCTGCGCATTGAGCGCAAGGATGTTCGTATTGATGACTTGGCCCGACATGTTCATTGCTCCTGACTGGTTGAGTTCCCGGCCCCGAGGGCCTCTGACGCGTCGGTCTGATGGCCCCGCCCGGGGTCCGGCAACCACGCTCAGACACCGTATCGGACGGGGGCGGGAAATCTTTAAGGGGAGCGCCGGGTGCCGCTGTCGCAGACAGTGCGCCACATCACAGTGCGGGCACGGCCGGCGCGCGCACGCATCGGCCGCTGCTGCGGAAACTTTAGGACGGGACTACAGGTAATCGAACAGCGACAGGCCCTGCGCCCGCGTGAACGACTTCTGCGCTGCCTCGAGGCTCGTCAGCTGCTGCTCGAGCCGGGTCAGCGCCGCGGCATAGTCGGTGTCGCGCAGACCCGATAGCGCGCTCTTGAGCTCGACCGCCGTGTTCTCGATCTGGCCGGCGCGACTCTCGACCGCCGACAGACGCGCGCCGATGCCGGCGCGCACTTCCAGCACGTTGCCCAGTGCCTGGTCGAGGTCGGTCAGGCCGGTCGCGATCTCGTTCGACAACGCCGCCCGCTCGGCCGCCGTACCGTCGGGCCGCCCGAGCGTCACCAGCAGGCGTTCCAGCGTGGCGAAGATGCTCTGGTTGGCGCTCGGCGTCACGGCGAACGTGTCGCCGGCCGCCGGCGCGCCCTCGACCTCGATCGACAGGCCGCGAAAACCGATGGCATCGCCAGCCACGTAGGCACCCGCGGCAACGACGACATTGCCCGGGTCGACGACTTCCCAGGCATCGGCGGCGGTGAAGCGAAGGGTGTAGGCGATCCCGTCGTACTGGGTGGCGTCGACGACCGTGCGCCGGCCGATGAGGCCGGTGCCGGCGTTCGCGGGGTCGCCGGCGACCGCGAACACGCCGTTGCCATTGCGGACGAGCTCGAACACCGCGCTGCCGCTGTCGCTGTCGGCGACGAACTGGTCCGGTGCGACCTGTACCAGCCGGTCGACCTGGTCGCCCTGGTAGACGACGCTGCCCGCGGCGCGCACGAACGGCTGCGTCGCCGTCGCCGTGCCGGCGAACAGGTACTCGCCATTGCCATCGCGCGTGTTGGCGGTCGCCAGCAGCTCATCCAGGCGAGCGCGGACCTCGGCCGCGATCAGGCGCCGCGATTCCGCCGACTGCGGACCGTTGGCGGCCTGCAGCGCGAGCTCCCTCACCCGTTGCAGGACGTCGCCCACACCGACCAGTGCCGACTCCTCCAGCTGCAGGCGGTTCGTCGCCAGCGTGCCGTTGGTGAGGAATCGCTCGTTGGTGGCGATCAGTTCGTCGAGCGACAGCGACTGCGTCGCCGCCACCGGGTTCTCGCCGGCGCGCGAGAACTGCCGGCCGGTCGCGATCTGCTGCTGCGTGCGCGCGATCTCCGTCTGCTGCCGGCCGACGGCGTCGAGGAAGGCTGCCTGCGAGGACAGGAATGCAACACGCACGGGTCGCTACCTCCGGGTCGCGGCCAGCAGGGTCTGGAACAGGGTGTCGGCCACGGTGATGGTCTGCGCCGCCGCCTGGTAGGCACGCTGCCACTTGAGGAGGTCGGCCGCTTCTTCGTCGAGGTTAACGCCCGACTGCGCGAGTACCGCGTCGCGGGCGTTGGCCTGGATCGTGGTCTGGGCGGTGAGCTGCACGTCGGCCTGGGCCGCCAGCGTCCCGATCCGCCCCACGAGGCTCACCAGGCCGTCACCGAGCGCCGCCGTGCCGTTGCCGAGCAGGCGCTGGACCTGCAGGCCGGCCGCCAGCAGCGCATTGCGGTTGTCACCGATGCTGCCGCTGTTCGCGACCACGCGGAACGAATCGCCGGCCGCGGGCTCCCCGGCAACCTGCACGCGCCAGCCGTTGACCACGATGTCGGCGCCCGGCGTGTAGGCAAAGGACCCGGCGCCATTGATGCTGTAGGTCGAGGGCGTCAGGAACTGGATGTCGACCGGAGCCAGCAGGCCGGGATCGGCCGGGTCGACCACCTCGCCCGGGGTGATGCTGCCGGTGCCGAGATTCGACGGAGCGGCGGCGGCACGGATCGGCGCCGCCGCGGCAACGCCGCGCGGGTCGATGAGAACGGAGCGCAGGCTGGCCGCCGCGTCGCGTGTGCCACGCACGGAAAACCGGTCGCCGGCCGCCGCACCCGCGGTCACGGTGATCGCGAGCCCGTCGACGACAAAGGGATCTGCGCCGGTCCCGGTGCCGGTGAGCGCGACCGCGGCGCCGGTCGAGTTGCGCGTCGCGGACCAGGTGACACCGTCGAAACG
>CAZXAS010000051.1:0-15039 GCA_964638185.1 uncultured Steroidobacteraceae bacterium | reverse complement strand
ACCCCACCCACCCATGGAAGCAGCGCATGCGCCCCGAGACCCTCGCCGTCCACGCCGGCTACAGCCCCGACCCAACGACCAAGGCGGTCGCGGTGCCGATCTACCAGACCACCTCGTACGCCTTCGACGACACCCAGCACGGCGCGGACCTGTTCGACCTGAAGGTCCAGGGCAACATCTACACGCGCATCATGAATCCGACCAACGACGTGCTGGAGAAGCGCGTCGCGGCGCTGGAAGGTGGCGTCGGCGCGCTGGCGCTCGCCTCCGGGCAGGCAGCGATCACCTATGCCCTGCTCACCATCATGGAGGCGGGTCGCAACGTGGTCTCCAGCGCGACACTGTACGGCGGCACCTACAACCTGTTCGCGCACACCCTGCCCCAGTACGGGATCGGCGTGCGCTTCGCCGACTACCGCGACCCGGCGTCCTTCGAGGGTCTGATCGATGCGGACACGCGCGCACTGTACTGCGAATCGGTCGGCAACCCGCTCGGCAACCTCACCGACTTCGCGGCGCTCGCCGACATCGCCCACCGCTACGGCATTCCGCTCATCGTCGACAACACCGTGCCGACTCCCTACCTGTGCCGGCCGTTCGACCACGGTGCCGACATCGTCGTGCACTCGCTCACCAAGTACCTCGGCGGGCATGGCAACAGCATCGGCGGGGCACTGGTCGACTCGGGCAGGTTCCCGTGGGCCCGGCACGCCGACAAGTTCCCGCGACTCAACACGCCCGACGTGTCCTACCACGGCGTGGTGTTCACCGAGGCGCTCGGGGCAGCCGCCTACATCGGCCGTGCGCGGGTGGTGCCGCTGCGGAACATGGGCGCCGCACTGTCGCCCTTCAACGCCTTCCTGATCCTGCAGGGCATCGAGACGCTGGCAGTGCGCATGGACCGCATCTGCACCAATACGCTCGAGATCGCGCGCTACCTCAAGGCACACCCGAAGGTGCGCTGGGTGAACTACGCTGGCCTCGACGATTCGCCGGACAGGCCACTGGTGGACCGCTACATGGGCGGGCGCGCCTCGGGGATCCTGACCTTCGGGGTCGACGGCGGACGCGCGGCCGGGTCGAGGGTGCAGGATGCATTCAAGCTGTTCACGCGCCTGGTAAACATCGGTGATGCCAAGTCGCTGGCCTGCCACCCGGCGAGCACCACCCACCGGCAGCTCGCACCCGAAGAGCTCGCCCGGGCGGGGGTGACCGAGGACATGGTGCGCCTGTCGGTCGGCATCGAGCATGTCGACGACCTCGTGGAGGATCTCGAGCAGGCGCTCGCCGCCGCCTGAACGAGCGGCGGCAGTCCCCGGCTGCGGGAAAATGGGGACTGCCTCCGTGTCCGCCATCTGGGACAATGGACGGGTGATCCGGAACCCCCGTCATGCGTGATTCCAGCGAGCGTGCCGCGCGCTGGCTGCTCGCGGTCGTCGTGTTCCTGATCGCCTACGGCTCGCTGTTCCCGTTCCGGTTCGCGGAAACCGACGTGCGGGGCGTCGCCGGGGTGCTCGGCACCCTGAACTGGGCACGCACCACCCGCAGCGACATCGCCGCCAACGTGCTCTTGTACGTTCCATTCGGCGCCTGCCTGGCCTGGATGCTGTCGGCGCGCCTCGGCGGCCTCATCGCCGCCGTGCTGAGCGCACTCGCGGGCTTCCTGCTGTCGACGTGCATCGAGGCTGCGCAGGTCTTCGAGACGCGACGCGTCGCGAGCCTGTCGGACGTCTTCTTCAATGGCCTCGGCGCCGCAGTCGGCGCGCTCCTGGCGCTCGCCCTGCGCTCCGCGCGCCAGGGCCTGCGCCGTCATCGCTTCGCGCGCCTGCTCACGCACCCGATCGCCGCGTCGCTGCTGCTCGTGTGGGTGGGATACCGCCTCGCCCCGTTCGCGATCGACTTCAGGCCCGCCGGCTGGCTCGAGGCGCTGGACCCGCTGCGGACCGGCCCCTGGCTCGATCCGGCGGCCATCCTGGGCATGCTGCTGCCGTGGCTGGTCGTCGGCCAGGCATTGAAGACGCTGGTGCGGGGCGACCGGTGGCTGCCTGTGCTGGCGGCGCTCATGCTGTCGATGCTGCTCGGACTGGTGGTCGTGTCGGGCAAGTCGGTGGCGCCGGCCGAACTCGTCGCCATGGGGCTCGCCATGCCGCTGGCCTGGTTACTGGGCGCCCTCGGTGAGGCCCGTGCGAGCGCGATCCTGGCCTGGGCGCTGGCGGCCGGCATCGTCGTGGCCGGGCTCGCGCCCTTCGACTTCGCGCTCGATCCGGCCGGCTTCGGCTTCATTCCCTTCGAGGATCCGCTGATCCGCTACCGTGCGGCGAACCTCGGCGAGATGTTCCAGAAGTGCTTCACCTACGGGGCCCTGGTGTGGCTGCTCGCCCGCAGCGGCCAGTCCGTGCTCGCCGCCACGCTGATGGGAGCCGTGGTGGTATTCGCCGTGGAGCTGCTGCAGGTGTGGCTGCCCGGCCAGCCTGCCGACATCACCGACCCGCTCCTGGTATTCGCCGCCGGCGGCCTGCTGGCGATCTTCGAGGACGGGCGTTCCGGCCCGGAGTTCGCCCACCGCTGACACCCGGCGAATCCGCGCGGCCTGCCGGACCGAAACGTCGACCGGGTATCCGGCCCGGCGCCGCCGCCGGACCCGCGACCCCTTGGAGAGGCTCATGACCGCGCGAACCGGACTCAAGCTGCTGTTTGGATTCATCCTGGTGAGTCTCGCGGCCTACACATCCTGGGCCAGCACCCAGCAGCCGGTGTGGGAGTGGCGGGGACTGGTCGACGGCCCCGACCGCCATTGGACACTGGCGACCCTGATCGACGCCTACTACGGCTTCCTCACCTTCTATGCGTGGGTCTACTACAAGGAACGCTCGGCGGCCGCCCGGGTCGGATGGTTCGTGGCGATCATGGGTCTCGGCAACATGGCCATGGCAGCCTACGTGCTGCGCGAGCTCTACCGGCTCGACAGCGACGAGCCTGCCTGGAACATCCTGCTCAGGCGCGACGCAGCAACGAGGAACATCGCAGCATGACGACCTTGACCGAGGCCACGACGAACGATCCCGTCGCATCGTCCCTGACGACGCGGCTGCTGGAGCGCGACCTGCTGCCCGACTGGGTGATCCGCGCCGGAATCCGCCGGCTGGTCGCCGCACGCCTCCGCCAGGAGGACCGCGGCGGACCCGACGCCCAGCAGCGTCACCTGATGGAGTTCATCGCCCGCCTGCGCGCGAGCCCGGTCGCGATCCACACCGACGAGGCCAATGAGCAGCACTACGAGGTGCCGACCGGGTTCTTCACGCAGGTGCTCGGCCGGCACATGAAGTACTCCTGCTGCTACTACGGCACCGGCATCTCGGACCTGGACTCCGCCGAGGCGGAGATGCTGCGCATCACCACCGAGCGCGCCGGAATCCGCGACGGCGATCGCGTGCTGGAGCTCGGTTGTGGCTGGGGATCCCTGTCGTTGTGGATGGCCGAGCGTTTCCCGCGTGCGCGCATCACCACGGTTTCGAATTCACGCTCCCAGAAGGAGTACATCGACGCGCGTGCGGCCGAGCGCGGGATCGGCAACCTCGAAGTAGTCACCTGCGACATGAACCGCCTCGTGCTTCCCGAGGGCGAGTTCGATCGCGTGGTGTCGGTCGAGATGTTCGAGCACATGCGCAATTACGAGGAACTGCTGGCGCGCATCGCCCGCTGGATGAAGCCCTCCGCTACGCTGTTCGTCCACATCTTCACCCATCGCGACCATGCCTACCCGTTCGAGGTACAGGGACCGTCGGACTGGATGGCGCGCTACTTCTTCACCGGCGGCATCATGCCGTCCGACGACCTGCTGCTCTATTTCCAGCGCGACCTGCGGATCGAGTCCCACTGGCAGGTCGACGGCAGGCACTACCAGCGCACTGCGGAAGACTGGCTCGCCAACATGGACCGCCATCGCGAGCAGCTCCTGCCGGTCCTCGCCGCCACCTACGGGCCCGCCGACGTGCGTCGCTGGTGGGTGTACTGGCGGGTCTTCTTCATGTCCTGCGCAGAGCTCTGGGGCTATCGCGGCGGCCGCGAGTGGCTGGTTTCCCACTACCTGTTCCGCAAGCCCGCGTAGGTCCGGGCCTGCCTCGGTGATTGCCGCCCCCGGCACTTGCACCGATGCGGCTTACGGCGGATGCTGGCACGGTGATGACGGCCAGGATCGCAACGTGGCTCTTCGAGGCCGGCCTCGGCGGCACGGTGGCGGCGTCGGGTGCTGCGCAGTTTGCGATCGGCGCGCCGGCCGATCCGGCAGGAGCGCATTGAACCGATGAGAGCGAGGGTGAGTGGACCGTGTGCCGCGCTGGCGGCAGCCCTGCTGGTGCTCGCCGCCTCCGGCGTGGCGGCCGCCGACGACATGCCGCCGAATCTCGTCGTGGTCACCCCCGAGCAGGAGCGCATCGCAGCCTACAGCGAGTTCCGGCGGCTGTTCGCCGCCGGCCAGTACGCCGACGCCGTGCCCTACGCGCGGACGGTGCTGCGCCTCACGCTCGAGCTCGACCCGCAGCACGTCGAGCTGCCCACCGCCTACAACAACCTCGGTGCGGCCGAGCTGCGCGCCGGAGACCTGGAGGCGGCGGAGAAGAGCTTCCTGAGCGCGCTCGACCTGCTCGAGGCGACCGAGGGCATCTCCTCGCGCCGGCTGATCTCGCCCCTCGGCGGGCTCGGCGCGACGCTGGCGGCCCAGGGCCGGCACGACCTCGCGGCGGAGTCGCTGTCGCACGCCATCGCAATCAGCCGACGTGCCAACGGGCTGTTCAACCTCGAGCAGCTCGACCTGCTCGAGGCGCTGGTGCAGAGCTATCTCGCGACCGGCAACGTCGCCGGCATCGATCGCGAGCGGCGCTATGCGCTGCAGGTCGTGCAGCAGAAGTACGGCTACCAGGACCCTCGCACCGTCCCGATGCAGCGCGAGCTGGCGCGCTGGTACGAGGCGACCGACCGCTACGCACTGGCGCGCATGCAATACCTGCAGATCGTCGAGGTGGCTTCCCGCGAGAGCGAAGGGCGCAATGCGGCCGCCATCGACGGACTCCTCGGCGTGGCGCGCACCCACCGCATGCAGTTCGCGTTCGATCCAGGCTCGCTGCTGGTCGATCCGGCCAGCGGGAGCTCGTCCTACGAGCAGCCGGAAGGCTTCATGCTGGCCGACGAGCCGCTCGCCGCGACGATCGGCATGAACCGCGATGGCGAGAAGTCGGCGCTGCGGGCGCTCGAGATCCTCGAGGGGACGACGGACCCGCCGCCGATGCTGCTCGGCCGTACCCTATTGGAGCTCGGCGACTGGTACCTGACCGCCAGGGACCCCGCCCGCGCCATGCCTTACTACGCGCGTGCCTGGCCGCTGATGCCGTCGACGATCATCGAGGGTGAGGACAACCCGCTGCTCGAGCCGCAGGTGCTCCTGTATCGCAAGCCGGTCGCCGCGATGCGCAACCGCTACCTGCCGCCCGAGCAACGCGTCGTGCTGAGCGGCGAGTTCAAGCTCACGGTGGGCCCGGCAGGAGACGTGTCCGAGGTGCGTTACGCCGGCGGCGAACTGGACGAGAGCCGAGCCGGCCAGGTCATCCGTGCACTGCAGCGCGCGATCTTCCGCCCCCGGTTCGACGGCGGCCTGCCCCAACAGGCCGTGGACTTCAGTTTCAGGGAGACCTGGTTCGACCGGGTGCAGGCGGACGAGGCCCCGCCCGCGGCGCCGGCGAACTGAACGGGCGGTCAGGGCGTCGGGGGTGCCGGCTCGGGTTCGGGAAGCGCCTCTTCGGCCGCTGGCGCCGGATCCACTGCTTCGTCCTCCTGCGGGTCGGCCTGTGGCGCCGCTTCCGCTGCCGGCGCGTCCGTCGCCGGGCTCGTGCCGGCCGGCTCCTCGCCCTCCGTGGCGGGGGCGGGCGCGGCATTGCCGGCCGCAGGCGCCGTCCCGAATGCGCCGAGCACCTTGCCGGGGTCGTCCTCGGTCTCGGTGACCGGCGCGACCTCGCCGCCGGCGATCAGCCGCCGCACGGTGTCCTGTTCCGGCAGCTCGACCGCGATCTTCGCGCCCGCGTCGCGCATCGCGCGCTGTGTCGCCAGGACGAGCGGCGCGGTGCCCGACAGGCCCGACGAGGGCTGCCGGCCGTACCCGGTGAACACGTAGCCGTCGACGCGCTCGCCCTTGCTGTTGTAGACGGCGAGCAGGTAGCGGATGGTGACGGTGTAGGAGTCGCCCACCAGGTCGCGCGGCGTCAGGAAGGCGTACTCCTCGAATCGAGGCTCCAGCACCATGACCACCGGTGGGTCGAGCGTGGCCGCGGACGCGGGATCGTCGACCTCCACGACGCGCTCGAACATCGCCTCCAGCAATCGCCTGAGCTTGGCGACGTGGGCCGGTCCCAGCACGGCCTCGTACTCCGTCGCGTAGCGCTCTTCCTTGTAGGTGTACTGGCGGAACTCATCGGAATAATGGATGCCTATGGTGACCGGGATCTGCTCGATCAGAGGGGGCGGCAGCTGGGTCGCGGGCTGCACGCGCACCGCGCCGCAGCCTGCGACGAGCAGCGCGAGTGCGGGCACGGCGAGGCGCTTTCGTCGTGGTTTCATGATGTCGGCCAAGGTCATCCGCGGGAACCGCTCCTGAAGGACTCGTCGGTGAGTCCGACGAAGGTACCACCATTGCGTGCGCAGAGAATGCGCATCAGTGTCGCGTAGCGGATGCTCGTGTATTGCGGCACCCGCGGGTCGAGCGGGAAGCCGAGTGCGTGGATGCGCACCCGGGGCTCGCCGCGCTGGTCCTTGCGGTTGATGCGCTCGACGGTGTCGATCACGTCCTGCACCGAGGAACCGGTGAACTCGTCCCCGAGCACGTAGATGCTGATGCGGTGCTCGGCCGAGTAGAAGGTCCGGATGGCGGCCACGATGCCCTCGACCGGGCTCGAGTTCGAGAACGACCGCCAGTTGCGGAACGCACTCAGGATTGTCCGGCGACGGGCCTGGGAGTCCGGGATCCACCTGCCGCGGTACTCGCTGAACATGTAACCGCCCATGTCATCCATCACCTGGATGCCCTTGACCTTGGGGTAGATCTCCAGCACTTCGCGCATCTTCTGCTCGGCCCGGCCCCAGCTGAAGCTCTGCATCGAGCCGGAGGTGTCCACGATGAAGATGATGTACTCGCTGTCGACGGGGATGCCACCTACCGGCTGGTCCGCACTGCGGCGGAAATCGGCGCCGAGCAGGCGCTGCATCTCCGCGGTCAGCGACTGGCGCGCGACCGTGAGCTGCCCCTCGAGCTTCTCGATGGTCTCCGCCTCGCCCTTGGTCGCGGCGAACTCGCCCTCCACCAGCGACAGGTCGCCTCGCAGTCGCGCCACCCGTCGCTGTTCCTCGGACAGCTGCTCGATGCGTGCGCGCAGCTCGCGCTCCAGCACCACCGACTGGCCCCGGATGTCGAACAGCTCCTCCTCCAGGCGCGCGATCTGCGCGTCGAGGTCGTCCTGCGACTGTTCGAGCTGCAGCGGCTCGCCGACCTCGTTCAGCACCAGGAGCAGGATGATCGCGCCCAGGCCGCAGCTGATCACGTCCAGGAAGGACATGCTGAAGACCTCGGTATCGCGGCGCTGGCGACGCTTCATCAGGGCCAGTCCTTCGGCGGGCTCAGGAACGCCCCGCCGGTCGCCTGCGCGAGGCGCCAGAAGTAGGTCGGCGCGGCCGGGTCACCTTCCATCGGCAGCAGCACCACGTTCATCGGCGGAGGCTTCTGCGGCAACGAGCGTACGGCACGCTGCATGAAGCTCTCGCGATCGCCGGAGTCCACCAGTTTCTTGAAGGTAGGCGGGGTCTCGCCCTGGGTCGGCAGCCCGTCGGTGATGAGGATCACGTTGTCGGGCGCAGGACTGAGGCTCCTCAGCAGCGCGAAGGCGTTGACCAGGCTGGTGCCACCGCCCGGCGAGGTGGCCCGCACGGCCTTCAACGCCCCGGCCAGCGCCTTGCCGTCGCGCGCGCTGAGCCAGCGTCCGTCGCTACCCTCCACCAGCGGCCACGGCATGGTGTTGAATGCGTAGATCTGGAACTGCGCGTCGGCCGGCAGCTGCGCGGTGATCCAATCGACCACGCCGATCGCCTGCCGCCATTTCTCCGAGCGCAGCTTGCGCTCGTCGGGCATGTTGCGCAGGCGGATGATGTTGACCAGGGTCTCGTCGAGCATGCTCGCGGAGGCGTCGACCAGCACCAGGATGTGCCGGCCGCCGACCTTCAGGCCGGTCAGGTACTGGCGATCCCCGTCGTCCTGGACGTTGCGCACGGCGGTGCCTGTCTTCACCGTCTCGGCCGCTGCCTGCAGGCGCCGCGTGTCCTGCTCCAGCGACTGCAGGTCCGCCTTGAGCCGCTCCAGGCTCTCGCGCCGGGCAAGGGTGTCGTACTCGAAGCGCGACAGCTCGTCGCGCGTCATGGTGATCTTCTCGAGCACGCGCTCGGCGAGGCCGGCGGCGCGTGCCTTCTCCTCCTCGGTCGAGGCGAGCGCGTTGGTCAGTTCGGCCAGGTGCTTGTAACCGTCCAGCACCTGCTGCTCCAGGCGGCTCGCGGCCGCATTCAGTTCCTGGTTCTCCTTGATGCGCTCCAGGCCCGCCTGCGCGCTGATGATGGTGTAGAACAGCACCACCGCGCCGAAGCCGCAGCTGATCACGTCCAGGAAGGACA
Source organism: uncultured Steroidobacteraceae bacterium (assembly GCA_964638185.1). GTDB lineage: Bacteria > Pseudomonadota > Gammaproteobacteria > Steroidobacterales > Steroidobacteraceae > SG8-30. Next base: position 6,339 of record CAZXAS010000051.1, on the reverse strand, counting down.
TGCTCCAGGCTTCTGCGCGGCGCCTTGCCATGGCTCAGCCCGCCGCCACCAGCTCGAGGACGATGCCCGGCGTGCCGACACGCAGCCGGTCGCCGGCCGCCAGCACCGTGCTGTCCTCGACGCGCTCGCCGTTGACGAAGGTGCCGTAGCGGCTGTGGTCGCGAACCACGACCACCTCGCCGTCGCGCTCGATGCTGCAGTGCCGGCGTGAGATCCCGGGGGCCGGTCCTGGCAGGAGCAACGCCCGGCCGGGACACGGGCCGATGCCGATCTCGAGCGCCTCCGTGCCGATCGACTGCGCGCGACCGGCATGCACGACGTGGGTGGGGCGCTCGCCGCGCGGCCCGCCGCGCGCGGCCACGGGCCTCGGGGGTGCGCTCCTCGGCAACGCGACGACCAGCATGGCGTCGCCCTCGCCGCGCACGGCAGCGGCCGCCGCCAGCGCACCCCGGGCCGCGGCACCCTCCTCGAGCGCGAGTACCTCGACCTCCCCCAGGCTCGCGCAGCGCTCCGCGAAGCCAGGCAACGACGCGGCGCGCGCCGACAGCGCCACCGTCACCGGTGTTCCGACACGCCGTGCTGCATGCACGAGGTCGAGCAACTGCGCATAGTAGGCCTCGGCAGCGAAGGCGAACTGCGCCTTCTGCAACGTCACGCCGAACGTGCCGGCCGCCGCCGCGAGTTCGACCTCGACCGCATCTGCCCCGCCCAGCACGTCGAGCCACTCCGGCAGCCGGTCGTGCAGCTGCTGTTCGGTCGCGGCCTGGTGCAGGGGGTCGAAACGCGTACGCCGCACCATTGCCTCGGCAATGAGCTGCGCCCAGCTCGCATGCAGCGGCTTGAGGCCGACGCGCGGGGCCGCCTCGATGCGGCGCCGGGCCAGCCGCGTCGTGCCCTTGAGCTCGGTGAGCACGGCCTGGTGCAGCTGGAGGTCGAGGTGGAGCACCGTCTCGTGCGCAGCGCGTCCGGCGACCGCCGCGACGGCGGCATCGACGAAACCGGCGACGGGGATTCCCGCGGCGGCGGCGATGCCACCCAGCAGCCCGAGGGCACGTGCATTCAGCGTACCGGGCACGACCATGAACGCCTCGTCGCCGGGCTCGGCCGCCTCGCCCCACATGGACACCAGCTGGGCGTAGGCGAGGTCCGCGGTCGAGCGGGCACGGCGCGCAGGGCGCGGCAGCGGGTCGGTCGACAGGTCCGACCAGTAGCGGTCATGGACCAGCACGGGCTTGAGCCGCATCTGGGCCGCCGCGGCCCGGCCGACCACGGGACCGGTCGGCTCGAGCAGGGCGATGCCCGGGCTCGGCTCGCCGAGATGCCCGCCGCGGGCGGCGACGAGTCCCGCATCGACCAGTTCGATGGCGACCTCGGCCACGGTCAGCGCACCTGCAGGTGGCGCAGCAGGCGCTGGTCCAGCCAGGTCTCGGCATCGAGCACCAGCCGTTCCTGCGCCAGCTGCAGGTTATGCAGCAGGAACATGAGCAACAGCGACAGCAGCAGCGCGACGAAGGTGGAGTTGAAGGCCACGCCGAGGCCGGCCGTGACGCCCGCGATGTCGCCCGTGACCGCCTTGTGCGCCTCGGCGAGCGCATCGCCGATGCCGCGCACGGTGCCGATGAAGCCGATCGCCGGGATCGCCCAGGCGATGTAGCGCACCATCGACAGCTCCGCGTCGAGCCGGTCCGCCTCGGCCTGCATCACCGCGCGGGTCGCCTCGGACACGTCCTGCACGTTGCGGGTCGCACCAAAGCGCGCGAGCGCGGCCGTGAGCGCACGCACCGGCAGCGACTGCTGGCGCGCCGGCGGCAGCGCCTCGAGCTGGCGCGAGTACTCGCGGGTGTCCTCCGGCAGGATGCGCATGCCCTCGGGCACCTGCACCAGGTCCAGGTCGAGCAGTGCGCGTTCACGCATGGTGGCGCGACCCTTGTAGCCGATGATGGCGAGCGACCACAGCAGCAGGATGATGCAGGCCTCCTGCTCGAAGTCCTTCATGATCACCCACAGCGAACGCTCCGGCACGAAGTCGGGATCCGTCTTCATCGCCGCCGCCTGGGCCACCAGCACCGCCTGCGCATTGGGTCGCACAACCGCGACGTAGAACGCATGCACCACGATGATCGCCGCCAGCAGCGTGAAGATGCTGTAGAGGAACTCGCCCGGATAACGTCTCTTCATTCTGGTTCTTCCCCGGCCCGGTCGCGGGCCTCAGATGTCCACCGGGAACGAGACCGGAAAGTCGGCCCGTACCTCTTCCGTCGGATCGAAGCGTTGCGCCGTCGGACCACGCTGCACCGCGCCTTCCGGCAGTGGTGGCAACGTCTCCTCCTCGTCTTCTTCCTCCTTCGCCGGCCGCGACTCGGGTCCGGTGGCGGGCGCCGGCGGTGCCGGCACCACGTCCTCGAAAACCGGGAACGCATCCTCGGCGGGTGGCGCCTCCGGCGGCGTCGCCGGCGCCGGCGGATCGACCGCCCCGGCAACGCCAAGGACGGCGAGCGCCGCAAGCGCAAACCATGCCTGGTGTTTCATCGATCACTCCGCATAACGCGCAATCCTGAAGCCGAGATCCTGACGTCCGCTGGAGCCGAGGTCACGCCAGGCGATCCTGAGGTCCGGGGTACGGCCGGTGAGCCAGCTGGCGCCTTTCATGACGTAGCTGCTGCCCTCGCGCGGGCCAATCGGGTCGGTGACGACCTCGTCGGGCCCGCTGACGTAGATCGCATAGCGATCGGTCGTCCACTCCATGACGTTGCCGCCGATGTCGTACAGGCCGAGCTCGTTCGCCGGCAGGCTGCCGACGTTGGCTGACACGCGGAAACCGTCGTCGTAGCCGGTGATGACGACCGGTGTCAGGTAGAGCGCGGACTGGTCGGCGTAGTTCCCGGCGCGCGCCGGCACCGGCAGCGAGTCTCCCCAGGGGTACTTGCGTGTCGCCGCACTGCCGTCGAAGCGCGCCACGAACTCCCATTCCGCCTCGGTGGGCAGGCGATAGCCGGTGGTGACGGGGTCCGCGAGCGCGAGGCCCCCGGGCGGTCCGACGTAGGCGGGTGGCAGGCCGTCCTTCGCCGACAGCCAGTTGCAGTACGCGGCCGCGTCCTGCCAGCCGATGCGGACCGCCGGCTGGCGGTCGAGGTCCAGCGACTCTTCCCTGAAGATCCCGGATTCATGGCGCGGCTGGAACTGCCGGAACTCGGTATTGGTGACCTCCTGGGTCGCGATGTAGAACGGCCGCGCCAGCACCACGGTGCGCTGGGTCTCGTTGGTGCGCCGCCCCGGCTCCCGCCGCGGGCTGCCCATCTGGAAGCGGGCACCGCGAACCAGCTTGAGCTCGTGGCCCGCCGCGCTTCTCGCCACCCTCGGTACCGCGGCCGCGCGCTGCTGTGCCGCCGTGACCAGCTTGAACTCCACGACCTGCGGCAGGCCCGGCTTTGGCGTGACCGTCTTGCGGAAGGGCTCGAGACCGGCCCGGCGTACCTCGATGGCGTGTGGTGCCGCGGGCAGCGAGAGGGTCTGGTTGGCCGCGCCGCGGGCCTCGCCGTCGACGAACAGCTGCGCATCGGCCGGCTCGCCGGTGAACCTCACCTCGCCCAGGATCGCCTCGAGGTCGAGCGACAGCGTCGCGGTCTCCTTCGAGGCGACACTGAGCTCGCGCGTGACCGACTCGTAGCCGGCCCGGGCAACGACGATCTCGTGCGTCACGCCCGGTGGCAGCGCGATGCTCGCCGGCGTGCGGCCGCGGTAGCGCCCGCCCACGCTGACGTCCGCCCCGGACGGGCGGGTGCGCACGTTGAGCGTGCCGTCGGCGACGCCGAGTTCCACCGGCCCGATCCGGAGCGGCTCGCCGGCCTTCACCGTGATCGGGGTCTCGAAAGGACGGAAATCCGGATGCTCGACCACGAGCTGGTAGCGCCCGGCATCGAGGCTCGTCTCGAGCGGTGTCACACCAGCCTCGCGACCGTCGATCCGCACGGTCGCGCCGGACGGCACCGACTCGACCGTGACCCCCGCGAACGCTGGCTCGAGCTCCACCGCGAGGCGCTGCACTTCGCCGCCGCCCGTGACCTCGAGCGACTGCCGCAGGTCAGCGTAGCGCGGCGCGCGGATGACGAGTTCCCGGGTGCCCGCGGCGAGCTCGTACTCGCCCGGCAGCGGGCCGACCTCCGTGCCGTCCACCGACAGCACCGCGGCAACGCCGCCGGTGTCGATGTCCACCCGTCCCGGCAGGCGATCGAGGGCGACCACGAACTCGGCGGCGGTGTCCCGCGTCACGGTGACGGGCAGGATGCCTGGCCGGTAACCCGCTGCCGTCACCTCGAGGGTGTACGAACCTGGCAGCACCAGGTAGCGCCCGCCGATCTCGAGTTCGACCGGTGCGCCGGCAAAGTCGACCTCGAACTCCTCGAGTTCGGGACTGGTGCGCACGTCGACCGCGACTGCGGCCAAGAGCCAGCCGAGCCCCGCGAGCACCATGAGCCCGGCCGCGAGCGCAGCCGCGCCGCGCCACGGCAGGCTGAGCCGCCGGCGTGCATCGCCGTCGCCCGGCGGCTCGTAGTCCGTGCGGCTGATCGGGATCCGCTCGCCGTCCCCACCGGAGACCGCGAAAGGCTGGCCCTCGGTGAATGGCGGCAGGGTGTCGGCGGGAACCGCATCGTGCTCCACCGTGAGCAGGAAAGCGCCGTCGCGTTCCGCCACCCTGAGCAGCGCGCGCCCGAGGTCGACCACCATGCCGGGTGCGAGCCGGGCGCGACCTTCGACGCCCCGGCCCTCGATCCGCAGGGTCGTCCCCGGCTCCGGCGCGATATACAAGGCGCCGGCGCGCGACTCCAGCACCGCGGTCAATTCTCCCGGCCGCGAGCCCGGCAGCACGACGCCGGCGCCTGCGCCACCGAAGCTCAGCGGGAAATCCTCCGGCGAGAGCGCTCGCTCGCCCAGCGGGTCGACCAGTCTCGGATCGCTCAAATCGGCTCCTCGGCGCGCACTTCGACGGGGGGCGGGACCTGCCCGGGCAGGATCACCACGTCCCGGCGGACGTCACGATAACCCGTCCGCGTGCCGACGACCGCATAGCGACCGGGCAGCAGCTCGACCTCGTGGCTCTGGAAGCTGCCGATGCGCCCGACCCGGTTGATGACGACCTCGGTGACGCCGTCGGAGCGAAGCACCAGCTGCACCGGCGTCTCCGCCGCCGCGACCAGCCGCTCGAGTTCGCCGGCGCGCCCGACGAGGCGCGCGCGCGGCTCGTCGGCACGACGCGCCGCCGCCACGAGTCCGCGGGCAGCGGCGCGCACGCCGGCGTCCCACAGTCGTTCCGGCTTGGCGATCAGGCCGTCGATGTCGGCGGCGAGGCGCACCCGCGGCCGCACGCGCTCGAGCCCGGCCTGCGCGGCGGCCAGCGCCGGCTCGATGGCGAGCGCCTCGGACCAGGCCTTCTCGGCCTCGGCCCAGCGCTCGTCGCGCTCCGCGGCCAGCGCACGCTCCTCGATGGCGGCGAGGCCCGTCGCGCGCTGGTCGCGGGCGAGCCGCTCCAGCGCCTCGCGCGGCTCGGCCGCGCCCGGGCGCATCGCCGCCGCCTCGCGAAAGGCGCTCTCCGCCGCCGCGACGCGACCGTCCGCCATGGCGGCCAGGCCACGCGACATCGTCGCCGCGAATGCTTCCGCGGCGCGGCCCGCCTCGATGCGGGCGAGCGCCTCGTTCGCGCCCGGCGCCTCGGGGTCGAGATCGAGCGCCCGGCGATAGCCCTGTACCGCCTGCGCGATGCGCCCGGCGCGCTCGTCCGCGGCCGCGGCATCGACGAGCGCCAGCGCCTCGTCCAGCCGCCCGGCCCGCTCGACGCCACGCGCCGCCGCCTCGTCCGCGGGATCGATCTCGAGCGCGAGGCCATAGGCCTCGGCCGCCGCAGCCGCCTGGCCGCGCGCGATCGCCGCCGCACCACGCTCGAGGGCGGCGGCGAGTGCCGCCGGACGCGCCGCATCCAGGGCGTCGAGGACGCCGAGCCCCTCCTGCCAGGCCGTGCCGGCGGCGCCGAATTCGGCCAGGTCGTAGCTTCGCACTGCGCCTGCCGCCAGCTGCCGGGCACGCGCGAGGTCCGCCGCGCCCCAGGTCGCCGCCGCCCGCGCTTCCAGCCCCTGCAGGCGTTCGGCGAACCGGTCGCGCAGCGCCTCGGCGGCGGTGCGCGCCGCCGCGCGCTCCTCGGCGGTCGCCGCCGCCAGCCGCGCGCGCTCGGCGCCAGCCTGCGCCGCCGCGGCCACGTCGCGACCGGTCTCGTCCGAGCGGTCGCCCACGACCTCGGGCAGCCACAGGAACACGACTGCGGCGGCCGCAACCAGCCCAAGGCCCGCG
>CAZXAS010000050.1:0-15121 GCA_964638185.1 uncultured Steroidobacteraceae bacterium | reverse complement strand
GCCTCGCCCTTGGCCGCGGCGGAATCCGGGAACATCTTGTAGGCGGTGTTCATCACCACCTCGGAGATCCTCGGCGCGGCGAGGTGGAATACCTCCGAGAACAGGCCGAGCCGGGTCGCAATCCGCTTCGGACGGTCGATGATGGCCTCGGCAACCATGTCCGCGGCCTCCTCCGGCGTCGCCACCGGCATCTGCTCGTAGATCTTGGTGGGCGCGATCATCGGCGTGCGCACGAGCGGCATGTTGATGATGGTGAAACTCACGCCACGATCCGCGAATTCCGATGCGGCGCAGCGCGTCCATGCCTCCAGCGCCGCCTTCGATGCCACGTAACCCGAGAACCGCGGCGCATTGGACAGCACGCCGATCGAGGAGATGTTGACGACGTGGCCGGCGCCCCGCTCCAGCATCGACGGCAGCAGTGCCATGGTCAGGCGGATGGCCGCGAAGTAATTGAGCTGCATCGTCCGTTCGTAGTCGTGGAAGCGATCGTAGGACAGGTCGATGGAGCGCCGGATCGAGCGGCCGGCGTTGTTCACCAGCACGTCGACGCCGCCGTGGTCGGCGAGCACGCGGCGGGCGAACTCATCGCACGCGGCGTAGTCCGCGATGTCGCACTGGTAGGCGAACACCTTGCCACCCCGCTCCGCCAGCTGGGCGCGCGCCGCCTCCAGCTTCTCCGGGTCACGGGCGACGATCACCACCTTCGCGCCCGCGTCTGCACAGCGCTCCGCGGCGGCAAGACCGATGCCGGACGAACCGCCGGTGATGAGCACCACCTTGCCGCTGACCGTGCCGGCCAGGCTGCGATCGAGCGACAGGTCGGGGTCGAGGTGCCGCTCCCAGTAGTCCCAGAGGCGCCACGCGTAGTCCTCGAGCGGCGGGACGCGGATGTCTGTTCCCTCCAGCAGGCGCTGGGTCCTGGTCGAGTCGAAGCGGGTCTGCCAGTTGGCGAACTGCAGCACGTCCTTGGGCACCTGCAGGTCGCGCAGCACGGTGTCGATCACCTGCTGCAGCGGGCGATAGCGTGCGAGCGAGGTGCTGACCGCACCCGGGATGAACTCGAACAGCTTGGGGTCGAGTCGGAATGCCATCGTTGGCGCATGGCCGCTGCGGGCAAAGAGGTTGAGCACCTCTCCCACGCGCCGCTGGCGCGGATCGGTGAGGTGGAAGCACTCGCCATCGTGGCCCGGGAGATGGGCGAGGTGATCCATCGCGTCGACGACGTAGTCGACCGGCACGATGTTGATGTAGCCGCCCTCGAATCCGATCAGGGGGAACCAGGCGGGCACCGCGCGGCGGAGCTTCTGGATCATCTTGAAGAAGTAGTACGGGCCGTCGACCTTGTCGATCTCGCCCGTACGCGAATGTCCCACCACGATGCCCGGCCGGTAGACGCGCCACGGCCGCTTGCAGCGCTTGCGGACCAGCGCCTCGGACTCGTGCTTGGTGCGGAAGTACGGATGATCCAGGCCGGCGGCTTCCTCGAACATGTCCTCGCGGAACGTCCCGCGATACAGGCCCGCCGAGGCGATCGAGCTCACCAGGTGGAAGCAGCCGGCCTCGACCGCGTGCGCGAACTGCAGGGCGTGGTCCGTGCCGAGGATGTTGGCGGCGTCCTGCTCCTCGGCCGAGGCCTTGATGTCGTAGATCGCGGCGAGGTGGAAGAAGTGCTCGATCTTGCCCTTGAGCCTGCGCCGGTCCGCGACCGATACGCCGAGGTTGGGCTCGGCCAGGTCGCCGGCGACCGCGACCACGCGCCTGGCCGCGCGCTTGCCCCAGGCCTGCTTGCGGGCCTCGAACTTCTCCAGCGACTGCCGCCGGACCAGCACGTAGATCGTCCCCTTGCGATCGAGCAGCCGCTCGACGAAGTGTCCGCCGATGAAGCCCGTCGCGCCCGTCACGAAATAGTTCATGTAGTGCTCCCGGGCGGGATCCGCTGCCGGTCCCGCTTCTTGAGGTCAACGCCGTCCGCCTGGCCCGTTTCCGGAGCGGGTATAGTCCGGTGCCAAGGATAGCCCATCCAGCGAAACAGCCCGCCATGGCCGCCGAAAGAATGCTGATGTCGCCGGTGGATGTCGCCTGGCTCCGGATGGACCGGCCGACCAACCTGATGATGATCATCGGCGTCTGGGTTCTGGAGCGGCCGGTCGGCTACGCGAGGTTCCGCAAGGTCATTGCCGAACGCTTCATGCGCTTCGAGCGCTTTCGCTACCGGCCGGTCGACGACGGCGTCACCGCGTCGTGGGAACTCGACCCCGACTTCGACCTCGATGCGCACATCCGCCAGGTCGCGCTGCCCGCCCCGGCCGGGCAGGCGGAGCTCGAGGCCCTCGTGTCCGACCTCGCCGGCCTCAAGCTCGATCCGCGGCGGCCGCTGTGGCAGTTCCAGCTGGTGGAGAACTACGCCGGCGGCGCGGCCGTCGTCATGCGCATCCACCATTGCTACGCCGACGGCATCGCCCACCTGCGCGTCTTCCTGGACCTGACCGACGGCGGGACGCCGCCCGGGCCACGCCCCCCGGGCAGGACGGGCGCCCCGCGGCGCCGCGAACCGGGCCACGCCGGCTCGGCGCTCGACTGGATCGGTCACCTGCCCGTGCCCGGGGCGGACCTCGCGCAGCGCGCGGTCCATGAAGGCATCGAGTGGATCACGCGCGCGGCGGGACTCGCCCGCCACCCCGGGCAGGCCAATGAACTGGCGCGGGAAGCACTCGGCATGATCGGCGAACTCGCCCACCTGCTCGCGCTCGAAGACGATCCACCGACGCGGTTCCGCGGGCGGCTCGGTCAGCGCAAGCGCGCGGCCTGGGCCGACCCGCTGCCCTTTCACGAGGTACACACCGCCGCGCACGCGCTCGGCTGCACCGTGAACGACATCCTCATGGCCGCGGCCGCCGGCGCGCTCGGCAGCTGGCTCCGGGACGCCGGCGAGGACACCGACGGGCTGGTCGTGCGTGCGGCCGTGCCGGTCAACCTGCGGGACCCCGCCCTGGGCGCGCAACTCGGCAACCGCTTCGGCCTCGTGTACCTGGACCTGCCGGTCGGCATTCGCAACCCGCTGACGCGGACCTGGGCGGTGCACGAAGCCATGGCCCGGCTCAAGGGTTCCTACCAGCCGGTCCTCACGCTTGGCCTGATGGCGACCCTGGGGCTGCTCGGCCGGACGCTGGAGGACACCGCGGTCGACCTGCTCGCGGGCAAGGCGAGTCTGGTCGCCTCCAATGTCCCCGGCCCGCAAGAGCCGCGCTACCTGGCCGGGCGGCGGCTGACCCAGCTGATGTTCTGGGTGCCTCAGTCCGGCGACATCGGCGTCGGCATCAGCATCCTGACTTACGACGGCCAGGTGCAGTTCGGGCTCATTGCCGACAGCAAGCGCATCCCGGACCCGCGGGCCGTGGTCACGCGCTTCGCCACGGAGTTCGAGCAACTGCTGCTCGCCATCCTGATGGGGCCGTTCCTGGCACGGCGCCCCTGAGCCGCGGTCACTCCAGTTCCGCTTTCGCCTGCTCCATGTCGAGTCGCTCCATGGCGTCGGCCGGCTTGCACCCGGCCGCCTTGCGATAGAGCCGCGCCGCCGCCTCGCGGTTCTTGTCGGCGTCGAGCATGAGCAGCCCGTTGGCCTGCTCCATGTAGGCCACCGCCGCCTGCGGATTGAGCTTGATCGCAGTCTCGAAGTGCCTGAGCGCCTTGCCGCGATCGGCGCCGTAGGTGAGCCGGCCAGCCAGTGCACCGACCTTGTCGATGATCTCGGCGTGGAAGGCGCCGAGCGCGATGTTGGCGTCGGCGTGCCCGGGCTCGAGTTCGAGCGTGCGCTCCAGCGCCTTCTGGAGCTTGGTGCCGACGCCCTCGGACAGGGCCTTCATGACCGACACGCGCTGCGCGTAGCGGCCGAGCGCGAAGGCGTGGAAGTACCATGCGTTCGGGTACTTCGGCAGCTTGCGGCAGGCTTCCTCGCCGCGCGTGGCCGCCTCGGTCAGGATCCGGATGGCGCGCCGGTCGTCCTCCTCGAGGTAGGTGCAGTACACCGCTGCCGCCTTGTTGGCGACCGACGAGCCCAGTGGCCCGAGCTTGGCGCCCTGTTCGACGGCTTCCTGGAAGTCGCCCGCGTGGAACGCGCGCCATGCCTCCTGCAGCCTGAGCGCCAGGTCGTCGAAATCGCCCTTGAACCCCGGCACCGGTCCGTCCACCTTCGCACCGGCGAGCTTCGCCAGGGCATCGGGCCCGGGAAACGGCTCGAGGTCGCCGGCATGCAGCCGCGGCCAGGCCTTGCGGAGGGCGTCGCCCGGGTAGGTGATGCCCTTGCGGTCGTAGGGGAACTTGCTCCAGCGTGCTTGAGCCATCTTCAGGGCCTCCTGCGGCAACTACGGACCCGACTGCCGTGCGGCCTGGCGCGGCCAGCGACGGATTCGAGTTATTCTTGCCGCAAGGTACCGGTATCGTGCCGCGCGCGGCAAGGAGTGACTCATGGCTGTCAAGAAGAAGGGCAAGCTCGGCGGGGCTGGCGGGTCGGCGGACAGCAAGGCCGGCAAGGGCGACGGCAACCTGCTGTACTCGGCCAACCAGATCTGGACCGCCGGCCTCGGCGCCATGTCGCGTGCGCAGGGCGGCGGCACCAAGTTCTTCGAGGAACTCGTGCGGGAAGGATCGAAGCTGCAGGGCGGGGCGATCGACGCCGCGCAGAAGGTCGTGATGCAGGCATTCCAGGGCGCCCAGAAAAGCGTCAACCGCCGCGTCGACAATGTTCGCGACCAGGCCAACGAGACCTGGGACAACCTCGAGAAGATCTTCCAGACGCGCGTCCAGCGTGCGCTGCACCAGATCGGCATGCCGACCGCCGAGGAGATCACCGGCCTCACGCGCAAGGTCGACGAGCTGACCCGGAGCGTCGAGAAGCTGGCCCGAGCCGAAGCCGCCTCGCGCGCCCGGCCGGCTGCCCGGCCGAAGGCAAGAGCGGCAGGCCGAAAGGCCTCGGCCAAGCGGGCCCGCAAGCCGCGCGGCTCGCGCACTGGCGCGGTCCCGCCAGGCGGGACCTGAATCCGCCAGCGCGACCGGTAGACCCATATGCTGACCCCGCAGCTGGCGCCCAGACCGCGCCGAGCCGGCCGCCGCGTTGCCGTGGCGCTGGCGGGTGGCGGGCCACTCGGCGCCTTCTTCGCCATCGGCACGCTGCAGGCCCTGGCGGAGAGCATCGACGAACTCGACCTGACGGCGCTCCATTCGTATGTCGGCGTCAGCTCAGGCTCGATGCTGGCTGCCGGCCTCGCCAACGGGCTGACGCCGGTCGACATCGGGCGCCTGGTCATCAGCGACGAATCCGGTGCCTTCCCGGCCGATCCTGCGATCTTCCTGCACCCGGCGTACCGCGAGTTCGCCGCTCGCGCCGGCCGGCTGCCGGCGCTGGCGTTGCGGGCCCTCGGCTATTACGCCAGAGCGCCACTGTCGCGTAACCTCGCCGAGGTGCTCGAGCCGCTCACGGCAATCCTGCCCAACGGGCTGTTCGACGGCGAGCCGATGGAGCGATTCCTCCGCGAGGTCTTTTCGTCGCACGGGCGCACCAACGACTTCCGCAAGCTCGATCGCAGGCTCTTCATCGTCGCCACCGACCTCAACACCGGCGAGGCGGCGCGTTTCGGCGAACCGGGCATGGACCACGTGCCGATCTCACGCGCGATCCAGGCCAGTACCGCCCTGCCCGGCCTGTATCCGCCCGTCTCCATCGGCGGGCGCGTGTACGCCGACGGGGCGCTGTTGCGCACCATGCACACGTCCCTGGTGCTCGAGGCCGGCGCCGACCTGGTCTTTGCCATCAATCCGCTCGTCGCCTATGACGCCTCGGCCGGCGGCCGCAGGCGCGCGGACGAGTCCGTCACCGACCGCGGCCTGCCCGTGGTGCTGGGCCAGACGTTCCGGTCGCTGATCCAGTCGCGCATGCAGGTCGGCATGGCCGGCTACCGCACGCGCTACCCGCAGGCGGACATCCTGCTGTTCGAGCCCGATCGCGACGACGCCAGGATGTTCTTCGCCAACGTGTTCCGCTACGCGGACCGGCGGCGCCTGGTCGACCACGCCTACCAGCGCACGCGCAGCGACCTGAGGCGCAATGCGGCGGCGCTGGCACCGGTGCTGGCGCGCCACGGCCTGCGCCTGCGCCTCGACGTGCTGCGCGACCGCCATCGCAGCTTCCACCAGGCGCTGGAGCGCCAGCGACTCGCGAATGCCCATGTCCTTCGTGACCTCGGCCGGACGCTCAACCGGCTGGAACAGGTGGTCGCCCGCCTGGCATGAGGCGAGCGCCGAGACCCGCGGACCGGATCATTGCATGAATCGCGACCAGGCGCGCGAGCAACTGACGGCGCTGATGGAGCGCTATCACGCGGCGCGCCGGCGGGCGGCGTCGGATCCCGGGCTCGCGGCGCGCATGGCCGCGCTGGCCGCCTTCCAGGCGAGACGCCTCGCGGCCACCTATGCCGACCTGCGCCGGACGCCGCGTCATCGTGCGGCCGTCGACTTCTTCCTGGACGACCTGTACGGCCCACAGGACCTCACCGCGCGCGACGACCAGATCATCAAGGCGCTGGGCAAGCTGCAGCGATTCCTCCCTGCCGCGGCGCTCGGCGCCCTGGCGCACGCCTTCGAACTGCATGTGCTCACCATCGAGCTCGATACCGCCACCGCCGCGCGACTGCCCGGCCGGGACCTGCCCGAGGCAGCGGCGTACGCGGCCGCGTACCGCGCCGCGGGCCGCAGCGACGACCGCCGGCGCCAGATCGAGCTTGTCGGCGAGATCGGCGGGTTGCTCGACTCGATCGCGCACCGCCCCGAAGTCGGCCTGGCCGTCCGGCTGGCGCGTGGTCCGGCGCATGCCGCCGGCTATGGCTTGCTGCAGGACTTCCTCGAGCGTGGCTACGAGGCCTTTCGCCGCATGAAGGGCGCGGGGGACTTCCTCGAGGCGATCACGAGCCGCGAATCCCGCCTGATGGGCGAGATCCTCGCCGGCAACGTGCCGGCGGCGCTCGCCGGGGAGCCGACCGCGGCAACGGCCGCCAAGGGCGGACGGACGGCCTAGTACGCCCGCGATCAGCCGAAGGGATGGCGCAGGACGATGGTCTGCGTCCGGTCCGGACCGGTGGAGACGATGTCGATCGGCACGCCACACAGTTCCTGGAGACGTTCGAGATAGCGGCGTGCCGCCCCCGGCAACGATGCCCAGGCCGTGATCCCTACGGTCGACTCCTTCCAGCCGGGCACGTCCTCGTAGACCGGTTCGCAGCGCGCGTACTCGTCCGCCAGGAGCGGCGGCGTGTCGCGCAGCGTGTCGCCGTCGCGGTATCCCGTGCACAGGCGGATGGTATCGAGGCCGTCCAGCACGTCGAGCTTGGTGACGCACAGGCCGGAGATGCCGTTGTTGAGGATGGAGCGCTTCAGTGCCACGGCATCGAACCAGCCAGTGCGGCGCGGCCGGCCGGTGACGGCGCCGAACTCCTGGCCGACGCGCGAGAGATGCTCGCCGCACTCGTCGAAGAGCTCCGTCGGGAACGGCCCGGCGCCGACCCGGGTGGTGTAGGCCTTGATGATGCCGAGCACGTAGTCGATGTCGCGTGCGCCGAGCCCGGTACCGACCGAGGCATTGCCCGCCACCGTGTTCGACGAGGTCACGTACGGGTAGGTGCCATGATCGACGTCGAGCAGCGCGCCCTGCGCGCCCTCGAGCAGCACCGTGCCGCCGGCGTCGCGGATCGTCGCCAGCTGCTGCGCCACGTCGGCGACCAGGGGCTTCACGCGCTCGACGCGCGACAGGCAGTCCTCCAGGACCTTCTGGAAGTCCACCGCCGGCTCGCGGAAATAGTGCTGCAGGACGAAGTTGTGGAAATCAAGGACCTCGCCGAGCTTGGCCGCGAACTTCTCCCGCTGGAACAGGTCCGCGACCCTGACCGCACGGCGCGCCACCTTGTCCTCGTACGCCGGCCCGATGCCGCGGCCGGTGGTGCCGATGGCATTGGCGCCGCGGGCGCGTTCCCGCGCCAGGTCGAGTGCGACGTGCGACTCGAGGATCAACGGGCAGTTGGGACTGATCCGCAACCGATCGAACACCGGGACGCCGCGCGCGACGAGCATGTCCGCTTCCTGGAACAGTGCCGGAAGCGACAGCACCACGCCGTTGCCGATGAAGCACTGCACCTGCTCGCGCAGCACGCCCGAGGGAATCAGCGACAGGACGGTCTTCTTGCCGCCGATGACCAGCGTGTGCCCGGCGTTGTGCCCGCCCTGGAAGCGCGCCACCGCGGTGACCCGCTCGGTCAGGAGATCGACGATCTTGCCCTTGCCTTCGTCGCCCCACTGCGCGCCGATGATGACGACGATCCTGCCCATCTCGTTGCCTCAGGAACGGACCAGCCAGAGAAACGCCACGCCGCTCGCCATCATCGCGAGACCGGCCACCCGCAACTGCGCGTCCGGCATCGACGAAAAGGCGGCCATCGCGCGCTTCATGCCCTGCGGGCTCAGGAACGGCAGGATGCCCTCGATCACCAGGTACAGCGCGAACGCGGTCGCCAGGTCCTGCCAGTCGATCTGCACGGCGCGGTCAGCGGTCCGACTGCTTCATGTAGCGGAAGAACTCGCTGTCCGGCGCGAGCACCATGATGTCGTCGCCGCGGCCGATTGCCCGCCGGTAGGCCTCCATGCTGCGGTGGAACGCGTAGAACTCCGGGTTCCTGCGATAGACGTCCGAGTAGATCTTCGCCGCGGTCGCGTCGCCCTCGCCGCGGATCTTCTCGGCCTCGCGGGTGGCCTGGGCCAGGAGCTCCGTGCGTTCGCGGTCGGCCGCCGCACGCAGCACCTGTGCCTGCTCGTCGCCCTCCGCGCGCAGCTGCGAGGCCTGGCGTGCGAAGTCCTGGCGCATGCGGTTGAACACCGAGTCGAGCACGTCGTCGGGAAGGTCGATGCGCTTGACCCGCACGTCGACGAGCGCAATGCCGAGCTGTCCGACCGACGCGCCGGCCACCTGCAGGATGTCGCCGATGAACTCGGATCGGGGCGCCGCCACCACTTGCTGGATCGTGCGCTGGGCGATGACGCCCTTGAGGCCGTCCTTGACGATCTCCGCGAGGCGGCTGGCCGCGACGCTCTCGTCGCCGCCGCTGGTCGACTGGTAGTACTGCGCGGCGTCGGCGATGCGCCACTTCACGTAGAAGTCGACGTTGAGGATCTTGCCCTCGCTGGTCAGGAACTGCTCGGCGGGGTAATTGCGTGTCAGCACGCGGCGGTCGAAATGGCGCACGTTGTTCACGAACGGCATCATGAAGTGCAGGCCCGGGTCGTAGTCCGAGCGCACGATCTCGCCGAAGCGGAACTTCACCGCGAGCTGGGTTTCGTCGACCTGGAACACGCTGTTGGAGACGACGATCAGCGTCGCCGCGACCGCCACCACCAGTGCCACGATACGGTTGTTCATCAGCGGCTCCCCCGTGCCCGCGGATCGGCAGGCTCGGCCTGCCCGTCCATCTCGGAGCGAACGCTGCCCGGTGCCTCGACCGTCACCGTGCCGCGCGGGCCCGGCCGTTGCTCGATCAGCTTGTCGAGCGGCAGGTAGAGCATGTTCCCGGTGCCATCCGTATCGACGATGACCTTGGAGGACGCGGCGAGCACCTCTTCCATGGTCTCCAGGTAGAGCCGCTTGCGGGTCACGTCGGGCGCGCGTTCGTACTCCGCGGCCAGCGCCGCGAAGCGCGTGCTCTTGCCGTCCGCCTCCGCGACGACGCGCTCGCGGTGCGCACGCGCCGCCTCGAGCTGGCTCGCCGCGAGGCCGCGCGCCTTCGGCAGGATGTCGTTGGCGTAGGTCTGCGCGGCGAGCGAGGCGCGTTCGCGGTCCTCGCGGGCCTTGATCGCGTCCTTCTGCGCCGGCTCGACCTCCTTCGGGACCTGCACGCCCTGCACGTTGACGCTGATGACCTCGAGCCCGGTGTTGTAGGAGGACACCGTGCGCTGGATCAGGTCCTTCGTGTTCTGCGAGATCTGCTGGCGGCCTTCCTCGAGCACGAAGTCCAGCTTGCTCTGCCCGATGACCTCGCGGATGGCGCTCTCGCTCACTTCCTTGAGCGTGTCCTCCGGCTCGCGGACCTGGAAGGCGAACTGGACCGGGTCGGCCCGGCGGTATTGCACCGCCAAGTCGATCTCGACCAGGGCCTCGTCCTGGGTCAGCATCTGGGTCTCGTCCGTGTAGCTCACGAATTCGGCGACGTTCACGACGAGGCGCCGCTCGATCGGCCACGGCAGGTGCCAGCGCAGGCCCGGCTGCGTGGTCTCGACGTACTCGCCGAAGCGCAGGATCACCGAGCGCTCGGCCGCATCGTTCTGGTACACGCCGGTGGCTGCCCAAAGCACGATCGCGATGATGGCGACGTAGCCGATGTTGATGCCCCGCGCGCCGCCGCTGCCGCCGGCACCGCCATCGACCGGCCGCGGGCCGGACGGCCCGCCGAACATGGACTTCAGCCGCCGTTGCAGGTTGCGCACGACCTCGTCGAGGTCCGGCGGTCCCTGCTCGGGCTTGCGCTGCCAGGGGTTCTCGTTCTTGCCGGAGTCATTCCAGGGCATGTCGATCGCTCGGGGAGAGAAAGGGGAAGTCGTTCAAGCCGCGTCAGGCGTCGCGGCGCGTGGGGATTCTACGAACCCGCCCAAGTGCAAACAAGGCGAAACGCTGGTCTCGACGTCGACGTCGACACTGGCACAGAGGTCGTCGAGCTCTTCGCGCGCTGCCTCGACCTCGATGTGCCACCCGCCGTCCGGGCGTTGGGCCTCCTGCCGCACCAGTCCGCTCTCGTAGAGGCGGGCACGAGCCCTGCCCTGCGCCGGTCCGAGCGCCACCAGGAAGCGGCGCGCGGCGCCGCCGAAGCGCTCCTGCAGCGCGGCCTGAAGGAGCTCGACGCCCTGCCCGCTCGCCGCACTGAGCCAGACCCGCGATACGCGGCCGTCCTCGCCGCGCTCGGCCATGGCCGGACGTCCGATGCGGTCGACCTTGTTGAATACGCGCAGGGTCGGGATGGCGCCTGCGCCGATGCCATCCAGGACCTCGTCCACCTGGGCCGCGCGTTCCGCGTGACCCGGATCGGAGGCGTCGACGACGTGCAGCAGCAGGTCGGCGTCACGCGCCTCGAGCAAGGTCGAGCGGAACGCGGCCACCAGTTCGTGCGGCAGGTCGCGCACGAACCCGACGGTATCGGCCAGCACCAGCTCCGGCGTATGCGGCAGCACGACGCGCCGTACGGTCGGGTCCAGCGTGGCGAACAACTGGTCGGCAGCGTACGCGCTGCTGCCGGTGAGCCGGTTGAACAGTGTCGACTTGCCGGCGTTGGTGTACCCGACGAGCGCGATCGCCGGCACCGGCACGCGCTTCCTGACGGCGCGGCCGGTGTCGCGCCGGCGGGCCAGCGAGTCGAGTCGTCCGCTCAGCGTCTTGATGCGCCGGGCCAGCAGGCGACGGTCGGTCTCGAGCTGCGTCTCGCCCGGGCCACGCAGGCCGATGCCGCCCTTCTGCCGCTCGAGGTGGGTCCACCCACGAACCAGGCGCGTCGAAAGGTGCCGCAGCTGCGCCAGTTCCACCTCGAGCTTGCCCTCGGCGCTGCGGGCCCGCTGGGCGAAGATGTCGAGGATCAGTCCAGCCCGGTCGAGCACGCGCCGGCCGGTGAGCTTCTCGAGGTTGCGCTCCTGGCTCGGTGACAGCGCGTGGTCGACCAGTATGACCTCTGCTTCACATCCGGCCGCGACGTCGCGGATCTCCTCGGCCTTGCCGCTGCCGACGAAATACCGCGGATCGGGCACCCGCCGGCTGCCGGTCACGGTTGCGACCGGGATGGCGCCGGCGGAGACCGCCAGCGCCTCGAACTCGCTCAGCTCCTCCGGGCTCGCCGGCTGTCCGAGCCCGAGGCGTACCAGCACCGCCCGCTCACCACTGTCGGGGCGCTCAATCAATCGGGCTGCCCATGCAGTCGAGGCCTGATCACTCCGGCTCGCCTTCCTTGGCCGGAGCGCCGTCTTCGCTGGGCAGTCGGACGTTGCGCGCCGGCACGACCGTCGAGATGGCGTGCTTGTAGACCATCTGGCTCACCGTGTTGCGGAGCAGCACGACGAACTGATCGAACGAATCAATCTGGCCCTGCAGCTTGATCCCGTTGACCAGGTAGATGGACACGGGGATGCGTTCCTTGCGCAGCGCGTTCAGGAACGGGTCCTGCAGAGACTGACCTTTCGCCATCGTGATATCTCCTTGTTCTTGCTATGAATTGTTGCCGGCGGCGTTGTTATGTTAAGGGTCTGGCCTTCCGTAGCTTTCGACCCGTTGTACACGCCATTATGTCGAGTGTCGTGGAGGGTGCCTATTTTATCAGTTCGCGCCGGGCGGGGTCTTGGAGCCAGCCCGCCACGCGGTCAATCATGCGGCCGGTCGTGGCCGGATCAAGAGCATCGAGCCAGTCACAGGCCGGTTCGGCCCTGAGCCAGGTCAGCTGCCGGCGCGCCAGCTGCCGGGTGGCGACGACCGCCCGGCTCACGGCCAGCTCCAGGCTGGTCCGATCTTCCAGGTGGTCCCACAGCTGCCGATAGCCGACCGCCCGGATGGCCGGCAGGTCGGTGTCCAGGTCTCCCCGTTCATGCAGCCTTCGAACCTCGTCGAGGAGCCCAAGTTCCATCATTCGCGCAAAACGCCTGGCAATGCGCCCGGCCTGCGCCTGCCGGTCGGCAGGGGCCAGCACCAGCTTCAGGTCCTGCGGCCGCGATGCCCCCTTGAGATCCTCCCGCCGCCGATCGCTCAGGGTGGTGCCGGTCAGGGAGATGACCTCGAGCGCCCGCTGGATGCGTTGCCGGTCGTTCGGCGCGATCCGCCGGGCGGCCTCGGGGTCCTGTCGTGAAAGCTCGGCATGGAGCGCTGGCCAGCCCTCGACCGCGGCTCTCGCGTCGATCTGGCGGCGCAGGAGCGGATCCGCCACGGGCATGGCCGCGAGGCCCGACTGCAGCGCACGAAAATACAGCATGGTGCCGCCGACCAGGAGCGGCACGCGGCCGCGGCTGCGGATGTCCGTCATCGCGGCCCGCGCGTCGGCCAGGAAACGCCCGGCCGAATAGCGCTCCGCCGGGTCGAGGATGTCGACCAGGTGATGCGGCGCCCGCTGGCGGAGTTCCAGCGACGGCTTGGCCGTGCCGATATCCATGCCGCGATACACCATCGCCGAATCGACGCTGACGATCTCGAGCGGCAGGCGTGCGACGAGTTCGACGGCGAGCTCGGTCTTGCCCGCCCCGGTCGGGCCCATCAGCAGGATCGCGGGCGCGTCCACCCTCAGCGGCCCCGCAGGAAGAGCCGGTCGAGTTCGGCGAGCGACAGCCGGGTCCAGGTCGGCCGGCCGTGGTTGCACTGGTCGGCACGCTCGGTGCGCTCCATTTCGCGCAGCAGCGCGTTCATCTCCGGCAGCGACAGGTTGCGATGCGCATGCACCGCCGCGCGGCAGGCGATGCTCGCCAGCAGTTCGTCCTGGCGCTCCTCGATGCGATGGCTCGCGCCGTGCAGCGCCAGGTCGGCGAGCGCGTCGCGCAGCACCGGCGCGATGTCCTGGCCGGCAAGTGCCGCCGGGACCTCGCGCACGGCGAGGCGCGCCGGCCCGACACGATCGGCGACGAGCCCGGCGGCCGCGAGCGCGTCCTGCTCTGCTTCCGCGAGCGCGGCCTCCGCCTCCCCGACCTCGACGATCGCGGGCACGAGCAGGGGCTGGCGGGGCGCCGAGCCGCTCGACCTGGCCGCTTTCATGCGCTCGTACAGGACGCGCTCGTGCGCGGCGTGCATGTCCACCAGCACCAGCCCGTCGCGGGCCTCGGCGAGGATGTACACGCCGTGCAGCTGCGCGACTGCATAGCCGAGCGGCGGGACCGTCGCGGCCGCTGCCTCCGGCGACACGGCAGCGGGCGCGCCTCGCGCCAGCAGCGTCCAGTCGCTTCCGGCACGCGGCTCGCCGAGCGCCAGCGGCAGCGCGGAATCGTTGGCGGCCGGCCGGATGCCGAGGCCCGCCAGGTCCGCCGATCCGTGCCGTTCATGGTCCGGGCGGGTCGTCGCGAGCGCCTGGCTGACACTGCGGAACAGGAAGTCGTGGACGTGGCGGCCGTCCCGGAAGCGAAGCTCCAGCTTCTGCGGATGGGCATTGACGTCGACTTCCCGCGGGTCGAGCTCGAGGTACAGCACATAGGCCGGGTGCCGGCCGCCATACAGGACGTCGCGATAAGCGAGGCGCACGGCATTGCCGAGCAACCGGTCGCGAACCATGCGTCCGTTGACGAACAGGTACTGCTGGTCAGGCTGGCTGCGCGCGAACGTGGGCAGCGCGATCCAGCCCGTCAGCGAAAGGCCGCCCGCGGCATGCTCGAGGTGCAGGGCCTGCTGCATGAACTCGGCGCCGACCAGGTGCGCCACCCGCTCCTCGCGGGCCTCGCGACCTGGCGCCGGGGCGAGGTTCAGCACCTCTCGGCGATTGTGATTGAGGGTGAACCCGGCATCGAAGCGCGACAGGGCCAGGCGGGTCAGCGTCCTCAGGACATGCTGGTACTCGGTCGATTCCGCGCGCAGGAACTTGCGACGCGCCGGAACGTTGTAGAACAGCTCACGCACTTCCACGGTCGTGCCCTGCGGGTGGGCGGCAGCGCGCGGGGCGGCCAACTCGCCCTCCACCGCGGTCACTTCCGTCGCCGAGGCGCCTGCCGTCGCCGACACCAGCCTCAAGCGCGACACCGAGGCGATCGACGGCAGCGCCTCGCCGCGGAATCCGAGCGACGACACGGCCGCGAGATCGTCGAGCGAGGCAATCTTGCTGGTGGCGTGGCGGGCGAGCGCCAGTGGCATCTCGGCGGCGGCGATGCCGCAGCCATCGTCACGCACCCGGATGAGCTGCACCCCGCCGCGCTCCACCTCGACCGTCACCCGCGTGGCGCCGGCGTCGAGCGCATTCTCGACCAGCTCCTTGACCACCGACGCCGGCCGCTCGACCACCTCGCCGGCAGCGATCTGGTTCACCAGGTTGTCGGGCAGGAGGCGAATGGGCATGGCGGACCCCGCGAGGGGGCCCGAGTCTAGCAGCGC